>NZ_JAODBE010000002.1 GCF_025463795.1 Amnibacterium sp.
GCGCCGCGCTGGCCGAGATCGAGGGCGTCGCGCCGCAGCCGGGCGAGGACGCCGAGCTCGCCGCTCTCGCGGAGCGGCTCGGCGCTCAGGACGAGCTGCGTGTCGCGGCGGCCACCGCCCACGAGGCGCTGTCGGCCGAGGACGTCGGCGCCGTCGACGGCCTCACCCTGCTCGTCGAGGCACGCCGGGCGCTCGAGCGCACGGGCGACCTCGACCCGGCGCTCGCCAGCATCGCCGAGAGCGTCGCGACGGTCGCCTCGCTCGCCGCCGACGCCTCCGCGGAGCTCGCCTCCTACCTCTCCGGCCTCGACCCCGACGCGCCCGGGCGGCTCGAGGTCGTGCAGCAGCGGATCAACGAGCTCGCGGTGCTCCAGCGGCGGTACGGACCCGGTCTCGACGACGTGCTCGCGTACGCCGATGCCGGCGGCCGACGGCTGCTCGAGCTCGACGGGGACACGGACCGCATCGACGCCCTCGAGCTGCAGGAGGCCGAGGACGAGCGGCTCGCCGAGGAGCTCGCGTCCCGCCTGTCGGCCGCGCGCCGGGAGGCGGCGGAGCGGCTCGCGACCGCCGTGACGGCCGAGCTGGCCGATCTCGCCATGGGGACCGCCGCCGTGCTCGTGGACGTCGCGAGCCGGGAGGAGCTGACGTCGAGCGGCCGGGACGCGGTCCAGCTGCTGCTCCAGGCCTACCCGGGCGCGGAGCCCCGCCCGATCGCCCGCGGCGCGTCGGGCGGCGAGCTCTCCCGGGTCATGCTCGCCCTCGAGGTCGTGCTCGCGGGATCCGATCCGGTGCCGACGTTCGTGTTCGACGAGGTCGACGCGGGGATCGGCGGGGCGGCGGCGATCGAGGTGGGGCGCCGGCTCGCCCGCCTGGCCGGGTCGTCGCAGGTGATCGCCGTCACCCACCTCGCGCAGGTCGCCGCGTTCGCCACGAACCACCTCCGTGTGCTCAAGGACGCCGAGGGCGGGGTCACGGTGTCGACCGTCGAGCAGCTCACCGGCGACGCCCGGGTGGCCGAGATGGCCCGCCTCCTGTCGGGCCTCACGACGAGCGATTCCGCCCTCGCGCACGCGCAGGAGCTGCTGGATCTCGCAAGCGACCCCTGAGCCGCCCCGTATGATCGAAGTCCGTGGTCGACGAGCGCAGCGATTCGGGCAGGACGACGAAGCACATCTTCGTCACGGGTGGCGTGGTCTCCTCGCTGGGCAAGGGGCTCACCGCGGCCTCGTTGGGCAACCTGCTCACATCCCGCGGGCTCCGCGTGGTCATGCAGAAGCTGGACCCCTACCTCAACGTGGATCCGGGCACGATGAATCCGTTCCAGCACGGCGAGGTCTTCGTCACCGACGACGGCGCCGAGACGGACCTCGACATCGGCCACTACGAGCGCTTCCTGGACATCAACCTGAGCCAGGCGGCGAACGTCACGACGGGGCAGATCTACTCGCAGGTCATCGCCAAGGAGCGCCGCGGCGAGTACCTCGGCGACACGGTGCAGGTCATCCCGCACATCACCGACGAGATCAAGCGGCGGATGCGCCTGCAGGCGTCCGACGACCCGCAGCCCGACGTGATCATCACCGAGATCGGTGGCACCGTCGGTGACATCGAGAGCCAGCCGTTCCTCGAGTCCGCCCGTCAGGTGCGGCACGAGCTCGGCCGGCGCAACGTGTTCTTCGTGCACGTCTCCCTCGTGCCCTACCTGAACACCGCCGGCGAGCAGAAGTCGAAGCCGACCCAGCACTCCGTCGCCGCGCTCCGCTCGATCGGCATCCAGCCCGACGCGCTCGTGCTGCGCAGCGACCGCCCCGTCTCGGAGGCGAACAAGCGCAAGATCGCGCTCATGTGCGACGTCGAGGAGAGCGCCGTCGTGAACGCGACGGACGCCCCGTCGATCTACGACATCCCCGAGATGCTGCACGAGCAGGGGCTCGACGACACCATCGTCGACGCACTCGGCCTCGAGGCCGGCGAGGTCGACTGGACGCGGTGGAGCACCGTGCTGAAGGCGGTGCACGAGCCCCGGCACGAGGTCGTGATCGGTCTCGTCGGCAAGTACATCGACCTGCCCGACGCCTACCTGTCCGTCACGGAGGCGCTCCGGGCCGGCGGCTTCGCCAACGAGACCGCCGTGCACCTGCGCTGGGTGCCGAGCGACGAGTGCGAGACGCCGGAGGGCGCCGCCCGCAACCTCGGCGACGTGGACGGCATCTGCATCCCCGGCGGGTTCGGCGTGCGCGGCATCGAGGGCAAGGTGGGGGCGCTGCGCTTCGCGCGGGAGAACGGCATCCCGGCGCTCGGGCTCTGCCTCGGCCTGCAGTGCATGGTGATCGAGTACGCCCGCAACGAGGGCGGGCTGCCGGGCGCCTCGTCGACGGAGTTCGACCCGGACACGCCCTACCCCGTGATCGCGACGATGGCGGAGCAGGTCGCCATCCTCTCGGGTGGTGACCTGGGTGGCACGATGCGGCTCGGCCTCTACCGCGCGGATCTCGAGGAGGGCTCCCTCGCCCGGGAGGTCTACGAGCGGGCCGAGGTGAGCGAGCGGCACCGGCACCGGTACGAGGTGAACAACCACTACCGCGAGCGACTCGCGGGAGCGGGTCTCGTGTTCTCGGGCACCTCGCCCGACCACCGGCTCGTCGAGTTCGTCGAGCTGCCGCGCGACGTCCACCCCTACTACATCGGCACCCAGGCCCACCCCGAGCTGCGCAGCCGACCGACCAAGGCGCATCCGCTCTTCCGCGGGTTGATCGCCGCGGCCCTCGACCGGCAGCGCGCGAGTCGGCTGTTCGACGACGAGGCGGCCGCCTCCGGGCTCGACGAGACCGCGGACGACGTGCTGGACTCCATCGATGCCTGAGCCCGACGACGCCGAGCAGACCGGCCCGATCGCCGACGTGCCCGAGCACCACCGGGTGATCGAGCGGAGGGTGATCCACCAGGGGCGCGTCTGGAACGTCGCGAGCGAGCGCTTCGAGTACGGCGACGCCGAGATCGTCCGCGAGCTGATCGACCACCCGGGCGCCGTGGCCGTGCTCGCGCTCGACGACGACGAGCGGATGCTGCTCATCCGTCAGTACCGCCACCCGATCCACGCCCGGGTGTGGGAGATCCCCGCCGGCCTGCTCGACGAGCCGGGGGAGCCGGCGCTGACGGCCGCCCAGCGGGAGCTGGGGGAGGAGGCCGACCTCGCCGCGGAGCGGTGGAACGTGCTCGCCGACTTCCAGAACTCTCCCGGCGGGAGCGACGAGACGATCCGCGTCTTCCTCGCCCGCGGCATCAGCGTCGTGCCGGCGTTCGCGCGGCACGACGAGGAGGCCGACATCGAGACCCGCTGGGTGCCCCTCGACGACGTCGTGGAGGCGGTGCTCGCCCGCCGCGTGCAGAGCCCCTCGCTCGTCATCGGCGCCCTCGCCGCGGCGGCCGCGCGTGGCCGGGGCTGGGAC
>NZ_JAODBE010000010.1 GCF_025463795.1 Amnibacterium sp.
TACAACGCGCGTCGGGTCGTCCGTCGTGGCGTGCGAACCTCGTCGGACCTTCGGGTCCGGCGCGAACGAGGAGCTGATCATGTTCGAGCGCTTCACCGATCGAGCCCGCAGAGTCGTCGTCCTGGCACAGGAAGAGGCCAAGATGCTGAACCACAACTACATCGGCACGGAGCACATCCTGCTCGGCCTCATCCACGAGGGTGAGGGCGTCGCTGCGAAGGCGCTCGAATCCCTCGGCATCTCCCTCGACGCGGTGCGTGAGCAGGTGCAGGACATCATCGGCCAGGGTCAGCAGCAGCCGACCGGCCACATCCCCTTCACGCCGCGCGCCAAGAAGGTGCTGGAGCTGTCGCTGCGCGAGGCGCTGCAGCTCGGCCACAACTACATCGGTACCGAGCACATCCTGCTCGGCCTCATCCGTGAGGGCGAGGGCGTCGCCGCCCAGGTGCTCGTGAAGCTCGGCGCCGACCTCAACCGGGTGCGCCAGCAGGTCATCCAGCTGCTGTCGGGATACCAGGGCAAGGAGCAGGTCGCCGTGGGTGGCGAGGCGCAGCAGGCCCAGCAGGGCTCGCAGATCCTCGACCAGTTCGGCCGCAACCTCACGCAGGCCGCACGCGACGGCAAGCTCGACCCGGTCATCGGGCGCGAGAAGGAGATCGAGCGCGTGATGCAGATCCTGTCGCGCCGCTCGAAGAACAACCCCGTGCTGATCGGTGAGCCGGGCGTCGGCAAGACCGCCGTCGTCGAGGGCCTCGCCCAGGCGATCGTGCGCGGAGATGTGCCCGAGACGCTGAAGGACAAGCAGCTCTACACGCTCGACCTCGGCAGCCTCATCGCCGGGTCCCGGTACCGCGGCGACTTCGAGGAGCGCCTGAAGAAGGTGACCAAGGAGATCCGCACCCGCGGCGACATCATCACCTTCATCGACGAGATCCACACCCTCGTCGGGGCCGGTGCCGCGGAGGGCGCGATCGACGCCGCCTCGATCCTCAAGCCGCTGCTCGCCCGCGGTGAGTTGCAGACCATCGGCGCGACCACGCTCGACGAGTACCGCAAGCACTTCGAGAAGGACGCCGCCCTCGAGCGCCGCTTCCAGCCGATCCAGGTGCAGGAGCCCAACCTGCCCCACACGATCAACATCCTGAAGGGGCTCCGCGACCGCTACGAGGCGCACCACAAGGTGTCGATCACCGACGGTGCGATCGTCGCCGCCGCCAACCTGTCCGACCGGTACATCTCGGACCGCTTCCTGCCCGACAAGGCCATCGACCTGATCGACGAAGCGGGCGCCCGCCTGCGCCTGTCGATCCTGTCTGCGCCCCCCGAGCTGCGCGAGTTCGACGAGAAGATCGCGCTGGTGCGTGCCGCCAAGGAGGCCGCGATCGAGGACCAGGACTTCGAGAAGGCCGCGGGCCTGCGCGACGAGGAGAAGAACCTCCTCGGTGAGCGGCTTCGTCTCGAGAAGCAGTGGCGCTCCGGCGACGTGAAGACCACCGCTGAGGTCGACGAGGGCCTGATCGCCGAGGTGCTCGCGCAGGCCACCGGCATCCCGGTCTTCAAGCTCACGGAGGAGGAGTCGAGCCGGCTCATCTTCATGGAGAAGGCGATCCACGAGCGGGTCGTCGGCCAGGAGGAGGCCATCTCGGTCCTCGCGAAGACGATCCGCCGCACCCGCGCCGGCCTGAAGGACCCGAAGCGACCCTCGGGCTCGTTCATCTTCGCCGGCCCCACGGGCGTCGGGAAGACCGAGCTCGCCAAGGCGCTCGCCGAGTTCCTCTTCGACGACGAGAACGCCCTCATCTCCCTCGACATGAGCGAGTACGGCGAGAAGCACACGGTCTCGCGGCTGTTCGGTGCCCCTCCCGGGTTCGTCGGCTTCGAGGAGGGCGGCCAGCTCACGGAGAAGGTGCGTCGCAAGCCGTTCAGCGTCGTGCTCTTCGACGAGATCGAGAAGGCGCACCCCGACATCTTCAACTCGCTCCTCCAGATCCTGGAGGAGGGGCGCCTCACCGATGGTCAGGGCCGCGTGGTCGACTTCAAGAACACCGTCATCATCATGACGACCAACCTCGGCACCCGTGACATCGCGGGCGGCCCGGTCGGCTTCGTCGCCGAGGGGGACACCGCGACCGGCTACGACCGGATGCGCGCGAAGGTGGTCGAGGAGCTCAAGCGGCACTTCAAGCCCGAGTTCCTGAACCGAGTCGATGAGACGATCGTCTTCCCGCAACTCACCAAGCCGGAGCTGCTGCAGATCGTCGACCTCTTCGTGAAGCGCCTCAGCCAGCGGATGCTCGACCGCGACATGACGGTGGAGCTCACGCAGCCCGCCAAGGAGCGGCTGATCGACATCGGGTTCGACCCGGCGCTCGGCGCGCGTCCGCTGCGTCGCGCGGTGCAGCACGAGGTGGAGGACAAGCTCAGCGAGCGGATCCTGCACGGCGAGCTGAGCTCCGGCGAGCACGTGCTGATCGACTTCAAGGACGGCGAGTTCGTCTTCACCACGGGCAAGCGCGCCGAGCTCGTCGGCGCTGCCGCCGGGGAGCTGACCACCGGGGAGTAGTCGCACCGGGATCACGACGAAGGGCGTCCTGCATGCGCAGGGCGCCCTTCGTCGTTGAAGGACCGTCCAGTGTGCATGCAGCGCGCTTCCAGCACTCGCGCTTCTCGGAGAAGTACCGTGCCCGATGCACGGCCGTTGCCGATCGCATGCCGCAACCGGCATCGAGAGGCGGCCGTGGAAGGGATCGACGATGATTCGCACGTCTCGCGCGCTGCTCGCGCTCGTCGCCACCGCCTCGCTCGTGGGGCTCACCGCCTGCAGCAGCGGGAGCGGCGGCGGGACGGGAGGCGCGCCCTCCTTCTCGGCGAAGGCGTCGGGCACCCTCAAGGCGTGGGGGTTCAACAACGCCGACGACGTCGGCAAGGCGCGGCTCGCCTACGCGGAGGCGCAGCTGAAGGGCGTCACGATCACGCTCGACCAGACCGCGTTCGACGCGCAGAAGTTCACGACCCGGGTGGCGAGCGGGCAGGTGCCCGACGTCGTGCAGATGGACGCGTCCTACGTCGACACGTATGCGGCGCAGGGCCTCATCCAGCCGCTCGACCAGTGCTACGCGGTGCACACGGTGACGCCGACGTCGCAGTTCTATCCGCAGGTCGTCGACTACATCAAGTACTCGGGCAAGGTCTTCGCGGTGCCGCAGTTCTACCAGCCCCCCGCCATCATCCTCAACGAGCGCGTCATGAAGGCCGCGGGCGTCACCGACGCCGACATCGACACCTCGAAGCCCGACACCCTCATCGCGGCCATCAAGAAGATGACGGTCATCTCGAACGGCAAGCCGACCCGCGTCGGGTTGGACGCGCAGGCGACCGGCCAGGCCTACCTCTGGGTGCTCGGGCAGGGCGGGAAGCTCGTCGACACGAAGGGCAAGCCGACGCTCACGGACGCCGCGAACACCAGGGGACTCGATCTGCTGAAGCGGATCTACGACGCCGAGGGCGGGTACGCCAAGGTGAAGAGCTTCACCGACTCGTTCGACTTCTTCGGCGCGAAGAACCAGTTCGTCAAGGACCAGGTCGGGGCCGAGGTCGACGCCCAGTGGTACGTGAACGTGCTGACGCCCTACGAGAAGAACCTGTCGATCGGGGCCGTGCCCTTCAAGGACCCGTCCGGCAACCCCTACACGACGGCGGGCGGCACCGCCTTCGTCATCCCGGCGGGCGCCAAGAACAAGGACGCCGCCTGCTCGTGGATGCTCGCCCTCACCTCGCAGCCGGCGTGGACCGCCGCCGCCGATGCGCGCAAGGCGACGCTCGCGAAGACGCCCGGCGCCATCAACACCGGCCTCTTCACCGGGTCGCCGTCGGCGGATCAGCGGCTGCGGTCGACCTACGTCAAGCCGAGCGGCAACGCCGGGTTCGACCAGACGATCGCGACGTTCTACAGCATCCTGCCGTCGGGCAAGAGCTACGGCGCCTCGCCGGCCGGGCAGCAGATCCAGACGGCGCTCGCCAACGCCATCACCTCCGTGCTCCTCGGGCAGAAGGACTCGACGAAGGCGCTCGCCGACGCCCAGCAGTCGGCGCTCCGCGCCTACCAGCAGGCCACCCAGCAGTAGCAGGATCGCGCCGTTCCGGAGTTCTTCACGGACACGCCGCGGCAGAGGCTCCTGCGGCGGCGTGTCGCAGGATTTCTCCGGAACGGCGCGATGCGGGGCCGCTCAGCCCTTGCGGCCCTGCGTGGCGATGCCCTCGATGAAGTAGCGCTGACCGAACGCGAACAGCAGGAGCATCGGGAGCGTGACGAGCAGCGAGGCCACCATCACGTACTGGTAGTCGCCGTGGCCGCCGTTCGTGGGGCTGAACGTGGTCATCGCGTAGGAGATCCCGAGCGGCACCGTGAAGTTCGACGGGCTGCCGCTGTTCAGATAGATCAGCGCGCCCTGCAGGTTGTTCCAGCTCGCCTGGAACTCGAACAGGAAGATGATGATGAACGACGGCAGGGACAGCGGCAGGACGATCCGCCGGAACAGGCCGAGGTAGCTCGCCCCGTCGATCCGCGCCGCTTCGAACAGCTCCCGTGGCAGCCCGAGCAGGAACTGCCGTTGCAGGAAGATGTAGAAGGCGCTGCCGAAGAGGTTCATGCCGAACAGCGGGATCCACGTGCCGATGAGGCCGAGGTTCTTCCAGATGAGGTACTGCGGCACGAGGGTGACCGCACCGGGCAGCATCATCGTGGCCAGCACGAACCCGAACAGGAGCTTGCGGCCCGGGAACCGGAAGTACGCGAACCCGAACGCGACGAGCGAGCTCGAGAGCGTCACGAGGCCGGCGGCGAGGACCGCGATGACGAGGCTGTTGCCGAGCCAGGAGAGCAGCGGCAGCTGGTCCCAGACGGCGGCGTAGTTGCCCGGCTGCAGGGTGTGGGGGATCAGCGCGTTGTCGAACACCTCGCCCCGCGGTTTGAGGCTCGCGGCGAGCAGCCAGGCGAACGGGTAGAGGAACAGCAGCCCGAAGGCGATCAGGACGATCCAGAGCACCGCCTTGCCGAGCAGCGGCAGCGGTCGCACGGTCCGCCGCTTCAGGGGGGAGGTGCCCGCGATCTCGATGCCGGTCGCCTGCGCGGCGAGCGACGGCTGCCCTGTCGACGAGTCGGTGATGGCCATCAGGAGTTCTCCGCCTCGTAGTAGACGAAGCGTTTGGCGACTCGGGTCTGCACCAGCGTGATCAGCAGGATGATCACGAACAGCAGCCAGGCCATCGCCGCCGCGAACCCGAAGTTGAAGGTGCGGAACGCCTCCTGGAAGAGGTAGACGCCGTAGAACAGCGACGCCTCCGGGGCGGAGGAGCCCTGATCTCGCCAGAACAGCAGGTAGGCCTGGTCGAACACCTGCAGTGCCGCGATCGTCAGCACGACGACGTTGAAGAAGATGGTGGGCGAGATCATCGGGACCGTGATCGAGAAGAACCGGCGCACGGGGCCCGCCCCGTCGAGCTCCGCGACCTCGTAGAGGTCCTTCGGCACGTTCTTCAGGGCGGCGAGGAAGATCACCATCGTGCCTGAGACGCCCCACAACGTCATCAGCACGATCGACGGCTTCACCCAGGCCGGGTCGATCAGCCACTGCGGCCCCTGGATGCCGAGGAAGCCGAGCGCGGTGTTGATGGCGCCCGAGTTGCCGTTCAGCAGCAGCAGGAAGACCGACGCGGTCGCGACGGCCGGGGTCATCTTCGGCAGGTAGAACAGCGTCCGGAACAGCCCGGCGCCGCGCCCGACCCGGTTCAGCACCATGGCGAGGACGAGCGCGAACACGATCTCGAGGGGCACGGCGAGCACCGCGTAGAACAGGGTGTTGCCGAGTGAGAGGGCCACATCAGGGTCGGTGAGCAGGTTCGCATAGTTGGACGCGCCGGCCGGGCGGACGAGCCCCGTCGCCAGGTTGTAGTGCGTGAACGAGATCACGAGGCTGTAGAGCATCGCTCCGAGCGTGAAGACGAGGAAGCCGACGATCCACGGCGAGATGAAGAGGAAGCCCGCCGTCGCCTCACGGCGGTTGAACCGCTTCGCCCGGCGCTGCAGCAGCGTCAGCCGCTCCGGATCCATGCCGACCTGACCCTGCGCCTGCGCGGCCGTCACGTCCGCTCCTTCCGGCCGCGGCCGGCTCCACGGCGACGTCGCCGGGTGCGGGGACGCGGCGTCCCTGATCAGGTGGAGAGTACGGGCGGTGCCTTGAGAAGTGCTGCGGTTCTCGGCGGCCCGTGGCGCCCGGCAGAATGAGCCCGTGACCGACCCCAATGGCCTCACCGTCCGCCGCGCCCGCACGCCGGACGTCCCGCGCATCGAGGAGCTGATCGCCCCGCTCGTGTCGAAGCGGATCCTGCTCGGCAAGGACCTCGCGGTGCTGTACGGGTCGGTGCAGGAGTTCCGGGTGGCGGAGGAGCCGGGCGGACTGGTCGTCGGCTGCGGCGCCCTGCACGTGATGTGGCAGGACCTGGCCGAGGTGCGCACGCTCGCCGTCGATCCGCTGTGGCGCAAGCGACGGGTCGGCCACGTGCTGCTCGAGCAGCTCGAGCGGGACGCCCACGAGCTCGGCGTCGGCAAGCTCTTCTGCCTCACGTTCGAGGTGGACTTCTTCGTCGGCCACGGGTTCGCGCCGGTGGGGGAGGGGATCGTCGGGCCGGACGTCGTCGCCGAGCTCGCCAGGTCCGGGGACGAAGGCGTCGCCGAGTTCCTCGATCTGCCCCGCGTCAAGCCGAACACCCTCGGAAACACGCGGATGCTCAAGGTGCTGCAAGCGCTCTAGGTCGCCCTCCTGCGACCTAGGCTGAGCACCCGAAGGCCCCGGACGCGGCGGAGCCCGTGGCACCCACCCCTCCGCGTGGATCCGGAGGACTTCGTGACGCCCGACCAGCGCGCCCGGTTCTTCGACGCCGCCGCGGTGCTCTTCGACCTCGACGGGGTGCTCACCCCGACGGCCGAGCTGCACATGCGGGCGTGGGCCGAGCTGTTCGCACCGGTGCTCGCTGCGCGCCAGGCGGACGCCTACACGGACGACGACTACTTCCGCTACGTCGACGGCCGTCCCCGCTACGACGGCGTGCAGGCCGTGCTCGCGTCCCGGGGCATCGACCTGCCTTACGGGGATCCGGCCGACTCGGCCGACGCCGAGACGGTGTGCGGCCTCGGCAACCGCAAGAACGCGGTGTTCTCCGCGGCCCTCGAACGCGACGGCATGGCCCCGTACCCCGGGTCGCTCGCCCTGGTGGACCGGCTCGGTGCGCTCGGCATCCCCGCCGCCGTCGTGTCGAGCTCGAAGAACGCCGTCCCGGTGCTCGCCGCCGCGCACCTCGCCGACCGCTTCCCGGTCGTCGTCGACGGCGTCGTGGCCGCGGCGGAGCACCTGCCGGGCAAGCCGGCGCCCGACATCTTCCTCGCGGCGGCCGACCGGCTCGGCGTCGCGCCCGCTCACGCGGTCGTCGTGGAGGACGCCGTCTCGGGCGTCGCCGCGGGGGCCGCGGGCGGGTTCGCACTCGTCGTCGGCGTCGACCGCGGGGTGGGCGCGCACGCGCTCACCGCCGCCGGCGCCGATGTGGTGGTACACGACCTGGCGGACCTGCTGTCCGCCGACTCAGAGAAGGACGGATCCTGATGGACCGCGATCGCTTCCCCGTCGATCCGTGGCGGCTCACCGAGCGGATCTCGAGCGAGGACAAGGTGGGCCTCGCCGAGACGGTCTTCACCGTCGCCAACGGCTACCTCGGCATGCGGGGCAACTCCTCGGAGGGCCGGCAGGCGCACGAGCACGGCACCTACATCAACGGGCTCCACGAGGTGTGGCCCATCCGGCACGCGGAGCAGGCCTACGGCTTCGCCGAGGTCGGGCAGACCATCGTGAACGCTCCCGACGCGAAGATCATGCGGCTCTACGTCGACGACGAACCGCTCGTGCTCGACATCGCCGAGCTCCTGACCTACGAGCGCAGCCTGGACTTCGCGGACGGCGTGCTGCGCCGTGAGATCCTGTGGCTGACCCCCGCCGGGAAGCGCGTGCGCGTGCGCTCCGACCGCATGGTCTCGTTCGTCGAGCGTCACCTCGCCGTCATGACGTTCGAGGTGACGGTCGAGAACGCGGACGCGTCGGTCGTCATCTCGAGCCAGGTGCTGAACCGGCAGGACGGCGAGGACGAGTTCGGCCGCACGATGCCCGAGGAGGGCCCGGTCGCCTTCGACCCGCGCCGCGCCCAGCGGCTGGCGGAGCGGGTGCTCCAGCCCGTCGACTACTGGCAGCACGGAGACCGCAGCGCGCTCAGCTACCGGGTGACCCATTCCCACATGACGCTCTCGGTGATGATCGATCACGTGCTCGAGACGGAGAACGAGCACAGCTCGTCCGCCTCGATCGCCCCCGACATCGCGAAGCACGTCTACCAGGTGCGTGCCAAGGCCGGGGTACCGGTGAAGCTGACGAAGGTGGCGGCGTACCACACGTCGCGGAGCGTGCCGCCGAGGGAGCTGCTCGACCGCGGGCAGCGCCTGATCGACCGCGTCCTCGCAGACGGTGTGGACGAGCAGCGGCGCCGGCAGCGCGCCTGGCTCGACGACTTCTGGGACCGGTCCGACGTCGAGATCGTCGGCCACCCCGAGCTGCAGCAGGCGGTCCGCTGGAACCTGTTCATGCTCGCGCAGGCCGCGGCGCGGGCGGACTCGAGCGGTGTCCCGGCGAAGGGCATGACGGGGAGCGGCTACAGCGGTCACTACTTCTGGGACACCGAGATCTATGTGATGCCGTTCCTCACGTACACGTCCCCGCTCTTCGGCCGCAACGCGCTGAAGATGCGCGAACGGATGCTGCCGGCCGCGCGCCGAAGGGCCCGCCAGCT
>NZ_JAODBE010000023.1 GCF_025463795.1 Amnibacterium sp.
GATCGGCCGAATTCGGCCCGACACCCCGCATCCGACCCTTGAAATGGGGGCAAACGGGTTGACCTTCGGCGCGCCTCCAGGGAAACTGCCTCGGATCGTGTAACAACCGGCGTCCCCGAACACGCCGGCGTCACGGTCCTCGTAGTACAGCACCGGAGGACCCAGCCGTGTCGATTTCGTTCCAGGACTTGCAGCAGACCCACAGAGGACGTCGAGCCGTTCGTCGATCGCTCACCGCGCTGGTGACCGTGCTCGCGACGCTGGCAGCCCTGGTTCTCGTCGCGCCGCCCGCGATGGCAGCGACGAGCCACGGAATTCAGGGGCCCTCGTACAGCGGCGTCGCCAACCCGCCGACCTCGGACAAGCCGCAGAGCAAGCTCTGGTACAACGACGGCTCCTGGTGGGCCACCATGTGGGTCGCCGGCAAGGGCTGGGACATCGAACGGCTCGACCGCGGCACCGAGACGTGGGTCGACACGGGGGTGACGACCGACACACGCAGCACCGCACTGACGGACACGCTCTGGGACGGCACCCACCTCTTCGTGGCGGCGCAGTACGCCACCGTCTCGACCGGCACCGCTCCGGTCGCGGGGAAGACCGGCAATCCCGCCAAGCTCTACCGCTACACCTACGTGAACGGCACGTACACGCTCGACAGCGGCTTCCCCGTCAACATCAACAACATCTCGAGCGAGACGCTGACGATCGACGAGGACACCACGGGCCGCATCTGGTCCTCGTGGGTGCAGATCAGCGGCAGCTCGAGCGCCGGCTTCACGGCGACCGTCTACTTCAACCACTCGGGCGTGGGCGGCACCGGCTGGGGCACCCCGACCGTGCTGCCCGGCGCAGCGCACCCCTCCGTCGACGACATCTCGGCCGTCATCGCGTTCAAGGGGAAGATCGGCGTGATGTGGAGCGACGAGGCGAGCAGCCACGTCTACTTCGCGCTGCACACGGACGGCGCCGCCGACACGGCCTGGTCGATCCTCACCGCGCGTAGCGGCACGAACATCGCCGACGACCACATGAACCTGAAGACTCTGCAGTCGGATTCCACCGGCCGCGTCTACGCGGTGCTGAAGACGAGCCTCGACCTCACCAGCGGCCTCAGCTCCACGGATCCCGGCATCGTGATGCTCACGTACACGCCCGGCACGAACTCCTTCGCAGCGAGCACGGTGTCCCGGGTCGTGGACTGCGAGACGCGACCGCAGCTCATCCTCGACACGCAGAACAGCCAGGTGCACGTCGTCGTGACCGGTCCCGACGCCGGCACCTCGGGCTGCCCCAGCTCGGGCAAGCCGGGCGCCATCTACGAGAAGACCGCGTCGATGGGCAGCACCCAGACCTGGGCCACGGGCCGCGGCACGGCGATCATCGAGGACGGCGCGTCGCTCAACGTCAACAACCCGACGACGACCAAGCAGAGCGTCAACAGCGCCAGCGGCTTCGTGGTGCTCGCGTCCAACGACACGACGCACCGGTACTGGTTCTCGGACGAGGCGCTCGGTGGCGTGACCAAGCCGGTCGCGAACTTCACCGTCGCGAACTCCTCCGGGACGGCCCCCCTGACGGCGACGTTCACGGACACCTCCACGAACGCGCCGACCCAGTGGTCCTGGAACTTCGGTGACGGTGCGACGAGCACCGCGCAGAACCCGACCCACACGTACACGACGGCGGGCACCTACACCGTGACCCTCACCGCCTCGAACCCGGCGGGATCGAGCACCGCGACGCGGTCGAGCGCCGTGACGGTCACCGGTGGCGGTGGCGGTGGCGGCACGGTGACCGCGGGCGCCTCCTCCAAGGCGACCGGTTCGACCGCGGCGACGGCCGTCACCATCACCAAGCCGACCGGCCTGGTGGACGGCGACGTGCTGGTCGCCAACATCAACGCCGACGCGAACCCGAGCATCACCGCGCCGAGCGGCTGGACCGCCGTCACCGGCGCCCTCACCGACAGCACGTTCGCCCGGGTGTTCTCCTACTACAAGGTCGTCACGACCGCGTCGTCTGAGCCGAGCAGCTACACGTTCACGCTGTCGGCGGCCGAGAAGTGGAACGGCGGCATCACCGACTTCCACGGCGTCGACACCGCGACGGTGTGGGACACCGCGGCAGCCACGAAGGTGAGCACCACCTCGGTGAGCACCCTCGCCGTGCCGAGTGTCACCACCGTCACGCCGGGCGCCATGCTCGTCGGCGGTGACGGCGTGAACTCCACGACCGCAACGCTGACCGCCCCGAGCGGCTGGACCGAGGCGTGGGAGGGCGACGCCGGTCAGGACGTCGACTTCGGCTACAAGGCGCTGCCCACCGCGGGCGCGACCGGGACGAGCACCTTCACCCACAGCACGTCCGTCAGCGGCGCGGCCTGGGCGCGAGCGCTGAAGCCGGCGGGCAGCGGCGGCACGACGGGCACGGCGCCGACGGCGAACTTCACGGCGACGCCCACCTCGGGCACCGCGCCGCTGGCGGTCTCGTTCACCGACACCTCGACCGGTACCCCCACCTCCTGGGCGTGGGACTTCGGCGACTCCGGGTCGGCGAGCAACACCGCAACGACCGCCAACCCGAGCCACACCTACAACACGGCCGGGACCTACACGGTGAGCCTCACCGCGACCAACGCGAACGGCTCCTCCACCCCGAAGACCGCGACGATCACCGTCAACCCGGTCTCGACCGGCACGGCGCCGACGGCGAACTTCACCGCGACGCCCACCTCGGGCACCGCGCCGCTGGCGGTCTCGTTCACCGACACCTCCACCGGCACCCCCACCTCCTGGGCGTGGAACTTCGGCGACACGGGATCGACCACGAACACGTCGACCTCGCAGAGCCCGAGCCACACCTACAACACGGCCGGGACCTACACGGTGAGCCTCACCGCCACCAACGCGAACGGCTCCTCCACCCCGAAGACCGCGACGATCACCGTCAACCCGGTCTCGACCGGTGGCGGCACGATCACGGTCGGTGCCTCGAGCAAGGCCACGTCGACCGCGTCGGTCACCGCCGTGACGATCGCGGAGCCCACCGGTGTGGTGACCGGTGACGTCCTGGTGGCCAACATCAACGCCAACAACGCGCCCACCATGGCGACGGTGCCGGCGGGATGGACGCAGACCATCGCGCCGCTCGCCGACGGCACGGTCACGACGGTGTTCAGCTACTACCACGTGGTGACGGGCACCGAGCCGACCAGCTGGACGTTCACCCTGTCGGCGGCCCAGAAGTGGAACGCGGGCATCACCGACTTCCAGGGCGTCGACACCACCAGCGTGTGGGACACGGCGGCCGCGACGCAGGTGAGCACCACCGGCACCACGTCGCAGGCGGTCCCGAGCGTCACGACGGTCACGCCGGGCGCGATGCTCATCGGCGGCAACGGGGTCAACTCCTCCACCGTGACGCTCGGCCAGCCGAGCGGCTGGACGGAGGCCTGGGAGGCCGACGGCGGCAAGGACATCGACCTCGCCACCAAGTCGTTCCCGACGGCAGGCGCGACCGGCACGAGCACCTTCACCCACAGCGCCACGATCAGCGGTGCGGCCTGGGTGCGGGCGCTGAAGCCGGCCTGATCCGATCGCTCCCGGTCCTCCGGCTCCTGCATAGGGGCCGGAGGACCGCGGTCGTTTCCGCACGGCACCTGAACGCCCCCGAACTGGGGGCCCGGCGTGCCCCCCGGGCTTGGGACAATCAGGGGGTCGTCCAGAACCCGCGCGAGCATCCGTCCCGCGTCCGACGACGGCGCAGCGCACACCCATCGCTGCGCTCACCACACTTCCCGGGCATCCACATGCCCGGTCGCCCGAGAAGGAGTCCTCGTGGGGGACGCACCTGTGATGATCCGCCGATCGCTCCGTGACCTGGAGCGGCGCGTGCTCAAGGCTCCGCCGAGCGCGCGTCGCTTCCTGAAGCGCGGCATCTCGGTCGACGACTTCTTCGGCCGGATGAACGAGGCGGGCGTGCGGTACGCCGCCCTGCGCTGGTTCGAGACCCTGCCGCACGTCGAGCGGGGCGAGGACATCGACCTGCTCATCGGCGACGACGACCTCGAGTTCGTCGCGTCCCTGCTCGCGCCCTACCCGACGTTCCCCGCCACGCAGAAGCTCGACCTCTACACGGCGAGCGGCCTGCCCGGCACCGACTTCCGCGGCATGCCGTACCTGGGCAAGCGGCTCGCCGACCAGGTGCTCGACGGCGCGGTGCTGCTGAAGGGCCGGTACAAGGTGCCGTCCCCCGTCGACCACCTCAACTCCCTGGCCTTCCACGCCGTGTACCACAAGGGTGAGGCCTCCGGCCTGCCCGCGACGGCGCTGAGCCCGGTGCCGGCCGTACCGAACCCGGATCACGACTACCACGCGGCGCTCGAGCGCCTGGCCACCGAGACGGGCCGGAGCGTCGAGCTGACCCTCCACGGCCTCGACCAGTACCTCGCCGCGGAGGGGCTGCGGCCCGCGACCGACACCCTCGAGCGCTTCCAGCGCGGGAACGCGTGGCTGGCCGCCCAGCTCGCCGAGTCCCGGGAGGACCTCGGTCCGCTCGCCGGCCTGATCGTCTTCGTCGTCCGCCAGGCGGCCGAGAGCCTGGTCGGCCGGATCACCGCCACCATCGATCGGTTCGGGTTCGAGGTGCTGCGGGTGCTGCCCCTCGAGGGCGAGTCGCGGGACCGCGTGGCCGAGCAGGTGCGCGGCGGCAACTGGGGCCGTGGTCCCTTCCCGCGGAGCGGCGGCGGTCCCGTCACCCTGATCTTCGCCTACGACTTCAGCCACCGGCTCGACGTCGACGGTTCCGGCCATGTGCTGAACCCGAAGAGCACGCTCGCCAAGACGGCGGTGCGCGACCTCATCGCCCGTGAGGTGGACGCCTCCAACCGGTTCAACCCGATGCATTCGTCCGACAACGGCTGGCAGAGTCTCGAGTACGTCGAGGCGCTCGGCGACCCCGCGCTCGTCGAGGACCTCGCGCATCGGATCGAGGAGATCGACCGCCAGGTCGCCCTCCCGTGGCCGGTCGACCGGTACCTCTCGTTCAACGGCAAGCGCGCCCAGGTCGCCGTGGTCGCGCATCCCGTGCACGGGCCGGCCGTCGCCAAGGTCTTCCGGCCCGGGTCCCGCCCGTTCCTCCAGCGCGAGCTGCTGGCCCGCTCGGTGTTCGGGGACGTCCCGGTCGTCTCCCCGCTGCTCGAGTCCGGCGGAGGCTGGCTGCTGTCGCCCCTGTACGAGGACGACGGGCGCCACGTGCGTCGCCGGCTCCCCGGCACCAAGGAGGTGCAGCTGCGCTTCGACGCGCTGCGGCAGGTCGCGGCCTTCGTCGCCGTGCTGCGGGAGCGGGGCTACTTCATCCTCGATCTCACGAGCCACAACCTGCTCTCCGACCGGCGCCGCGGCCTGCTGGTCACCGATTTCGAGTTCCTCCAGCCGTACCCGGCCGACGTGCCGCCGCTCGGCCGCGACTGGACGGTGCTCGGCGTCGCCGACGACCCGTCCGTCGATCAGCCCGTGCTGCCGCTCCGCAAGCGCTGGGACCGCCGCGTGCGCACCTCCCTCTTCCACCCTGCGATCGCCGGACTTTCCGTCGAAGAACTGCTGAATCCTCGCGGCATCCCCCTGCTTCGGGCGAAGATGGAGGCGGTCCAGCTGGGTTGGTACCTGCTGTTCGCCATCCGCGCCGCAGCAGGACGCCTGGGCCGCACACGATTCGGCCGCATCGCCCAGAAGCGCATCCAGCGGCTGAAAGGTCGAGGATGAGCGAACGGCGCGGAGGCACCATCTCGGACACGGCGCGGTCGGGAGCGGCGGGCGACACGTCGCTGCGACGTAACACGACGCGGGGGTTCATCTGGTCGTTCGGCTCCGCCGGCGGCCAGGCCGTGCTCCAGATCGGGTCGCTGGCCGTGCTCGGCCACATCCTGTCGCCGCACGAGTACGGCGTCGTCAACGCCTCGATGCTCGCGGTGGCGTTCACGCTGATGCTGGGGCAGCTCGGCGTCTCGGCGGCGATCGTGCAGAAGCCCGACCTCAGCGACAAGCAGGCGACGGCGGCCCTCTACTTCTCGATCGGAACGACCTGCGCGCTCGGGGTCCTCTTCTGGGTGCTCGCCCCCTGGCTGAACCTGCTGGTCGGGCTGCCCGAATCCTCGGGCGTGATCCGGCTGCTGGCCTTCATGCTGCCGCTCACCGGTCTCACGATCGTGCCGATGGGGCTGCTGCAGCGGAACCTGAAGTTCCGCAAGCTCGCGATGGTGGACCTCACCTCCTACGCGGTGGGGTACGTGGGCGTGAGCATCACGCTCGCCGTGCTCGGCGCCCACGAGTACGCCCTGGCGTGGGGGCAGCTCATCGACACCGGATTGACCGCCGTCGGGTACTTCGCGCTGAGCCGGGTGCGGTGGACGCCGCAGTCGCCGCGCTCGCTCTTCGAGAACGCCCGCGGGCTGCTGAAGTTCGGCCTGTCCTACTCGCTCGGCCAGGTGGGCAGCTGGGTCGCGATCAACGGGGACAACTTCATCGTCGCGAACCGGCTGACGACGCAGACGCTGGGCGTCTACGGGCGGGCGTACCAGCTGCTCGCATCCCCCGCGAACCTCATCGGCGGCGTCGCCGACAAGGTGCTGTTCCCCGCCATGTCGCGCGTGCAGGGCGATCCGCCGCGCATGGTGCGCGCCTACGTCGCCGCCTGCGCGTTCGTCGCGCTCGCGACCGTGCCGGCGAGCATCATCCTGTTCCTCGGAGCGCCCGAGATCGTCGGCATCCTGCTCGGCGGCCGCTGGACGGCCGTCATCGCGCCGCTGCAGATCTTCGCGCTCGTGCTGCTCCCCCGCACCTCCTACAAGATCAGCGGCTCGTTCACGCGCGCTCGGGGGGCGGTGCTCGGCGGCTCGACCCGGCAGTGGCTGTACGCCTGCGAGGTCGTGGTGGGCTGCCTCATCGGCAGCCGCTTCGGCGTCGTGGGCGTCGCGACCGGAGCGTCGGTCGCGATCACGCTGCACTGGCTGACGATGATCGCCTTCTCGGCGAAGGTCTCGAAGGGCCTCTGGGCGCAGCTCGGCGTCGCCTACCTGCGCTACGTGCCCCTGGTCGCCGTGGACGTGGCGCTCGGGCTGCTCGCCCGGTCGGTCACGGAGCCGTACGTCGACTCCCGGCTGCTGACGCTCGTCGCCGTCGTGGTGGCCGTCCTGGCGGGCACGGCCCTCGTCGTCTGGGTGGCGCGCCGGGCCTTCGCGGAGGAGGTCGCCCTTCTTCGGACCATCGCGAGCCTGCTCCCCGGGGTCCGGCGTCTCGCCCGGCCGTGAGCTTCTCGGCGCCACGCCGCGTCGGATGCAACTCCCAGCGCTTCTCTCGTGCATGCTGACAAGCAGGGAGGCCCCGCCGGGCGGCGGTCGACCTCCCGCCACCGTCATCACCCGCCGGGAGAGTGCTCATGCTGCGTCGCATCCGAGTCCAGTGGTTCCGGTTCACCCACGGCGAGGACGTCTTCGACGCGTGGCCCGGTGAGGACCTGCCCCGCACCGCACCCGCCGCGAAGGCGGCCGGCGGGATCGCGACGATGCAGCCCGCCGTCTGACTCCTCCCCCGCCGTCCGGGCGGCGGCTGTGCGAGGCTGAATCCGGCGTCCCGATCGGCGGGCGCGGGAGGGACCACGCGTGACGCCCCCCGTGCTGCTGGTCGTCTGCACGGCGAACGTCTGCCGGTCGCCCCTCGTCGAAGCGACGCTCCGTCGACTCCTTCCGGAGACGAACGGCCCGCTGTCGGGAACCGTGGTGCGCAGCGCCGGCACGCGAGCGGTTCCCGGGCAGCCGATGTGCCCGGTGTCCGGCGCCGAGTCCGGCGACCAGGAGTTCGAGGCGTCGCATGCCGCCCGCCTCCTCGACGCGGAGCTGATCGGCGGAGCCGACCTGGTGCTCACCGCGGAACGGGAGCACCGCGGCGCGGCGGCGCGGCTGGCCCCCGGATCGCAGGCCCGGGTCTTCACGTTCCTCGAGGCCGTGGCCCTCGCCGAGGTGGCGATGCAGCGGGTGCGCGACGGCGAGGCCGAGCGACCCGGTGACCTCCGGGACGTCGCGGCGATCCTGCACTCCTCGCGCGGGCGCATCCCGCTCGCCGAGGACCCGCAGCCGCAGCGCGGCCTGTTCCGCCGCCGGAGCCGCGTGCCGGCAGTGCATCCGCTCGACCTCGAGGACGGGCACGGGCAACCGCCCGCCGAGCACGAGACGGCCGTGCAGCACACGCACGACGTGGCCGAACGACTCGTCACCGCGCTCGCCGCGCTCACCGGTCCGCGGCCCGCCGAGGTCTGACCCTCCGGTCGATCAGCCGGCCACCGGCGGCCCGATGTACGAGGCGGAGCACCGATGAGCCGGCCCGACCAGCCCGACGATGGCGTCGGATGCGAGCCGGCCGTTCCGGACGCTGCGGATCGCCACCGGCGAGCCGGCCGCCGTCCATCCGCCGCTCTGGACGCGGCGGACCGGTTGCGCGAGCACCACGTCGAGCGAGGCGGTGCTGCCGGACGCCCGCCAGGTGGTGCGCTCGTGCAGGGCGACGTAGGTCAGGCCGGGATCCTTCGCGCTCGGCACGGAGCAGAGGTACTCGAGCCAGACGACCCGGTGCGCGAGGGCCGCATCGATCCGCGTGCGCTCCGCGCGAGCAGCGGCGGACGGCGAGGCGGCGGTCGGCGGCGGTGAGGACGAGGCGATCGCCGAGCCGCTCGGATGCGTTCCGGCCGGCGGCGTCGACGTGCACGCCGTGCAGCCCAGCAGCACGGCCGCGGTGAGCGCCACGGCGGTCGGGATGCTCCTGGCACCCCGGATGCGGGTCGGCGTCATCGCCGAACGGTAATCCGCGGCGCCGCGAGGCGCCAGTGCGCCCGGGACGTCAGCGTCCGACGACGACCTGCCGCGCGGGCTGCTTCGCCAGGTCCCGGAGGAACATCGCGTCCCGGTGCTTCACATCGGCCATCTTCACGGCACGTCCGAAGAGCAGCGCAACCAGGAGGCTGAGGGCGAGCCAGACGACGACGACACAGGCCAGGATCGCGAGGATCATGCGGGTACCTCCTTGTGGCGCCGGGTTCGCGCCTCCCTTCGATCGTCGTTCTTCCGCGGCTCCAGCGGCAGCCCACGATCGGGGGACATGGAGGGCACCCACCGGGGTACAAACGCGGTCCGCAGAAATGAGGACGGCGCCGGCCTTCGGGGGCCGGCGCCGCCCGGCTTCGAGCGCTTTAGCGGCGTCCCGGATCCGTCGGGTCCTGGTCGTCCATGCGCATCCCGGTGCTCGAGTCGTCCATGCTCGAGCCCGCGCCCGGTTCCATCCGCAGCTCGTCCTGCGGCACCACGACCGTCTCCTGCCGGACGACGTAGCGGCGCAGGCGCATCCCGCCGCCCGCCTGCCGCTGCATGCCGACCGAGCCCTCCGGCATGCCCGACGCGCCCTGCGGCATGTCGGTGGCACCGGTCTCCGTCTGCATGGCCGGATCGCCCTGCGAGGGCTGACCGCCACCCATGCCGCCCCCCGCGACGCCGCCCGCCATGCCCGGCATCCCCACGTCGTCGGTGGGCGCGGCGCCCGCTTCGACCATCTCGGCGCGGTCGCGGTGGCCCCCGGTGTCCCCGGAGACGCCGCTGTCGCCGAAGAACCGGCCCGAGATGTCCTCGACGTCGCTCGTGCCGTAGCCGCTGCCCGTGCCCTCGGCGGCCTCCTCGGCCACGGGGTTGTCGTTCTCGAGCGCGGTGCCGGTGCTGGCGAAGTCGCCGCTCCCCCGGCCGTCGCCGGCGGTGCGTCCGGATGCGCGCACGTCCGGGCCGCCCGGCTCGTCGGAGACCTCGCCGTAGCCTGCATCCGTGTGCCGGCGCGGGGCATCGGCCTCGGCGCTCTGGCCGCGGTCGAAGCGGGGTCCCGAGGGTCCGTCGTCGTACCCGGCGTGCCTGCGGCCGACGCCGGAGCCCGCGAGCCCCGCGCCCGTGCCCGCATCCGCGCCCAGGCCGGCGCCGGCGCCGGCGCCGTAGCCGGTGTCGCTCATGGTCGCGGCGTCGTAGCCGTCGACGTCGCTGCCGATCCGGTCGCGGTCGAGGTCGGTCCGGCCGGCGCCGATCGGGCCGCTCCGCCCGGCGTCGCTGCCGGTGGCGCCCATCAGGCCGTAGTAGCTGTAGAGCCGTTCCTGCTCGTCGGGCGAGATCTCGGCGTCGGGGTCGACCCGCGGGGCGTCCTTGACGCGGGCCTTCTCGACGGTGATGTGGAGCTGCTCGTGGTCCCAGGTGGCGTTGTCGAGCGGGACGAGGGTCTCGGACATGCCGAAGAGTCCGGTCTTCACGCTCGCCCAGGTCGGCTGGTCGGTGTCCGCGTCGACGTAGACCTGGCTCACCTTGCCGACCCGGTCGTTGTTGGGGTCCACGGCCTCTGCACCGATGATCTGTTCGATATCCGGGGTGGCGATCATGTGTTCCTCCCTGGCGGCTACCTGCCGCCTGGGAGGGAACTGTCCTCCTGGCGGCTTGAAGGACGGTGGACACCTCCCCGTCCCCTCCGCCGCGGATCCGCCGTGTTCAGGAGTTCCCGCATGACACGCCGCGCTCGGCGACGGATCCTCCTGCGATGAGCCGCCGGATCCTGAAAACGGCGGATGATCGAGCGGTGGCGCAGCGGGTGCAGCTCAGCCGCCGGAAGGGCTGGCGGAAGCCGGACGGGACGATCGTGATCGCCCGCCCGGGCTACTGGGGCAACCCGTTCGTGATCGGCCGGACGCCGCGCGAGCACCGGGAGCGGGATCCGCGGCTCTGGGAGCACGGCGGGCTCGCAACCTATGCCGACGACCATCCGCTCACCCGCGCGGAAGCGGTGGGCGCGTACCGCGCCTGGTTCCCGACGGCGGTGGGGCGGACCGGGCGGGCACTCGCCGAGGAGGCGGGCGAGGTCCTCCGTGGCCACGACCTCGCGTGCTGGTGCCCGCTCGACGGCCCCTGCCACGGCGACGTGCTGCTCGAAGCCGCCGCTACGTGACGGTGCGGCGCTGCTCCCGGCCGCGCCCGCGGTCCTGGTCTTGGTGCTCGACGACGCGGCCGAAGCCGATGCCCGCCAGCGCGAGCGCGCCGAGCACGATGCCGACGAACGGAAGCCGGCCAACCTGATCGGCGCTCAACTCGATCCTCGGCCGCCGCCCCACGGACGCGAACAGCAACCAGCCGTCATCAGCAGATACACGGCCACGCCCCGTTCAACCGCACTCGCAGACCCTGGGACGGACGAAGAGCCGGTGTCTGCGCGTGCGCATGCAGCGGCGCCGGGCTGCCTCGCAACCCGACGCCGCGCAGTCGGTACCGCTCGCAAGCGGTGTCAGGCGGTGCGGCCCGTGGTGCCGTCGCCGTCCATGTCGATCTCCTCGCGACGGACGTCCTCGGAGACGTTCTGCTGCTCGGTCACCTGATCCTTGGAGAGGCGGACGCGTTCCACCGGAACGGTCTCCTTCTTCACGACCGGGCGCTCCTCGGTCAGGACGACCTCGTGCTCCTCGCCGGACAGGTCCGGGCCGTCGTACGCGGCGTCGCGGTTCGCGTCCGTGATCGGCTCACGCTCGATCCGCACCTCCTCGCGCGTCACGGGCACGGTGACGTTCTGCTGCTCCGTCACGACGTGCTTGCGCAGCCGCGCCCGGCCCGTCTGCACCGTCTCCGTGCCGACGTTCAGGCGCTCCTCCGAACGGGTCATCGCATCGTCCGTCGTCGGACCCGACGTGTCACGGCCGACGGCGCCCTCGGTGCCGACGCCGGCGCGGCCGGTCGTGGTGCCCGAGTAGCCGGTGTCACCGCTCATGCCGGTGCCCGTCGTGGTGGTGTCGGTGGTGTCCGCGTAGCCGGCGCCGCCCGTCGTCCCCGAGCCGCCGAAGCCGCCCGTCGCGTCGTTCAGGCCGTAGTAGCTGTACAGCTTCTCCTGCTCCTCGGGCGAGAGCTCGCGGTCCGCGTCGATGCGCGGGGCGTCCTTCACGCGAGCCTTGTCGTAGCCGACGTGCAGGGTGTCGCTGTCCCAGTTCGCGTTGTCGAGCGGGATGAGCGACTCCGAGGTGCCGAACAGCCCGGTGCGCACGCTCACCCAGCGCGGCTGCTCCGTGTCCTGGTCGATGTAGACCTGGCTGACCTTGCCGATCTTGTCGTTCTGCGGGTCGACGGCTTCGGACCCGATGATGCGGTCGATGTCCTGCGTGGCGATCATGGTTCCTCCTCCGGTTCGGCCTCGTGCCGAACCGGGTACGACCATTCCGAAGTCGCATTGAAGGTGCGTGTCCGCAGCCGGGGAGCTCGCGGCAGACACGCCCGGCGCCACGTGGGTGCGCCCTGTGCGCGAGGTTGGAGCGCGGCCCTCGACGCTGAGCGGCGGGGAGGCCGGCGAAGCCCGCCGGGACCCCGGCGCCCCGACCCGGGATGCGCGTTCCGTGTGATCATGGGGGCGTGCGCGTCGCGAATCCGCCGGACGCGGGGAGCGGGCCTTCGACCATCGCTCGGCGGATCCGGCGGATCCGGCGGATCGGGATCGTGGCGCTGGCGAGCGGCCTCCTCTACGTGCTGATCGGCCTGCCGATCTTCGTGTTCCCGGCGACCGGCCCCCTGCCCGCGCACGTCGACGTCGCGTTCGTCCTCGGACCGCCGACCCAGGCGCGCCTCGACGTCGCCGAACGGCTGCGACGCAGCGGTGCCGCCACGGATGTGCTGGTGTCGGCGCCCGGCCCAGCGGTGACCACCTTCCCCGGGCTCGCCGGCTGCGGGTCGACGGCGCACCTGATCTGCGCCGCTCCCACGCCGACCACGACCCGCGGCGAGGCCCGCCTGCTCGCTCGCGAGGCGGTCGCACATCACTGGACCAGCGCCGTCGTCGTCACCATGCCGGCGCACATCAGCAGGGCCCGCCTGCTCATGCAGCGTTGCTTCTCGGGCACGCTCACCATGGCGGCGAGCGACGAGGGCCCGAAATACGGCTGGCCGTATCAGTACCTCTACCAGACGGCCGCGACCGCGAAGGCGTTGCTGACGCCCGGCTGCTGAATCGCGCTAGCCGGCCGCGGGCGCGACGCGGCCGGGACAGGAGCCGAGCACCCGCTCGATCGCGGCCTTCTCCGCCGCCGTCACCCAGAGGTGGTAGGCCGACTTCACGGCGACCTGGTGCGCGACGTAGGCGCAGCGGAACGACCGGTTCGGCGGCAGCCACGTCGCCGCGTCCCCGTCGCCCTTCGCCTGATTCGTGGGTCCGTCGACCGCGAAGAGGTTCGCCGGATCGTTCGCGAGCCGCTCCCGCTGGGCCTGGGTCAGCTGCTGGGCGCCGGTCTGCCACGCCTCCGACAGCGCGACGACGTGGTCGATCTGCACGGCGGCGCTGGTGGTCTCGCCGCGGAGGAAGTGGATGACCTTTCCCGTGTACGGATCCGCCAGCACGCCCGTCTCGACCTTGCAGGCCGCGCTGGTGATGTGCTGCAGGTCGCGGCGCAGCACGTCGTCCCGGGTGTCGCAGCCGTTGTGGTCGACGTCGATCCAGGCGTCGCCGAAGTCCTTCACCCGGGCGTAGCCGGTGTGGGGCGCCTTGCCCTTCACCGGCAGGGTGCCCAGCAGTGCGAGGGCGGAACCGGCGCTTCCGGTCGGCGCGGCCGACTCCGGCCGGGCGGCCGACTGGGCGCCGGCATGCGGTTCCGTGCCCCGCAGCGCGAGGAAGGCGACGGCCGCGACCACGACCAGCGCGGCGACGACGGCGCCGGTGGAGGCGGAGCGTCTGCGTCGTCGTGCCATCGCCGGTCCTCCCTGGGGTGTCTGCCGTCGCGCGACGGTAGACACCCTGGACGACCCGTCCGAAGAGGCGCGCCGCGGCCCCATCCGCCTGCCAGGGCCCCGGGAAGGCCGTCCTGCTCCTAGCCTTCGATCATGCGCACACGCGTCGCCGTCGCGGCCGTCCTCCTCGTCGCGGTCGCGATCGTGCTCGTCTTCCCCCGGCACCTCGACACGGCGCTCATCGGGGCCGTGGACCGCCTGCTGCCGGAGAGCGCACGGATCCCCACCGCGCCGCCCTACGACCGCTCCTTCTACATCGTCGAGGACGTGCTGAACATCCTGCTGTTCATCCCGCTCGCCTTCGCGATCGGCTTCGCGACCGGCCGCTGGTGGCTCGGCTTCGTGCTGGCCGCCGCGCTCAGCGCCGGTGGCGAGCTGATCCAGATCGTCATCCCCGGCCGCTTCCCGTCGATCCAGGACTTCGCGCTGAACGCCATCGGGTCGCTGATCGGCGCCGGCATCGCGGCGGCCGTGAACCGCCGGCGGCGCCTCCGTCGTCTCAGCGGTGGTGCCGGCGACGGCGGTGCGGCGGGCGGACGATCATCCCGGCGGCGAGCGCGGCAACCCCGCTGAGACCCGCGACGAGCGCCGGCACGACGTACGCGCTCTGCGACGACGGGCACCTGGCCGCCGTGCGGAGGGGGAACATCGGCGCGAGCAGCGATCCGCACGCCGCGATCGGCCCGGGCAGCAGGCAGAGGGCGAGAGTCACGGCCAGCAGGCCGCCTCCCACGACGAGCAGGGCGATCCGGAGCACAGCGGTCCGGCCCATCCCTGCACCCTGACAGATCCGCCGGGTGGCGGCCCGTGCGGTGGAACCGGGCACTCCCCACGGGCGCCGCCCGGCGTACCGTGCCCACATGGCGAAGCAGAACTGGAACGATCTCACCGTCGCGCAGCGGCGCGGCATCCTCGCCGGCGGGGCGGTGGAGCTCGCCGGGACCGCGTGGGTGCTGCTCGATCTGCTGCGCCGCCCGGCGGCCGGCATCCGCGGTCCGAAGTGGGCGTGGGCGGCGGCCTGCGTCGTGCAGCCGTTCGGACCGCTCGCATACGCGCTGCTCGGGCGCCGCCGGTGACGGCGCTGTCGCTGCTCGAGCGAGGCGAGCTGCGGGTCGTCGTGCCCGTCGAGGCCTCCCCGGCGCGCGCCTGGGAGGCGTACACGCGGCCGGAGCCGCGGCGGCGGTGGATGAGGATGCCCGGGGTGCGGGACGTCGAGGAGCTCGACCTCACCGAGGGCGGGCACGAACGGCTCACGAGCGTCTTCGCGATCGAGGAGGGTCGCCGCGAGCGGCAGGAGTACGCGTCCCATTTCCTCGAGATCGTCCCGGGACATCGGATCACCTGGTCCTTCGCGGTGCGCGTGGACGGGCTCCTGCGAGTGGCATCCCTCGCGATCGTGCGGTTCAACGGCGACGTCGACTCGGCCGAGGTGGTGCACGAGGAGCAGTTCACGGTGTTCGCCGCGACATCGGAGGAGCTGGCGGCGGGCGTCGCGGAGCGGCGCGGGAGCACCCGGCTGCAGCTGAACGGGTTCCGCGGGGTCGCCGGCTCGGCCTGAGCGCGGCCCCCGGTCTGCGCCGGGGCGTCGGCGATGCGGTTTCGAGACGCCGCGCGGCGCTCCTCGACCGACGGGAATCGGGTGATGGTCAGGCGGGGCCGGTGCTCCACCACTCGTTGAAGCCGGGCCGGCCCGTGCGGCGCTCGAACAGGCCCATCACGGGCGTCGCCATGGCCTCACCGGTGAAGACGTAGATCCGCTCGCCCTCCACCTCGACGTCGAGACCGAGGTGCCGGTACAGGTCGATCGCGGCCGACATGACGCGGTGCCGCTGCTCCGGCGGGAACTCGACACCGACGCGGCGCACCTCGCCGCCGCGGTCGCGGCTTCCCATGATCTCGCTCACCCGCACGCCGGAGGCCTCCTCGCATCGAGGCGGAACGGGTCGTCGTCGACCGGACGTGAGCCCGGGACCGCCGGTCCATGCCAGCACACCGGGTGCGACGGACACGACCCGAACCGCGGACGCTCAGCGGGTCTCAAGGTTGCGGAGCCGAACAAACCCCGCGGTCGGATCAGGCGCGGCGGTCGATCCTGCAGCCGACGCAGGCGCACTGGGCGGCGGCGGAGCGGCGGACGGCGGTCACCGCGGCACGGTCGGCACGGTCCCGCCGGCGCTCGGCGCGGGCCGCGTCGAACGAGCGGCGGACGGCGGAGCGGGACGGGGCGAGCAGCGCGATCGACATGTCTGAAGTCCTTCACCTCGCGAGCGGCCGGCCGTGGGTGCAGCCGAAGGTTCCGTTCGCAGGAGCGACGTTACGTGTCCTCCGAAATGAGGACCAGTCCCACGATCGGGGTACACGGCGAGTCCCCCACAGCGAGGACCTCCCGCGGATCGCGCCCGGCCCGTCTGCGGCCCGCACGGACGTGTGCGGCCGGCATACCGGCGGCAGACGTCCGCAGGAGCCGCAGACGTACGCACGGCGCCGATCGGCCGGGGCCTCGTCAGCGGCTGAGACGCTCCCGAGGGATGCCGCGCCGCACCGGCGCCGGATAGTAGGTGTGATTCAGCTCGCCCCCCTCGTCGCGGTGGGTGAAGCCGCTGCGGAGGAACAGGGTGCGATCGAACACGAATGAGTCGGGCAGCGGCCCCCGGATGATGCCGTGGTGGACGTTGCCGCCGACGCCGCGCAGGGTCACGATGTGGACCTCGTCGGAGGGGTTCCCCGAGTCGACGAAGCGCACCAGTGTCTCGTCCGACACGATCCCCCTTCCATCGTGCGGGGACGGACGCACGATGCTGCGGCCGAGAAAGCCGCGGCTTCCACGGTAGGCAGCCGTGGCGATCCTTGAAGGGGGTTGACAGATCGCTGCCCGGCATCCAGTGTGCGCCGAGCGCCGTGCGAGTGGCCGACGGGCGCCGGATGGGCGCCGCGCGAATACAGGGACCGGACACGGTGCGTCGCCCGGCTTCCGGCGTTCCCCGGACGTACCGTCGGCGCATGACTCGGCGCCCCCGCCTCCGGCTCCCCGAACTGCTCGTGCTCGGCGCGGCCGTCGCCGTGCTGGTGCTGCTGCTCTGGCCCCATCACGTCGACGGCGCGGTGACCTGGATCGCCTCGGCACCTGCGCTCGGCGCTGCCGGCGGTTCGGGCGGCCTCGTCTGGTGGGCGCTCGAGGACCTCGGCAACATCGCCCTCTTCGCACCCCTCGGGTTCGCCCTGGCCTGGTGGAGCCGCAAGCCGGTGTTCGCGATCCTGGCGGGCGCGACCGTCTCGCTGCTGTGCGAGGCGCTCCAGCACTGGATCCCGAGCCGGCACGCGTCGCTGCAGGACGTGGCCTGGAACGTGCTCGGCACGCTGGCCGGTGTCGCGATCGCCTTCGCCGTCGGCCGTGCCGTCTCGACGGGGCGCCCCACGCTCGAGGAGGAGCTCAGGGCCCTGGAGCAGGCGCAGTCCCCCGTCGAGGTCGACGCCTAGGTGCCGCCGTCAGGCCAGCCGCGTCTGACCGCACTCGGTGCAGGCCCAGTAGACGCCGCCGCTCGCGGTGCCGGCCGGTTCCATCCGGTGCAGGCAGACCGGGCAATTCGGCACGTCGAGCGACCCGTCCTCGACGGGGTGCCCGGTGCCGGCGGGCTCCACGACGCCGCCGTCGCCCGGCCCGCGCTCGCCCGTCATGCGCCAATCGTCCACCCGCACGACCTCCCCGCAGCGCGGCACCAGGGGGGCCCGGCGTGTCGTCCCCCCGCTGACGAGGGTCGGATCCGGGGGGAACTCCGCCGAAGCAACCCCCGATCAGGGCTCTTCCGTTCTGTGGCTGGCGCGGGAAGGATGAGGCGCGTGATGGTCCCACTGCTGCGCCGCGTGCTGCTCGCGAGCCTCGGCGTGGCCGTAGCGGCTGCGACGGCGGCTCCCGCCGCGCTGCCCGCCGTGCAGCCGGAGCACGTGAGCATCGAGCGGGCGGTCGCCTCGACGACCTCCGCGACCGGGCCGCACACCTTCGAGCTGTACCGGCACGGCGCCGCCACCAAGCCGGTGCAGTGGCTCGCCTGCCGCGCGATCGACTACCGGATCAACACCGCGAGCGAACCGGCCGGCATGACCGCCGTCATCCGCTCCGTGATGACGAGCATCGGGAAGCAGACCGGCGCCACCTTCACCTACGGCGGAGCGACGACGCACACGTTCGGGTCGACCGGGTTCGACCGCAGCACGCCGACGATCTACTTCGCGTTCACCGCCAAGCAGGACGTGGCGGGCCAGCACTTCGCGTGGCCGGGCCAGATCGGGGTCGGCGGCCCCGCCGCCGCCTGGTACTCCACGTCGTCCGGCAGCACGTTCGAGGCGATGACCTACGGCCGGGTGCTGCTCTACACGGGCTTCAAGGGCCGTGTGACCGGCGCGGGCAGCACATGGCAGTCGCTGATCACCCACGAGGTGGGCCACGCACTCAACCTCGACCACCGCACCACGGCGAGCGACGCCATGTACCCGAGCCTCAGCGTCGCGTCGCCCGGCCGGTTCTCGTCGAACGAGGTCGCGGCGCTGAAGTCGGTCCTGCGCCGCACGTCCTGCGACTACACCGCGTTCAAGCGGCTCTGACCCGCACTAGCGCCCGTCGCAGGTGACCAGCTCGACGCCCGAGCTCGCGTTCGAGGTGTTCGTCGCGACGACCGTGCCGTCCACCTCGATCGAGCAGGTGAGCTTCGCCTTGCCGTTCAGCGTGATCGCGGCGAGCACGAACTGCTGCACACCGCCCGTGGTCACCGTGAGGTGCTGGGTGCGCTCACGCGGCAGCGTCACCTGGGTGTCGCGGGCGGTCGCGCTGCGGCCGTTCGCGATCGTCGAGTAGGAGATGGTCGCGGTACCGCTGCCGGTGATCCGGTAGACGATCGTGTGCGGGCCCGCGGCGAGGCCTGCGCCCCCGCTCGAGCCCCCGGACGGCAGGCCGCTCGGGAAGTCGGACGGGAAGTCGCTCACCTGCGGCAGGTCGGTGACGCGGTCGCGGACGAACCCCACGATCTGCACCGTCGAGACCGCGATCGCGACGATCAGCGCCACCGCGCCGAGGATCAGCCCGGCGGTCGCCAAGCCCCGGCGACGGCCGGCGAGCACGAGGCCGATGATGCCGAGGACGATCGCGGCGAGCGCCGGCAGCCCCGCGACGAAGGACGCGATGGGCAGCACGGCGAGCACGAGCGCGACCACGCCGGCGATCAGGGCGATCAGCCCGACCGGGTTGCTGCGCCGCGTCCCGGCCCGGCCGGGACCTCCCGGGCCCGTCGGCGGAACGCCGGCTGCCGGCGGCTCG
>NZ_JAODBE010000049.1 GCF_025463795.1 Amnibacterium sp.
CGGTGGACGCCGCCGATCCGCCGTTGGTGCCGGAGCCCACGGTGACCTGGGTGGCGGTGATCGTCGTTCCGCTGACCGTGCCGAGCACGAGCACGTTCGTGCCCGCGGTCACCGCGCTCGCCGACGCCGCGCTCGACCCGGACAGGTAGGTCGTCGAGGACGCCTCATCGACGGTGACCTTCTGCCCCGCCGAGGTCGTCAGGGCGAAGCCCGACGACGCCACACTGTCCACCGTGCCGGAGGAGCCGCCGGGTTCCGGCCCGGACCGCGCATTCGATCCACCCGCCGCAGGCCTCCCACCCGCCGCCGACGAGGACGAGGACGACGGCGACGCCGCCACGCCGCTCGACGACGCCGACGACGATGCGCCCGCCGCGGACACGGCACACCCCGCCATCACACCGATCACGGCCAACCCCACCGTGCCGGCCACCAGCACTCGCCTGCTCTTCCGCATCGCCAACTCCTCCGGATCTCGAACAACAGGAGGAAGCGTGCAGCTGGAGGCTCTCAGACCGCTTTCGGCGTGCTTTCAGGACACGATGGGGATCCCGAGCGTGACGCCAGTGGCGACCGGCAGGCAGCACGGAGTCCGCGACGCGCCCCTCACGACCGCGGCCCCTTCACCCGAGGGGTCGAGCTTCCCGGCGCGGTCCGTGCTCGCGACCGCCGCTCAGGAACGACCGTCGCTCAGAACTCCGGCCCGCTGCGCGGGCGGCAGCCACCCGATGGCGGGCGCCACGTGCTCCGCGATCGACGCGAGCAGGTGGGCGTTGTAGTCGACGCCGAGCTGGTTCGGCACGGTGAGCAGCACGGTGTCCGCTGCCTGGACGGCCGCGTCGCGCGCCAGCTCCTCGGCGATGCGGTCGGGCTCGCCGACATAGCTGCGCCCGAAGCGCGCGTTGCCGCCGTCGAGCCAGCCGACCTGGTCCTCCGACCCCTCCTCGCCGCCGAAGTACATCCGATCGACGTCGGTCGTGATCGGGATCACCGACCGGCTCACCGACACGCGCGGGGTCCAGTCGTGGCCGGCCTCCGCCCAGGCCTCCCGGTAGACGGCGATCTGCTCCGCCTGCAGCTCGTCGAAGGGCACCCCCGTGTCCTCGGTGAGCAGCGTCGACGACTGCATGTTCAGGCCCTGGTCGGCGACCCAGCGGGCGGTGGCGCGGGTGCCGCTCCCCCACCAGATCCGCCTGGCGAGCCCCGGCGACTGCGGCTGCACGGCGAGCGGCTGCGAGACGCCCGTCATCCGCGGGTCGGAGTCGACGACGCCGGCGCCGTCGATCGCGGCGAGGAAGAGGCGCAGCTTCTCGCGGGCCAGGTCCGCGTCGGTTCTGCCGTCCGGCGGCAGGTAGCCGAACGCGTGTGCCCCGTCGAGGGCGGTCTCGGGTGAGCCGCGGCTCACGCCGAGCTGCAGCCGGCCACCGCTGATGAGGTCGGCGATCGCCGCCTCCTCCGCCATGTACAGGGGGTTCTCGTACCGCATGTCGATCACGCCGGTGCCGAGCTCGATGCGGCTCGTGCGCGCCGCCATCGCGGCGAGCAGCGGGAAGGGGCTCGACAGCTGCGGGGCGAAGTGGTGCACTCGCACGGACGCGTTGTCGATGCCGATCTCTTCGGCCGCCACGGCGAGCTCGATCGTCTGCAGGAGGGTGTCGGCGGCGCTTCGCGTCTGCGACCCGCGCGCCTGCGACCAGTGACCGAAGGACAGGAACCCGATCCGCTTCATGGCGCGTGCAACCGTCGCCGCGGCTCGCCTGTTCCGCCTACAGGGACGAGGCGGAGAAGGTGTCGCAGGCGTTCGGGTCGCCGCTGCGGTAGCCGGTGAGGAACCAGCGCCGGCGCTGCGCGGAGGTGCCGTGCGTGAACGAGTTCGGGTCGACGGTGCCGCCGCCGAGATTCCGCTCGATGTAGTCGTCGCCGATGCGGCCGGCCGTGTCGAGGGCGCGCGCGATGTCGTCCTGGGTGATGCCGGAGACGAGCGGATGCCCGGAGGCGTCGGGCGTGGTCTCCGCCGAGTGCGCCCAGGTGCCGGCGTAGCAGTCGGCCTGCAGCTCCAGCCGCACGCTGCCGCTCTTCGCGCCGGTCACGCCCGCCTGCACCTTCGACTCGGTGCCGAGCAGGTCCTGCACGTGGTGGCCGTACTCGTGGGCGAGCACGTACGCGTCCACGAAGGTGCCGCCCTGCGCGCCGAAGCGCGTCCTCAGGTCGTCGTAGAAGCTGAGGTCGATGTAGACGAGCCTGTCGGCGGGGCAGTAGAAGGGGCCCATGCCGGAGGAGGCGGCGCCGCAGCCGGTGTCCGTCGATCCGGAGAAGAAGACGGTGTCGGCCTTCTCGTACCGGCTGCCGAGCACGCCGCCCCAGTAGTCCTGGATCGACTGGATGTCGGCGACGACGGCGCACTCGCGCTTCGCGTTCGCGTCGGCGCCGGTGCGGCAGGACGAGGCGAGCTCCTCGCCGCTCGCGGTCTGACCGGAGCCGAGCCCGTCGAGCACGGAGCCCGCGGCCGCCTGGCCGCCGCTCCCCGAGCCGCCGCCGAGCACCTGGATGAGCAGGTAGACGATCACGCCGACGACACCGACCCCGCCACCACCGATCGCGAGGCCCGTGCCGCCGCCGAACCCGCGTCGGTCCTGGACGCTGCTCGTGTCGAGCTGATCGGAGTCGTCGAACTGCACAGCGATCCTTCCGGGCGGGACGCGCACAGGGTCTCACGGCGTCCCCGTGCGCGGATGCGGATCGGGCGAGAGGATGGTGCGAACCGCCTTCGTCAGGAGCCCCATGGCCGAGCTCGTCTACACCGCGATCACCTCGCTCGACGGCTTCGTCGACGACGCCGACGGCGAGTTCGACTGGGCGGCGCCCGACGAGGAGGTGCACGCCTTCGTCAACGACCTCGAGCGCGGAACCGGCACCTACCTCTACGGTCGTCGGATCTACGAGACCATGCGGTTCTGGGAGACGGACTCCCCCGGGCTGGACGACTCGCCCGTGGCGCGCGACTACGCGTCGGTCTGGCGGGCTGCGGACAAGGTCGTCTTCTCGAGCACGCTGCCGGAGGTGACGACCGCGCGGACCCGCCTCGTGCGCCGGTTCGAGCCCGACGAGGTGCGCCGTTGGAAGCGCGCCGCGAACGCCCCGCTCAGCGTGGGGGGTCCCGGCCTCGCCGCGGCGGCGCTCGCTGCCGGCCTCGTCGACGAGTTGCGCTGGATCGCCGTGCCGGTGCTCGTCGGCGGCGGCACCCGATGGCTGCCGGCAGGCGTCGCCGCACGGCTCGAGCTCGTCGACGACCGCCGGTTCGCCGGCGGCGCCGCCTACCGCGCCTATCGCATCCGCGCCTAGGGCTACTGCTGCCGGCCGACGATGTACCCGGCGTCCATGGCGCCCTGACCGGCGACGTCGTCGGTGTCGGTGACCTCGCCGTCGTCGTCCCGGCGGTCCGCGTCGCTGCGCTCCTCGCCGTCGGCCGTGCCGCCGGACTCGCCCTCCAGCCCGCCGACCACGCCGTTGGTCTGGTCGAACGGCTCCGCGACGACCGCGTCGTCGGCTCCCGTGCTGCTCTGCTCCGTGCTCATGCGGCGGACCGTACGCCGCCTCCCGGGGGGCGGGCTGACCGCTCTCCGGGTCCCTGCCGCTAGCGTTCCCGCATGGCCCGCCCGAAGGACGCCGTCACCCCGCGGATCGACGAGGTCGCCCTGACCGGGCTCGCCGAGGGCCTGCTCGCCGACCTCGAGCCGGGCGCGGACCTCGACGGCCTCGCGTTCGACGGGCTCGACCTCGACGGCCTCGACCTCACGCGCCTCGTCCTCGACGGCTGCGCGCTGACCGGCTGCACGGCCGACGGCGTGCGCCTCGATCTGGCCCGGCTGCTCGAGTGCGTCGTCAGCCGGCTGACGGCGCCATCCCTGCGAGCCGCGGGCGCCACCTTCCGCGACGTGCGGATCAGCGACACCCGTGTCGGCGCGGCCGAGCTCTACGACGGCGAGTGGCAGCGGGTCGCGATCGAGGGCAGCCGCATCGACTACCTGAACCTCTCCGGCGGCGACCTCGAGGACGTCAGGCTCACCGACTGCACCGTGGGCGACCTGGACCTGCGGGGTGCCGGCGTCGCGCGGATGTCCGTCAACGGCTGCCGGATCGGCACGCTGTCCGTCGCGGAGGCGCGGCTCGCCGCGCTCGACCTGCGCGGCTGCGTCCTCGAGCGGATCGACGGCGGCCGCCACCTGGCGGGCGCGATCCTCGCCGAGGAGCAGCTGCCGCGCTTCGCGCCGCTGCTCGCCGAGGCGCTCGGCGTCGTCGTCGCCTGACGGCCGGGCGCCCCGCCTCGGTCCCGCCGGCTGCGCGGCCGCCGGGACACGGCTCAGGCGATTCGAAGGAATACCGACGACCCGCCGTACAGTTGCTTACCAAGAAGCAACGAATCGGCCGAGGGCGTCCGATCCCCCCAGTCCCGTCTCGTTCGGAGCACCATGACCACCTCCCAGGACGCCCGCACCCGCTCGGGCATGTTCGACAAGGACCACCCGCACTACAAGTGGGTGGCCCTCAGCAACACCACCCTCGGCATGTTGATGGCGACCATCAACTCGTCGATCGTGCTGATCTCGCTGCCCGCCATCTTCAAGGGCATCAAGCTGAATCCGCTCGATGCCGGCAACACGAGCTACCTGCTCTGGATGCTGATGGGCTTCATGCTCGTCACCGCGGTGCTCGTCGTGGGTTTCGGCCGCCTCGGTGACATGTACGGCCGGGTGAAGATCTACAACTACGGATTCGTGATCTTCACGCTCGCGGCGATCGCCCTGTCGCTCGATCCGTTCCAGTCCGGCGCCGGTGCCATGTGGCTGATCCTCTGGCGGGTCGTGCAGGGCGTCGGCGGCGCGATGCTGTTCGCGAACTCGACCGCGATCCTCACCGACGCCTTCCCGACCCACCGTCGCGGCATGGCGCTCGGCATCAACCAGATCGCCGCGATCGCCGGCTCCTTCATCGGCCTGATCCTCGGCGGCGTGCTCGCCGTCATCGACTGGCGCGCGGTGTTCATCGTCAGCGTTCCCGTCGGCATCATCGGCACGATCTGGTCGTTCAAGTCCCTGCACGAGGTCGGCACCCGCAACCCGGGCAGCCTCGACATCCCGGGCAACCTCGCCTTCCTGCTCGGCCTGACCTCGCTGCTCACCGGCATCACCTACGGCATCCAGCCCTACGGCGACTCGTCCACCGGCTGGCTGAACCCGTGGGTGCTCGGCTCGATCATCGGCGGCCTCGTGATGCTCGGCGTCTTCGTGGTCATCGAGCTGAAGGCCAAGAGCCCGATGTTCGAGCTGCGGCTGTTCAAGATCCGCAGCTTCGCCTCCGCGATCTTCGCGGGCCTGCTCGGCTCCATCGGCCGCGGCGGGCTGCAGTTCATGCTGATCATCTGGCTGCAGGGCATCTGGCTGCCGCTGCACGGCTACTCCTATGAGCAGACGCCGCTCTGGGCGGGCATCTACCTCCTTCCGCTGACCATCGGCTTCCTCATCTCGGGCCCGGTCGCCGGCACCCTCTCGGACCGGTGGGGTGCGCGGGCGCTCGCCACGATCGGCCTGCTGCTCACGGCGGCGACCTTCGTCGCGCTGCTGCTGATCCCGGTGAACTTCAGCTACGGGGTCTTCGCGATCATCACGTTCCTGAACGGCATCGGATCCGGCATGTTCGGCGCCCCGAACCGCGCCACGATCATGAACAGCGTCCCGGCGAACCAGCGCGGTGCGGCCTCCGGCATGGCGGGCACCGTGCTGAACGCGGGCTCGTCCCTCTCGATCGGCATCTTCTTCTCGCTGATGATCGCGGGCCTGTCCAACACGTTGCCGACCGCGCTCACGCAGGGACTCACGAGCCACTCGGTGCCTGCTGCGGCGGCCGACAAGATCGCCAACGTTCCGCCGGTGGGCAGCCTCTTCGCGGCCTTCCTCGGCTACAACCCGATCGCGACGCTGCTCGGCCCCACCGGGATCCTCGCGCAGCTGCCGAAGGCGGACTCCGCGGCACTCACCGGCAAGGAGTTCTTCCCGAACCTCATCTCCGGCCCCTTCCACAGCGGTCTCGTGATCGTCTTCCTCGCCGCCGCCATCATGTCGGTCATCGCGGCGATCGCCTCGTTCGTCGGCGGCAAGAAGTTCGTCTACGCGGACGACGTCGAGGCGTCGGCCGCGGCGGCACAGCCCGCCGCCGAGGACCACGCGCATCACGTCGCGGTCGCCCACGCCCGGCACACCGAGTCGCCGGCCCCGACCGAGCAGCGGCAGCCGACGCGATGACGGCCGCGGACCGGCGGGACCTCGCGGGGCGGCTCGCGTTCGTGGTGGGCACCATCAACCGCCGCCTGCGGCCGCCCGCCGACGGCCTCAGCCACGTGGCTGTCTCCGCGCTGTCCTCGATCTCCCGGGCGGGCGCCGTCCGCCCGGGGGATCTCGCACGCATCGAGGGCATCGCGGCTCCGGGGATGACACGGCTCGTCGCGGACCTCGAGCAGCGCGGCCTCGTCGTGCGCACCGCGGACGCGCACGACCGCCGCTCCACCCTCCTGTCGCTCACGGCGACCGGCGAGCGGGCGCTGCAGGACGCACGCACCTCCCGCTCGGCGTGGGTCGCGGGGCTCCTCGACGAGGTGGCCGCGGACGACCTCGACGCGGTGGAGCGGGCCGTGACGGCGCTCGAGGCGGCCCTCCTCGCCGCGACGCCCGGCGCGCCGGACCGGTCGGCGCAGCCCGTCTAGGGTGCGGCCTCGATCCGCACCGCGAGCGAGTCGACGCGGGCGGTGACGACGTCGTCCGCGGTCCACGCGGCCCGGATCCGATCGACCAGCGCGGCGAGACCGTCCCGGTCGAGCACCGGCCGCACGACCAGCGTCACCCGCACCTCCGCGCCTTCGAGGATGCAGCCGGGGTCGTCCGTACCGATCACCACGTCCGCGACCGCCGGCTCCGCGCGTGCCGGTGCCGCCAGCGCCGCCCGCACCGCCGCGTCCTGCCAGGGCGGTGACCAGTGCAGGCCCCGCGCGAGCGCCTCGAGCGCGCC
>NZ_JAODBE010000080.1 GCF_025463795.1 Amnibacterium sp.
GCGGCGTGGCGGGTGAGGGATTCGAACCCCCGAAGGCTACGCCGGCTGATTTACAGTCAGATCCCTTTGGCCGCTTGGGTAACCCGCCTGGCTGCTCCGGCCAGCCTGATGCAGGCTGGCCGGAGGCGCGCACCAAGGATACCGGGGCGACGAGGCCCGACGAAATCACGATGGGGTCTCGGTGACCCGCTCCGCGGGTCCGTCCTTCACCGCGCAGATCGTGTGGCACTGCAGAGGCACATCCCGGCGGTCGGTCCGCCCTGCCGTCGTGCTCCCGGAGCACCCGCTCAGCCCCCGACCTACACTCGTCGGCATGGCGGATTCCTCCTTCGACGTGGTCAGCAAGGTCGACTCCATGGAGGCCGAGAACGCCCTCAACCAGGCGCGCAAGGAGGTCGACCAGCGGTACGACTTCAAGGGCGTCGGCGCCGGGATCGACTTCAAGGGCGAGACGATCACCCTCAAGGCGTCGAGCGAGGAGCGCGTCCGGGCGGTGCTCGACGTCGTCCAGTCGAAGCTCATCAAGCGGGGGATCTCGCTGAAGAGCCTCGATGCCGGTGAGCCGTTCGCGAGCGGCAAGGAGTACCGCATCGAGGCGAAGCTCAAGAGCGGCATCGACAGCGAGCACGCGAAGAAGATCTCGAAGCTCATCCGCGACGAGGGCCCGAAGACCGTGAAGAGCCAGATCCAGGGCGACGAGCTGCGCGTGCAGTCCAAGAGCCGTGACGACCTGCAGTCCACCATCGCCCTGCTGAAGAACGCGGACCTCGACCTCGACCTGCAGTTCATCAACTTCCGCTGACCGGCGGGGCGCTCCCGGTGGCGCCCCGCACGGGTCGACGCCCCACGGGCCAGCAGAACGCCAGGATCCGTTCGCTCCAGCGGGACGAGAGGGCCCTCGGGCGCGTGCTCGGCGCAGGGGCTGCGGACCGCGGCGCCCGGCCTGGGGGCACCACTTCTAGGGCGAGAAGCGAATGAAGCCCCGTCCCTAGACTCCAGCCATGCCCGCCAGCCTCTCCCTGGCGATCACCATCGGCCTCGTCGCGCTCGATCTCGTGATCCGCGTGCTGGCCGTGATCTTCGTGCCGAAGAACCGGCGGCCCACCACGGCGGCCGCGTGGCTGCTGACGATCTTCTTCGTGCCGTACCTGGGCGTGCTCGCCTTCCTGCTGTTCGGCAGCACGAAGCTGTCGAAGCGGCGCCGCGAGAAGCAGCAGACGATCAACCGCTACATCATGAACGCCACGGAGGGCATCGACCAGGCGATACCGGACCACCTGTGGCCGGCCTGGTTCGCGTCCCTCAGCGAGCTGAACCGGCGCCTCGGCGCGATGCCCCTGCTCGGCGGCAACACGGCGCGGCTGTTCGGCGAGTACGACCGCTCGATCGCGGAGATGACCGCGGCCGTCGAGACGGCGGAGTCGTTCGTCCACGTCGAGTTCTACATCCTGTCCCTCGATCCGACGACCGCCCGCTTCTTCGACGCGCTCGAGGCGGCGGTGCAGCGCGGAGTGGCCGTGCGGGTGCTGATGGACCACATCGCGTCGCTGCGCGTGCGGGGCTACCGCGCCACGAAGCGACGCCTCACCGCGATGGGCGCGGAGTGGCACCTGCTGCTGCCGGTGCAGCCGTTTCGCGGCCGCTACCAGCGTCCCGACCTGCGCAACCACCGCAAGATCGTCGTGGTCGACGGCCGCGTCGGCTTCATGGGCTCGCAGAACATGATCGATCGCACCTACGACCGGTGGACCAACCGCCGCCGCGGCCTCAAGTGGAAGGACCTGATGGTCCGTCTCGAGGGCCCGACCGTCGCCGCGCTGAACGCCGTGTTCCTGAGCGACTGGTACTCGGAGACGGACGAGCTCCTCACGCGGGAGGGCCGCCAATCCGTCGAAGCGGTCGGCGAGGAGCACCTCGACTGCCAGCTCGTCCCGAGCGGCCCGGGCTTCGAGGGCGAGAACAACCTGCGGCTCTTCAACGGCCTCATCTACGCGGCGCAGCGTCGGATCGTGCTCACGAGCCCCTACTTCGTGCCCGACGACTCGATGCTGTACGCCGTGACGACCGCGGCCGAGCGCGGCGTCGAGGTCGAGCTCTTCGTCTCCGAGATCGGCGACCAGGCGATGGTCTTCCACGCCCAGCGCTCCTACTACGAGGAGCTGCTGAAGGCGGGCGTCACCATCTGGCTCTACGCGAAGCCCACCATCCTGCACGCGAAGCACTTCACGATCGACGACGACGTCGCGGTCGTGGGGTCGAGCAACCTCGACATGCGGTCCTTCTCGCTGAACCTCGAGGTCTCGATGATGGTCCGCGGCAAGCAGTTCGTGAACGACCTGCGGCAGATCCAGGAGGGGTACCGCCGTGCGAGCCGGCGCCTCACGCTCGAGGAGTGGCAGCGGCGCCCGCTCCGCACCGCCGTCCTCGACAACGTCGCGCGCCTCACCGCCGGCCTCCAGTAGGGGATGCGGCAGGCTGGAGCCCCGCCGCCCGAGAGGAACCGATGGTCGTCGTCGCCCGCGCGCCCGAGCCCCGCTTCGTCCTGGCACCCGACGGGGTGCGGCTCGCGACGTACGAGAGCGGCGACCCGGACGGCGCCACCGTGCTGGCCGTGCACGGGTTCGCGTCGTCCGCGTCCGCCAACTGGTACGCCACCGGCTGGGTGCGGGAGCTGGCGCGGGCGGGCCGCCGGGTGCTCTCGTTCGACCAGCGCGGCCACGGCGCGAGCGGCAAGCCGCATGGACCGTCCGCGTACTCGATGCCGCTCCTCGTCGCGGACGTGCAGACCGTGCTCGACACCTACCTCGCCGATGGCGTGGCCTACGTCGGCTACTCGCTGGGTGCGCGTGTCGGCTGGCATGCCGCGGTGGAGGCGCCGCACCTCGTCGACCGGGCGGTGCTCGGCGGCATCCCGGACGGCGACCCGCTGACCCGCTTCCGCGTCGACGCGGCCCGCCGATTCATCGCCGACGGCACGGCGGTCGGCGACCGGCTGACGGAGACCTACCTCGAGATGGCGGGCGCGCTCCGGGGCAACGATCTGTCCGCGCTCGTGTCGCTCGTCGAGGGGATGCGGGGAAGCACGCAGCCCGACCCGGCGGATCCGCCGCGGGTGCCGGTGCTCTTCGCGACGGGCACCGAGGATCCGATCCTCGAGGCGTCGCGGCGGCTCGCGGCGGCGGCGCCGCAGGGCACGTTCTTCCCGATCCCGGGCCGGGGGCACTTCAACGCGCCGACCTCTCGGGAGTTCCGCGAGCGTGCGCTCGCCTTCCTCGAGGAGACCGGATGACTGAGGCCCGCGTGGTGCGGAGCGCAGCCCGCGTGCTGCTCGTCGACGACGCCGACCGCGTGCTGCTCATCGAGGGCTTCGACCCCGCGGCCGCCGAGCTCGGCACGTGGTGGATCACCCCGGGTGGCGGACGGGAGGCCGACGAGGACGCCGAGCGCGCGGCGGTCCGTGAGGTCTGGGAGGAGACCGGTCTCGTGCTCGAAGCCGCGGCGCTGGCCGGGCCGCTGTGGCGCCGCACGACCGTGTTCCCGTTCGACGGCGCGATCATCGAGCAGACCGAGGACTTCTTCGCCGCCCGGGTAGCGCACTTCGACCCCGCCGGCACCGCCCTGACCGACCTCGAGCATCGGTCGACCGTGCGGATGCGCTGGTGGACCCTCGCGAAGATCGAGGCCTCCGACGCGACGATCTACCCGGAACGCCTCGCCGAGCTGCTCCGCACGGCACTCACCCTCGTCTGACCGCCGCCGTCTGATCGTCGGCTGTGCGTTCGCTTCACTGCGAACCGGTCCGCAGTACCGTCCGGGCATGGCATCACGCAGCATCCGCGTCGCGTTCCGCACCGACGCGTTGAACGACGAGCTCGAGACGCACGACATCGACGTCGCGCCCGAGGCCGAGGACGCGCCCCGAATCCTCGAGAACCCCCACGTCGACTTCCCGGGACGGTGGGCCCTCGTGGGTGGCGACGCCGCCACCGGCTGGATCTACGAGCGCGACCGCGAACTGGCCGACACGAACGACACCGTCGCCCTCTGACCGCTCGCCCACCCGGACGCCCCGTCCGGCCCCCGAAACGCAGGGTTGCCACTTTCCGCCCTTGTGAATCGGTTCATCGGGCAGAAAGTGGCAGGCGCGCGTTGCCGGCTCAGTGGACGGGGTCGCCCAAGGAGGCCGTCAGCATCTCGTCGCGGGGCACGACCTTGACACGGCCGCGCCCCTCGTGAGCACCGAGTGCCACCTCATGGGCATCGAGCAGGTGCCAGCCCTGGACGGTCGTGTAGCGCACGCCGCGTGACTCGAGCAGCTCGACGACCGAGCGCTCGTCCGGGCGCTCGGGCGACCACCACAGGCCGCCGTCGCGGAGCACGTGATCGACCGTCTCCATCGCGTCGGACTTCGTGTGGCCGATGAGCCCGACGGGACCGCGCTTGATCCAGCCGGTCGCGTACACGCCGGCCATCAGCGACCCGTCGTCGCCGAGCACCTGACCCTCGTGATTGGGGATGACCCCGTGCATCCGGTCGAAGGGGATCTCGGGCAGCGGTGAGCCGAAGTACCCGACGGCGCGGTAGACGGCCTGCACCTCCTGGATGCGGAACTCGCCGGTGCCCCGCGCGCCGCCCATCCCGTCCGGCTCGGTGCGCTCCCAGCGGATGCCCGTCACGTGATCGGTGCCGAGGATCTCGACCGGTCGCGCCCACCAGTGGAAGTGCAGGCGCCGGCTCGCGGTCCCGACCTCGCGCTTCCGCCAGCCCTGCAGCACCCGGTCGATGACCAGCACCTGCTTGTTCGTCGCGATCGCCCGCCTCGCGGCCTCGTCGTACTCGAAGTCCTCGTTGTGAACGATCATGTCGACGTCGCGGACCTCGCCGAGCTCGCGCAGCTCGAGCGGCGTGAACTTCACGTTCGCCGGCCCCCGGCGGCCGAGCACGTGCACGTCGGTCACCGGCGAGACGGCGAGCCCGTCGACGACGTTGGGCGGCACCTCGGTGGGCATCAGGTCCTCGACGTGCTTGACGAGCATCCGCGCGACGTCGAGCGCGACGTTGCCGTTCCCGATGACCGCGACCTCGCGGGCGTCGAGCGGCCACTCGCGCGGCACGTCGGGATGGCCGTCGTACCAGCTGACGAGGTCCGCGGCGCCGTAGGAGCCGGGCAGGTCGATGCCGGGGAGGTCGAGATCGGAGTCGCGGATGGCGCCCGTCGAGAAGATCACCGCGTGGTAGTGGCGGCGCAGGTCGGCCAGCGTGATGTCCACCCCGTACTCGACGTTGCCGAACAGCCGCACCGCTCCCCCGTCGAGCACCTCGCGGAGCGCGCCGATGATGCCCTTGATGCGGGGATGGTCCGGCGCGACGCCGTACCGGACGAGTCCGTAGGGGGCGGGCAGCCGCTCGAACAGGTCGATGGAGACGTCGAAGCCGCGGTCGGCCTTCTTGGCGATGTCGGCGGCGTAGATCCCGGCGGGTCCCGCACCGACGATGGCGAGGCGGAGCGTGGTCACGAGAAGTCCTTTCGGAACGGACGGGGCATCCGGCGGGAGCCGCATCCGTGGGGCGTCAGCTGGAACGGTCGACGAGCAGGTCGGCGAAGCGCACCAGCGCCCGCTTCACGCCGCCCTCCGGCAGCGGATCGAGGGCGCCGACGGCCTCCGCGGCCCACCGGTGCGCCTCGCTGGTGGTGTCGGCGGTCACCTCGTGGGCCCGCAGGTCGGCGATGGCCGACTCGAGGGCCCGGTCGTCGGCACCCTCGACGCCCTCGTCGATGCGGAGCAGGAGCGCGGCGCCCTCCGGGTCGGTAAGCGCCCGGCGGCGCAGGTAGAGCAGCGGGAGGGTCGGCACGCCCGCGCGCAGGTCGGTGCCGGCCGTCTTGCCGGTCTGCGCGTCCTGGGGGGCGAGGTCGATGACGTCGTCGATCAGCTGGAAGGCGACGCCGATCCGCTCGCCGAACCGGGCAAGGGGCTGCCGGTACTCCTCGGGCGCATGGGAGAACGTGGCTCCCCACTCGGCCGCGGCGGCGATGAGGGCCCCGGTCTTGTCGCTGAGCACCTGGAGGTAGTGCTCGACCGGGTCCTCCCCCGGCTGCGGACCGATGGTCTCGTGCAGCTGCCCGAGCACCAGCCGCTCGAAGGTCTGGGTCTGCGAGATCGCCGTCGACCCGTCGATCTCCGCGATGAGCTTGCTGGCGCGGGCGAAGAGGAGATCGCCGGTGAGGATCGCGACCGAGTTGCCCCAGACCGTCTGCGCGCTCGGGACGCCCCGCCGCTGCTCCGCCTCGTCCATGACGTCGTCGTGGTACAGCGATGCGAGATGGGTGATCTCCACGGCCTCGGCAGCGAGGATCACGTCGGGCGTGATGCCGTCGCCGAGCTGCGCCGTGAGCAGGGTGAGCAGCGGCCGCACGCGTTTTCCGCCCGCGGCCAGCAGGTAGCGGGAAGTGACGTCGGCGAACGCGTCGTCGAAGGTGACCCGTTCCAGCAGTCCCTGCTCGACCTGCTCGAGTCCCTCCTCGATGCGGGCGGCGAGGCTGCGCTCGCTCGCCGAGACGAAGAGCCGCTCGGTGAGCCCGAACTGCGCTGAGAGCGACTTGCTGCGGCGTGCGACCGGGGTGCGGGTCGTCACTCGCTCGCCCAGACCCCGGCCGCGGGCTTCACGCCGCGGTGCAGCGCCACGATGCCGCCCGTCAGGTTGCGGTACCGCACCTGCTTGAATCCGGCCTCGCGCATCCAGGCGGCGAGCGTGGTCTGGTCCGCCCAGGCCTTGATCGAGTCGCCGAGGTAGTCGTACGCGGGGGCGTTCGAGCTGGCGAGCCTGGAGATGGCCGGCATCGCGCGCTCGAGGTACGCGAAGTAGGCGGCCCGCACGGGCGCGAGCGGTGGCTTCGAGAACTCGCAGATCACGATGCGGGCGCCCGGCTTCGACACCCGGTACATCTCGGCGAGCGCGCGATGCGGATCGGCGACGTTGCGGAGGCCGAAGGAGATGGTCACGGCGTCGAACTCGTCGTCGCCGAAGGGCAGGGCGAGCGCATCGGCGAAGACGAACTCGACCCGCTGGTCGTCCTGGTGGCGGGCGCGGCCGACGGCCAGCATGCCCTTCGAGAAATCGGCCGCGACGACCCGGGCGCCCGACCGCGCGAGCGCCTCGCTCGAGGTGCCCGTGCCGGCGGCCAGATCGAGGATCCGCTCCCCCGGCCGCGGCGCGACGGCACGCACCGTGGCGATGCGCCACAGCGCGGCGTTGCCGCCCGACAGCACGGCGTTCGTCACGTCGTACCGTCGCGAGACCCGGTCGAACATCGCCGCCACGTCGGCTGGCTTCTTGGTGAGGTCGGCCGAGGACACCCTGCGAGTCTACTTCGAGCGCGCACGCGTACTCTGTGCGGGTGACGGATCGGGCCGCAGGGGAATTCTCCGCTGCGACCAGGGAGATCTCCGATATCGGGGGCGCGGACGACGCCGCGACGGCCGAGTTCGGTGCGCCTGTCGCCGTGTGGGCGAGGGGCGAGGACCGCCTGCTCGCGTTCGGCGTCGCGCACCGCGTCGTCTCGTCCGGAGCACGCCGGATCCGCGAAGCCGCCGACGCCTGGCGGGCGCTGATCGCCGGCGCCCGGATCGACGACCCGCTCCGGCTCCCCGGCACGGGTCTGATCGCGCTCGGCGCGTTCGCGTTCGCGGACGGATCGGCGACCCCGAGCACCCTGGTCGTACCCCGGCGGGTGGTCGGTCGTCGCGACGGCGTCGCGTTCGTCACGGACATCGGGGGACACGGCGACCCGGCTGCCCCCGCGGCGCCGGCGACGGCCCCGGGCGACCGTTTCGCCCGGGCCGACTACGAGGCCGCCGTCTCGGCCGCCGTCGCCCGCATCCGGAACGGCGGCCTCGAGAAGGTCGTGCTCGCCCGCGACCTCGCGCTGGAGGTCCCGCCCGGCTTCGACGTGACGGGCGCGCTGCGGGTCCTCCGCCGGCGCTACCGCGACGCGTGGACCTTCGCCGTGGACGGGTTCTTCGGCGCGAGCCCCGAGACGCTCGCCACGGTGCACGGCAACGCCGTGACGGCCCGGGTGCTCGCCGGCACCGCGGCCCGCGACGACGACCCGGTGGTCGACGCGTCGGCGAGGGACGCGCTGCTCGCCTCGCCGAAGAACCGCTTCGAGCACGCCCTGGCCGTGGACAGCCTGCTCCTCACCCTGGGGGGCATGGTGGACGACCTCACCCTCGGACGGCCGTTCGCGCTCGGCCTCCCGAACGTGTGGCACCTCGCGACCGACGCCACCGCGCTGCTCACGGACGGGAGGACGGCGCTCGACCTGGTCGACGCGCTGCACCCGACCGCGGCGGTCGCGGGGGCGCCCCGCGACGCCGCGCTCGCGCTGATCGAGGAGCTCGAGCCGTTCGACCGCGGCCGGTACGCGGGTCCGGTGGGTTGGATCGGGGCGACGGGCGACGGCGAATGGGCGATCGGCCTGCGATCCGCGCAGATCGAGACGCCCGACCGCGTGCGCGCATATGCCGGTGCGGGCATCGTCGCGGGATCCGTCGCGAAGAGCGAGCTGGCGGAGACCGGATGGAAGTTCGCGCCGGTGCTCGAAGCGCTCGGGCTGCCGCTCAGCGCGGCAACGGGACCTCGAGCAGGCTCGGACCCCGTGGCGGTGCCGTGAGCGCACGGTCGAGGTCGCCCCGCGTCGTCACGCGCTGGTACGCCCAGCCGTAGGCGGCCGCCAGCGCCTCGAGCTCCACAGGGCGCGGGGTGAGCAGCACACGGTCGAACGCCGCGGGATCGGCGGTGCCCGCCACCTCGAGCGAGTCGAACAGGGTGCCGCCACCGTCGTTGCCCACCAGCACCTGCACGCGCGGGGCCGGCTCGTCGGGGGTGCGCAGCAGCGCGCCGGCGTCGTGGAGCAGCGCGAGGTCGCCGAGCAGCACCCGGACGGTGCCGGCCCGCACGGCCGGGTCGATGCCCGCGGCGACGCCGAGCGCCGTGCTGATGGTGCCGTCGATGCCGGCGAGGCCGCGGTTCGCGATCACGCGGATCCGCTTGCCGGGCACGGCGCCGTCGGCCACCCGGATGAGCCGGCTGGCGCCGAGGACGAGTCGGTCGTGCGGCCACGTGGCCCGCCAGACCGCGTCGACGAGGAAGCGGCGAGTGATCGGGGCGCGGACCGCGGCGAGCTCGGCCTGCGTGAGGGCGCGACGCTCCTTGGCGCCGGTCGCGGCGGGATCACCGATGTAGGGCACGTCGTCGGTGCGATCGAGGATCGCGCGGGAGGCCCCGACCCAGCGTCCCGTCCAGGACCGATCCGGATCCGGGGCGGACGCCGCGACGTCGGCGGTGCGGCGCGCGCGGCCCCGCGTCGGGTCGAACCAGTCCCCACCAGGAGGGCCGACGAGCACGACGTCCAGGCCGTCGCGGGCGAGCAGTCGCGGGACCTGGCGACTCAGGGTCGGATGCCCGAGGACCACGACCCGCTCGATCCGGCCCCCGAAGTCGGCGTCGTCGAGCAGCTCGCGGTAGGCCACGACGAGGTTGGGGCCGAACCGGGCGCCGCTCGACACCTCGGCCAGGAGCGGGGCGTTCAGGGCGCGGGCGAAGGCCTCGGCCCCCTCGCCCGCCTTGTCCCCGGCGATCACGACGGTGCGGCGGCCGGGTTCGAGCACGAGCGGTTCGATCGGCGGCCGGGGCCTCGCCGCGGGGGGCGGCGGCGGCTCCGCCCCCGGATCTCCGGACAGCGGCTCCCGGTAGGCCAGGTTCAGGTGCACGGGCCCACGCCCGTCGACCGCCGCTCGCCAGGCCTCGGCCGCGAGCGCGGCGGCCCGGGTCACGTCGTCGTCGCCCTCCGGCGCCGCCAGGTCCCACTCCGCGCGGACGGCCGCGGCGAACATCCCCGGCTGCACGGTCGTCTGGTTCGAGCCCGTGCCCCGCAGCTCCGCAGGCCGGTCGGCGGTGAGCAGGAGCATCGGCACCCCCGCGTGGTGCGCCTCGAGCACGGCGGGATGCAGCTCCGCGACCGCGGTGCCCGACGTCACCACGACGGCCGCGGGCCTCCCGGTCTCGATCCCGAGGCCGAGCGCGGTGAACGCGCCGACGCGCTCGTCGATCCGCACGTGCAGCCGCAGCGCCCCAGCCCTCTCGAGCCCGGCTGCGGCGAGGGCGAGCGCCTGCGACCGCGACCCGGGAGAGACGACGACGTCGGTCAGACCGGCGCCGACGAGCGCGCCGAGGAGCGCGGCCGCGGCACGGCCGGCCGGGCTCGGCTCAGCCACCCGGCGCGGCGCCGTCCTCGCCCGACTCGCGCTCGAGGCGCGCGAGGTCCTCCTCCATCCGGCGGATCCGCTCCTCCCCGGTCATCGCCGCGTAGCCGGACGGCGGGACGGCCGGCGGAGCGACGACGGACCCCCGACGCGCGGCCGGCGCGACGCGATCGCGCCCGACACCGAGCCAGAGCGCGCTGCCGAGCAGCGGCAGCAGCACGATGAGCACCAGCCAGAGGCCCTTCGGGATGCCCTTGACCTGCGGATCGGGCGTCAGGATGCAGTTCACGATCGAGTACAGCTCGAGCACGAGCACGACGAGCGCGACGACGAGCTCGATCCTGGCCACGGGGTCAGCGTAAGCCCGGCCGCCAGGACCGTCAGCGGTGGCGGCCGTCCCCGCCGTCGTCGTCGGAGTCCGAGTCGAGGTTCGCGAGCTCCTGCTCGAGCAGCGCCAGCTCGTCGTCGATCGGGGCGTGCGCCGGAGCGGGCGCCGGACCCGTGCCACCGCCGAGGAACGCCGGATCGTCGTCGGGCGGCAGGGGGCGGCGTCGGAGCGGACCGCGGCCGATGAGGAACCAGAGCACGCCGCCGAGCACCGGCAGCAGCAGCACCACGAGCAGCCACAGCGCCTTCGGGATGCCGCGCACGCGGGCTCGCTCCGTGAGGGCGCAATCGACCAGCGCGAAGATCGTGAAGACGACGACCGCGATCACGACTCCCACGACCAGTCGCGCCATGTCGTCACTGTAGATCAGCGCGGAGGGGGCGCCGCGCGCCCGGAGGTCCCCATCGCATAGGTATTCCCTGTGATCGGCGCGGCGCCCGGCCGGACCCCGCGGCCTATCCTGAAGCGGTGACCGAGCAGGCCGGACGACGACGGGGGATGCCCGCCTGGATCGTCTTCTCCGTGCTCCGGGTGCTCGCGTTCGTGGTGCCGCTCGCGGTCTCGTACGCGCTGGGGGCGAGCCTGCTGCTCGCCGCCCTGATCGCCGCGATCGTCGGGCTCTGCATCTCCGTGATCTTCCTGTCCCGGCAGCGGCGCGCGTTCTCCGGCGAGCTCGCCGACCTGCGTGCGCGGCCGGACAAGCCCCGCAAGCCCGACACCGGCGAGGACGAGCTCGTCGAGGACGCCGCGATCGAGCCCGGGCCCCGGTGAACGGGCACGACCGGGCTCAGAACGCCAGCGCGGCCGCCAGGCCGAGGCCGTAGACCAGGGCTGCGATGCCGGTGAGGTTGAGCGCCAGCACGAGCTCCCTCGGCATCTTCGCCGTGGCGGTGATCAGCACCGCCGGCCCGGACAGCAGCACCGTCAGGAACACGAGCGACGCCGACGGATAGAAGATCGTCAGGTACCCGAGCACCAGGTAGGGCACGAGCATCAGGACGCCGTAGAGGATCCGGCTGCCGCGGGCGCCGATCCGCACGCTGAGCGTGCGCTTGCCCGCCGCCCTGTCCTGCTCGATGTCGCGCAGGTTGTTCACGAGCAGCACCGCGCAGGCGATGCAGCCGATGGCGACGGAGCAGAACCACGCCTCCGCCGTGACGTCGCCGATGAGCACGAAGGTGGTGCCGGCGGTGGCGGCGACGCCGAAGAAGAGGAAGACGGCGATCTCGCCGAACCCGGCGTAGCCGTAGGGACGCTTGCCGCCTGTGTAGAACCACGCGGCCAGCAGGGCGGCGGCACCCACGGCGAGCAGCCACCAGACCTGCGTGAGAACGACGATCGCGACGCCGGCCGCCGCCGCGAGCAGGAAGCAGGCGAGGGCCACCGCGAGCACCGTGCGGGGCTTCACCCTGCCGGAGGCGGTGAGCCGCGCCGGCCCGACGCGGAAGCGGTCCGTGCCCCGGACGCCGTCCGAGTAGTCGTTGGCGAAGTTGACGCCGATCTGCAGGAGCAGCGCGACCGCGAGGCAGAGCCAAGCGAGCCACAGGTGGTGCCCGCCGCCGCCCGCGACGGCGGCGCCCGTGCCGAGCGCGACGGGCGCGATGGCGAGGGGAAGCGTTCGGGGCCGGGCGCCGGAGATCCAGCCCGCCGGGCGCTGAGGCCGGGCGGCCGTCGATCGGGTCGCCGACTTCGCCGGGCTGCGCCGGACCGGGGGCCGCTTGGTCGTCGTACTCCTCGCCACGGCGTCACATCCTAGGGAGCGAGCCCATGCCGCACCGTCCATCACGCGGTTCCGGAGTTCCTGCACGGCGCGCCGCGCCGCGGTGCTCCGATCCGGCGTGTCGCTCCGTTTCTCCGGAACGGCGCGATCAGGAAGCGCCGGCGGCCAGCGCCGTCAGGCGCACCCGGTCGGGCTTCCCGTTCGAGAGCAGCGGAAGCGGATCCACGACCACGATCCGGCGGGGCGCCGCAGCGCGGCCGAGCCGCTCGCCGAGCACCGCCCGCATCGTGGGCAGGTCGGTGCCGCCGGCGGTGGTGATCACCACCGGCACCTCGCCCCACTCGGGGTCGGGCGCCCGGACCACGACCGCGTCCGCCATCCCCGGCAGCTCCTGCACCGCCCGCTCCACGAGGGCGAGCGAGACCTTCTCCCCGCCGGACACGATCACGTCGTCGAGCCGGCCGGTGACGCTCAGCCGTTCGCCGTCCCACTCGCCGGCGTCCCCGGTGCGGTACCAGCGCCGGCCCGGCTCTGCCACGAACACCCGCTCCGTGCGCGCGGGGTCGCCGAGGTACCCGTCGGCGAGCTCGGGCCCGGCGAGCTGCACCTCGCCGTCGACGACGCGCACCTCCACGCCCGTGAGGGGAACGCCGTCGTAGACGCAGCCGCCCGCGGTCTCGGACGCTCCGTAGGTGCGAACGACGCGGATGCCGGCCTCGCGGGCCCGCGTCGCGTCCGCGTCGGCGAGGCGGCCGCCGCCGATGAGCAGCGCGTCGAGCCGCCGCACGGCGTCGGCGACGTCGCGGTCCCCGCCCGCGACGGCGTCGAGCACCCGGTGTAACTGCGTGGGCACCAGGGCGCTGTAGCGGCGGCGGTCCGCGGGGAGCGCGTCGATGGCGGCGGCGAAGGTCGCGGCGTGGAATGGTCCCGCCGGGATCGCGTACGGCTCCCCGCCCGCGGCCAGCGACCGCACGATGACCTGGATGCCGGCGATGTAGTGCCCCGGCAGCGCGAGCACCCACTCCCCCGGTCCCCCGAGGGCGCTCTCCGTCGCCGCGGCCGAGGTGAGCAGGGCCGCGGTCGACAGGACGACCCGCTTCGGTGCGCCGCTGCTGCCCGATGTGGCCACCACGACGGCCGTCGCCACGGGCACCTCGTCGGGGAGATCGAGGGGGCGCGGGGCGCCCGGCGCGAGCGGCAGGATCGCCGGCCCGGATCCGTCCAGCGCGGCGCGGAGGGCGACGGCGAGGTCGGCGGGATCCCCGGCCGGGACGGCGAGCAGCGGGCGCATGTCAGTAGGCGTAGGGGAAGCCGCCGAAGTCCGGAGGCCGCTTCTCGAGGAACGCGTCCCGGCCCTCGGCCGCCTCGTCGGTTCCGTAGGCCAGCCGGGTCGCCTCTCCCGCGAACAGCTGCTGCCCGACCATCCCGTCGTCCACGGCGTTGAACGCGTACTTCAGCATGCGGATGGCGGTCGGCGACTTGCCGAGGATCGTGCGGGCCCAGGCGATGCCGGTCGTCTCGAGCTCGGCGTGGGGCACGACGGCGTTGATCGCCCCGGCCGCGAGCGCCCGCTCGGCGTCGTACTCCTGCGCGAGGAAGAAGACCTCCCGCGCGAACTTCTGGCCCACCTGCCGGGCGAAGTAGGCGCTGCCGTAGCCGCCGTCGAAGGAGCCCACGTCGGCGTCGGTCTGCTTGAACCGCGCGTGCTCGGCCGACGCGATCGTGAGGTCGCACACGACGTGCAGCGAGTGGCCGCCGCCCGCGGCCCAGCCGGGCACGAGCGCGATCACGACCTTGGGCAGGAACCGGATGAGCCGCTGCACCTCGAGGATGTGCAGGCGCCCGAAGCCCTGCCCGCCGTCCTCGTACTCGTACCCGCCGCGTCCCCGCATCCGCTGATCGCCGCCGGAGCAGAACGCCCAGCCGCCGTCCTTCGCGCTCGGGCCGTTGCCGGTGAGCAGCACGACGCCGACCTTCGGATCCGTGCGGGCGTCCTCGAGCGCCCGCGCGAGCTCGTCGACCGTGTGCGGCCGGAAGGCGTTGCGGACCTCGGGCCGGTCGAAGGCGATCCGCGCGATGCGGCCGTCCGGACTGCGATGGTCGGTGATGTCGGTGTAACCGTGATCCGTGTCGCGCCAGACGGCGGGGTCGAAGAGCTCGGACACGGGCATGGGTGCAGCGTAGAGGCGGGAGGATGGGCGGATGCTCCCCGGCGTCGACGACCTCCTCGCCGGCCTGCGCGTCGTGGCGCTGCCGATGGTGACCCCGTTCCGCGGTGTCACGGTCCGGGAGGCGGCGCTCGTGCAGGGCCCGGTCGGCTGGACGGAGTTCGCGCCCTTCGTCGAGTACGACGACGCCGAGTCCGCGGCGTGGCTCGCGGCCGCGATCGAGTTCGGCTGGAGCGAGCCGCCCGCTCCGCTCCGCGACGTGGTGCCGGTGAACGCGACCGTCCCGGCGGTCCCGGCGGCTGCCGTGCCCGGGGTGCTCGCCCGCTTCCCCGGCTGCCGGACCGCGAAGGTCAAGGTGGCGGAGCCCGGGGGGCGCCTCGAGGACGACGTCGCCCGCGTCCGGGCGGCGCGCGAGGTGCTCGGCCCCGAAGGCCGGGTGCGGATCGACGCGAACGCCGCCTGGAACGTCGACGAGGCCGAGCACGCGCTGCGCGCGCTCTCGCCGTTCGACCTGGAGTACGCCGAGCAGCCGTGCGCCCGGCTCGAGGAGCTCGCGGAGCTGCGGAACCGAATCCGCGATCTCGCGATCCCGGTCGCGGCGGACGAGTCGGTGCGGAAGGCCGCTGATCCGCTCGCCGTCGCGCGGGCCGGCGCGGCGGACCTGCTCGTGATCAAGGCCGCACCGCTCGGCGGCGTGCGGCGAGCGGCGGCGCTCGTGGCGGAGGCCGGGCTGCCTGCGGTGGTCTCGAGCGCGATCGACACGTCGGTCGGTCTCGCGATGGGCGCGTTCCTCGCAGCCGCGCTGCCGGACCTGCCCTACGACTGCGGTCTCGGCACCGCGGCCCTGCTCGGCGCGGACGTCACGGACGACCCGCTGACCCCGCTGGACGGCGGGATCCCGGTGCGGCGGGTGACGCCGTCATCCGCGCTCCTCGACCGCTGGGCCGCGGACCGGGAGCGCACGGCGTGGTGGGCGGACCGCATCCGCCGCTGCCACGCCCTGCTCCCCGCCTGACCGACGCACACTTGCCACTTTCTGCCCTCAAACCGGCCGGATGGGGTCAGAAAGTGGCAAGTGTGGGTTGCGACGTCAGCTGGAGAGGCCGCTGTAGGCGTGCAGGCCGTGGAAGAAGACGTTCACGACTCCGAAGTTGAACAGCACGGCGCCGTAGCCGATGAGGTTGAGCCAGCCGGAGCCGTTGCCCCGCCAGCCGCGCGTGGCGCGGGCGTGGAGGTAGCCGGCGTAGATCACCCAGATGATGAACGTCCACACCTCCTTGGTGTCCCAGCCCCAGTAGCGGCCCCACGCGTGGTTCGCCCAGATGGCGCCCGCGATGAGGGTGAAGGTCCACAGGATGAAGCCCACGATGGCGACCCGGTAGGCGATGTTCTCGAGCCGCGTCGACGTGGGCACCGTCGCGAGCAGCTTCACGCGGTCGGCGGTGCGGCCTGCCGCGAGCACCCGCTCCCGCCGCGCCTGGACGAGCTGCACGGCCGACACCGCGCCGGACAGCGTGAAGAACGCGGTGCCGAGGATCGCGACGAAGACGTGGATGACGAGCCAGTACGACTGCAGGGCAGGCGGCAGCGGCGAGACGGCGACGCGGAAGCCGACGGTCGCGATGCCGAGCAGCACGAGCACGAGACCGGTGATCACCGCGCCGAGGAAACGCAGGTCGACGCGGGTGAGCGCGAGCAGGTAGATGCCGACGATGATCAGGGTGCCGGTCATCGAGAACTCGTACATGTTCGCCCACGGGACGCGGGCGGCGGCGATGCCGCGGAGCACGTCGGCGCCGAGGTGCAGCACCCAGCCGACGGTGAGCACGGCGAGCGCGACGCGGGCCGCGGTGCGCCGGTTCGAGCGCGGCGGACCGTCGACGGAGGGCGGTGCGGCCACGAGCGTCGCGACGCCGCCGCGGACCTCCGAGACCGCGGCGGAGGCGGTGGCGCCGGCGGAGCGGGACGCGGCCTCGTCGGCCATCGCCTGCGCCTCGCTCGACCGACGGGCCAGGTCGAGTGCGAAGGCGACGAACGCGACCGCGTACAGCCCCATCGCCGACAGCAGCAGCAGGACCGACAGCTGATCGAGCGGCGTGGTCATCACGGCAGCAGCCTAAGCCGGGTCGGATGGACGCGGGCGCCGCTCAGACGCCCGCGGGCACCCGTTCGACCGGTCCCCGGTCGGCCTCGAGCGCCTGCCGGTGCTCCTCCGCGAAGTCGGCCACGGCCCGCTCGAGCGCCGGGTCGTCGCCGCGGGCGAGCGCGGCGTACTCGAGACGCAGCACGCCGTCCTCGTCCGTGACCTTCAGCCACATCCGTCGCCTCGGGATCAGCAGCGACGTGATGAGGCCCGCGACGGTGATCACAACGAAGCCCCCGACCCAGCCCTGCGACGGGTCGTGGTGGATGTCGAGGGCCGCGAACCGGGTGATGCCGTCCAGCCTCACCGTGCCGAGGCCGTCGGGCAGGATCGCGACCGGGTCCGCCGGGGAGAGCTGGATGCCCTTCGTCTTCGTCGGGGGCCCCGCGACCTGGGTCATGCCCGTCGTGTCGAGCGTGTAGACGTTCTGGGGGCCGGACCCGAGGGACCCGGTGTAGACGCTGAAGGTCACGATCGGGTTCAGCAGGTCGGGGAAGTTCGACGCGAGTGCGCCCGTCGTCTGCCGCACGGCCGTCGGGTAGAGGAACCCGACCAGGCCGAGCTGCTTCGGGCTGGCGCTGCCCACCTTCACCACCCCGAGGCTGGTGAGGTCGTTGTCCTGGGGCCGGAACGGGACCGTGCCGCCGAAGATCACCTTGCCCTTCGCGTCGCGCACCGTGAGCTTCGCCGCGTAGCCGTTGCCGAGCAGGTACACGTCCGTGCCGCCGATGGAGAGCGGCTCGTTGACCTTGATGACCCGCTTCTGCGGCTTCTGCCCCGGCTGCTGGGTGGTCACGTCGGCGGTGTAGTCGATCGGCTCGCCGAGCGCTGCGAGGTTCCGGGTCTCGTACTTCACGGCCAGGCTGTTCAGCGTGATCGCGTACGGCTGCAGCGACGAGTCCCCGAAGAACCGGCCCGTCGAGATCGTGTCGTAGGCCTGCTGCTCGTTGACGAACGTCTGGCCGGTCGCCACGATCCGCTGCCCGGTGTAGGTGAAGCCGCCGCCGACGAAGACGGAGATGAGGACGCCGACGAGCCCCGTGTGGAAGACGAGGTTGCCCGTCTCGCGCAGGTAGCCCCGCTCCGCCGAGACGCTCGACCCGTAGCGCTGCAGGCGATACCGGCGCCGGCGCAGCAGCCGCTCGCCCGTCGCGAGCGCGTGCTCCGCGTCGCCCTCGGACTCGGCGGTGCGGTACGCGGGCAGCCTGCCGAGCCGTGCGGGTGTCCGCGGCGGCGCGGCCCGCAGCGCCTTCAGGTGGTGGAACAGCCGCGGCACGACGCAGCCGACCAGCGAGACGAACAGCAGCAGGTAGATCGCGGAGAACCAGGCCGACGTGTAGACGTCGAAGAGCTGAAGGACGTCGGCGATCGACACGAACGCGGCGTTGCTCGCCTTCCACGAGATCACGCCGTTCGGATCCGCGGACTCCTGCGGGATCAGCGACCCGGGCACCGCGGCGATCGCGAGCGCGAGCAGCAGGAGCAGCGCCGTGCGCATGCTCGTCAGCTGCCGCCACGCCCAGCGCGCCCACTCGAGGGGCCCGAGCCGCGGGTTCTCGACCGGTCGCGGATCCTCGAACCCGGACTCGAAGGCGTCAGAGGGCCTGCTCATACCCACCCCACCAGGCCTGCAGCCCGCTGAGCGCGCCGAGCCACAGGCCCGACACCATCAGCAGGCCGATCACGACGAGCAGGCCGCCGCCCGCGAGATTCACGGCTCGGATATGCCGCTTGAGGAATGCGGTGCTGCGGGTCGCCCAGCCGAGGCCGATCGCGATGGCGACGAACGGCAGGCCGAGCCCGATCGAGTAGACGAACGCGAGCAGGGCGCCGAGTCCCGCGGATCCGCCCTGCAGCGCGAGCGAGTAGATCGCGGTGAGCGTCGGGCCGAGGCACGGGGTCCAGCCGATCGCGAACACGGCACCGAGCAGCGGCGCTCCGACGAGACCCGTGCGCGGCTGCCAGGCCGGCTTGATCGTGCGCTGCAGCGGGCCGAGCCCGCCGATGAAGACGATGCCGAGCAGCAGCACGACGACGCCCGAGATGCGGGTGAGCAGGTCGCGCCACTGCACGAGGAAGAACCCGGCCGAACCGATGACCGTGCCGGCGAGCACGAACACGACGGAGAAGCCCAGGACGAACAGCACCGCGCCGAGGGCGAGCCGGCCGCCGGGGCGCCGGGTGCCGGTGGGCCGGTCCATCCCGCCGACGTAGCCGAGGTAGCCGGGCACGAGCGGCAGCACGCACGGCGACGCGAACGACAGCGCGCCGGCCGCCAGGGCGACGGGGATCCCGAGCAGCAGGGCGCCCTGGCCGACGAGGGTGCTCACGTGTCGCGGCCCGAGACGGCCGAGTCGATCAGGGCCTTGAGGATCGACGGGTCCGCCTGCCCGAGCATCCGGGCGGTGACCCGCCCGTCCCTGCCGATCACGAGCGTGGTGGGTGTGGCGTTGGGCTGGATGCTGCCGGCGAAGGCGAGCTCGACAGCACCGTGGTTCGCCTGATCGAGGATGCTCGGATAAGGCACGCCGTACTTCTCCTCGAACGGCTTCGCCTCGCCCGCCTCGTCGCGGACGTTGACGCCGACGAACTGCACGCCCTTGCCCGTGTACTGCTCGGCGAGCGTCGTCAACGTCGGCGACTCGGTCTGGCAGGGGCCGCAGCCCGCGTACCAGAAGTTCACGACGAGCACCTCGCCCTTGTGCGCGGACGACCGGAAGACGGAGCCGTCGGTGGTGGGGCCGGAGAAGCTCACGGGGGCCGACGTGGGGTGCTGCCACTCCTCCACACCGGTGCCGTCGATCGTCCTGCCGTCGCTCGGCGAGGTCCACCCCTGCTGCGTGCAGCCGCTCAGCAGGAGCGCGGCGCCGAGGGCGAGCGCCGCGGGCAGCGTGCGCCTCATGTCGCGCCCCGGTCGACGGCGGCGAGCGGGGCCGCCGGATCCGCGTAGGCGGTCTCGACGATGCGGCCGTCGCGCCGCTCGAAGGTCGTCACGCTCGACAGGGCGCACCGACGGTGACGCGGGTCGTGCGGGAGCGGCTTGCCCTGCACGCTGCGGTGCACCATCCAGATCGGCAGCTGGTGGCTCACGATCACGGCGTCGCCGCTCTCCGTCGTGGCGAAGACCTCGAGGATCGCCTGCCGCATCCGCTCCACGATCGCGCGGTACGGCTCACCCCACGTCGGCACGAGCGGGTTGCGGAACAGCGGCCAGTCCCTGGGTTCGGAGAAGAGGGCGGCCCCCGCGGAGACGCGGCCCTCGAACCGGTTCGCCGACTCGATCACCCGCTCGTCCGGCTCGACCTCGAGGTCGAAGATCTCGGCGATCGGCTGCGCGGACTGCTGCGTACGCAGCAGGGGCGAGGCGACCAGGCGCGTGACGGGCAGATCGGCGATCGCCCGCGCCGTCGTCGCAGCCATCTCCCGGCCGCGATCGGACAGGCGGTAGCCCGGGAGCCGCCCGTAGATGACGCCCGCCGGGTTGTGCACCTCGCCGTGTCGGACGAGGTGGAGCGCTCGAGCGACCACCCGCACAGTGTACGAAGCGAGGGTAAGAGGCCCTGCGCCACCGCGTCCGGCCCCGCATCGGCGCCGTTGAGCCGCTCTCGGTAGGCTTCCGCGCCGTGACCTCCCGCATCCGCATCGCCGACCTCGCCGCCCTGGACGACGGGCCGGTGGTCGTGGGCGGCTGGATCGAGACCGTCCGCGACCAGAAGAAGGTGCAGTTCCTCGTCCTCCGTGACGAGAGCGGCGCCGTGCAGCTCGTCCGGCCCCGCCCCGCGGAGGACGACGCGATCGCGACGGCGATCTCCGAGATGTCGATCGGCAGCTTCGTGCTCGTCGCCGGCGACCTCAAGCACGACGAGCGCGTGAAGCTCGGCGGCATCGAGGTCCGGATCGAGTCGCTCGACGTGGTCGGCGCGAGCGAGCCCGAGCTGCCGATCGCAGCCGACTCGAGCGTCGACAAGCGGATGGACTGGCGCTTCCTCGACCTGCGCCAGCCCGCCCAGCAGCTGATCTTCCGCGTGCAGACGACGCTCGAGCACGCGCTGCGCACCTGGTGGGTCGAGCACGACTTCCTCGAGGTGCACACCCCGAAGCTGATGGCGTCGCCGTCGGAGTCGCGGGCGGAGCTGTTCCAGCTCGGCTACTTCGACACGGTGGCCTACCTGGCGCAGAGCCCGCAGCATTTCAAGCAGATGGCTCAGGCGGCCGGCTTCGGCGGGGTCTTCGAGATCGCCGACGCGTTCCGCGCCGACCCGTCCTTCACCGCCAGGCACGCCACCGAGTTCACGAGCGTGGACATGGAGGTCAGCTGGATCGACAGCCACGAGGACGTCATGGCGATCCACGAGGCCCTGCTCGTCGCCGGTTTCGAGGCCGTGAAGGCGAAGCACGGCGACGAGATCGAGCGCCTCTTCGGCATCGAGATGACCGTGCCGAGCCGGCCGTTCCCGCGCATCCCACTCGCGGAGGCGAAGCGGATCGTCGCGGAGCGCGGCTACACCGTCCCGCGGGCCGACGAGGACATGGACCCGGAGGGCGAGCGGCGGATCGCCGCGTACGTGCGCGAGGAGTTCGGCCACGACTTCGTGTTCCTGACCGACTACGCCACGAGCATCCGGCCCTTCTACCACATGCGGTCTCCGGCGGATCCGGCGCTGACGAAGAGCTACGACCTCATCTACCGCGGCACCGAGATCTCCACCGGGGCGCAGCGCGAGCACCGCGTCGACGTGCTGACCGCGCAGGCGGAGGACAAGGGCCTCGACCCGAAGGAGCTCGGCACCTACCTCGACTTCTTCCGCTACGGCGTCCCGCCGCACGGCGGGTTCGGGATGGGGCTCGCCCGGGTGCTGATGCTGCTGCTCGAGCGGCAGAGCATCCGCGAGACGACGTTCCTGTTCCGGGGACCGAACCGGCTGCTGCCGTGAGCGAACCGGGGTCCGGCCCGCCTCCGACCACGAGATCGGGGCGGCTCGTCGGGCTCTGGACGGACGGCTTCGGGCGGTTCAGCGTCCGCTGCCTGCAGGTGCTCCTCGTCACGACGCTCGCCGTCGCCGTGATCTACGCCGCCCTGCAGCTGCGGCTCGTCGTCATCCCGGTGCTGATCGCGCTCATCCTCGCGTCCGCGTTCGATCCGCTCGTGCGCCTGCTCGTACGGCTGCACGTGCCCAACGGCCTCGCCGCGCTGGCCACGCTCGTGCTCAGCGTGCTCGTGCTCGCCGGCGTGGGCACGGGTGTCGCGCTCGCGGTGGTCGCGCAGTGGAAGTCGCTCGTCTCCGCCACGAGCGACGGCGTCGACCAGCTGCAGCAGTTCGCCGCGAGCAGCGGCTTCCCGGTGAACGACGCCCAGTTCCAGCAGGCGAAGCAGTCGGTCGTGCAGTTCGTCACGAGCTCGTCGTTCGCCTCCGGCGCGCTCGCAGGCCTGTCCACGGCCACGTCGCTGATCACCGGCCTCGTGCTGCTCGTCTTCGTCCTGTTCTTCTTCCTCAAGGACGGTCGCACCATCTGGCGCTTCCTGCTGCAGCCGTTCCACGGCGATGCGCGGGCACGAGCGGAGCGGATCGGGGCGCGCAGCGTGGGCGTCCTCGGCGCCTACGTGCGCGGGACGGCGCTCGTCGCCCTCGTCGACGCGGTCTTCATCGGCGCCGGCCTGCTGATTCTGCGGGTCCCGCTCGCGGTCCCGCTCACGGTGCTCGTGTTCGTGACGGCGTTCATCCCCGTCGTCGGCGCGACGGTCGCCGGGATCGTCGCGGCCCTCGTCGCCCTGGTCACCGGCGGCCCCGTGGTCGCGCTCATCGTCGTCGGGATCGTGATCCTCGTGAACCAGCTCGAGGGCAACCTGCTGCAGCCGCTCATCATGGGCAAGTCGCTCAGCCTGCACCCGCTCGCGATCCTGCTCGCCCTCACGGCGGGCACGGTGCTGGGCGGGGTGATCGGCGCGGTGCTGGCGGTGCCGGCGGCGAGCGTCGTGTGGACCGCGATCAAGTCCTGGCGGGACTAGCGGAGGAGGTCCTCCCGCAGCGCCTCCGCGTCGATCCGCCACCGGCCGTGCATCCGCTCGTCGATGAGTACGACGGGGATGTCGTCGGCGTAGCGGGCGGCGAGCTGCGGTTCCTCGAGGATGTTGCGCTCCACCAGGCGCACGCCGACGCCGTCCCGGTCGAGGTCGGCGAGCACGCGGTCGACGACCGCTCTCGCGTCGTCGCAGAGGTGGCAGCCCGGCTTGGCGATCAGGGTGACGGTGGTCGCGGACACGGAACGGAAGCGTAGCCCGGGCTGCGCCGAGCCCCGCGGCCTACACTTCCCCGGATGCCAGAGCAGCCGTCCGCCCCACCTCCGCTGCCGGTCGCCGCGTTCTTCGACATCGACAAGACGCTGGTGAACGGCGCCAGCCTGCTGTTCCTCGCCCGCGCCGCCCGAACCCTCGGCATCGTCTCCCTGCGCGACCTCGTGCGGTTCGGCTGGGAGGCCGTGAAGTTCCGCCGTCGCGGCGAGCATCTGGGCGTACTCGACGAGGTCCGGGACCGCGGCATGAAGCTGCTCGCCGGCGTCTCCGCGGAGCGGCTGCACCGGCTCGCGGCGTCCGTCGTCGGGCGGATGCGGCCCCGCATGTGGCCCGAGACCCAGGAGGTGCTCCGTGCCCACCTCGCGGCCGGCCACGAGGTGTGGCTCGTGTCGGCGACGCCCGACTTCCTGGCGCAGGAGCTCGCCGTGAGCCTCGGCGCGACGGGCGGGATCGGATCCGGGCTCGAGATCGAGGACGGCGTCTTCACCGGACGGTTCAGCGGCCCGACGATGCACGGACCGGAGAAGGCCGCCGCGGCTCGCACGCTGCTCGCGGCACGCGGCTACGACCCGGCCGACTGCTACGCCTACAGCGACTCCATCAACGACCTGCCGCTGCTCACCTCGGTGGGCACGCCCGTCGTGATCAACCCGGACCGGGAGCTCGCGGCGCACGCCGCCCGTGCCGGCTGGCGCACGCTGCAGCTCGACCCGTCCAGCATCCGCGCCGAACGGCGCCGCGTGCGGCAGGAGGCGCGCCGCAAGGCCGCGTGATGCAGGCGGCTCCGGCCTCTGCGCGCGAGCGCGGGCGACCGGACGGGCCCGACGGGCCCGACGGGCCGGGGTGTGCCCGCATACGCGAACGCGGGCCACACCCTGCGGTGGAGGCCCGCGCGCGAGGTCGCGTGATGCGGCCGGGAGCGGCCGCCCTCAACCTGACGTCGGCGGCGCTTCCGCGCCGCGCGACGTCACTTCTTGTTGCGGCGCTGGTGACGCGTCTTGCGCAGCAGCTTGCGGTGCTTCTTCTTGGCCATGCGCTTGCGGCGCTTCTTGATGACCGAACCCATACGAACTCCTTCACGTCCTGCGGCGGCGTCCGCGCCACCGGTACGGACCGCGGAATCGCCCCGACAGTCTAGCCCGCGACGCGGGCGGCTCGTCCGAGGGTCAGGCGGAGCGCGAGATGGTCGGCTCGACGACGTGGTTGCTCATCGCCATCTGCACGGCCGACTCGGGCACGCGGAACGAGCGGCCGAAGCGGATGGCGGGCAGGTCGCCCGAGTGGACGAGCCGGTACACCGTCATGCGCGAGACACGCATCATGTCGGCGACCTCGGCGACGGTGAGGAACCGCGCATCACTCAGTCCGGACACGGTGTCCCCTTCCGCCCCGGTCCGCCGGTGCTGACCCCGCGAACCCCCGTGATACCGCCGCCTCGAGTGGTATCACCGTTCACTGTAGGGGCAGATGTGACAACGAGTCCACCCTTCGAGGGCGTCCGGATCCGTCCGTTCACCGACCCGATCCCCCGTGACTTGCCACTTCTGCCCCCTTCGACGGGGCTGAAGGGGGCGGAAGTGGTAACCGCCGCGGCGCGGAAGAGCGGGCGCGAGGAGCGCGGCGGGCGTCAGCGCGAGCGGCGGAAGCGGCCGGTGACGCCGGCGCTCGCCGCGCCGAGGCGCACGGCCGTGGCGCGGATCCGCGGCGACAGCGGATGGCGAGGGCTCGCGGCGGCGACCGCCACGGTCTCGTCGGACACCGGATCCGCGGCGGCCACGACGGGCTTCACGAAGGCGCCGAGCCACTCGGCGATCGGCGCGAGCTGCGCCGGCTCCAGGCGGTAGTAGCGGTGCTGACCCTGTTCGCGCACCGACACGATCGAGAACTCGCGGAGTGTCTTCAGGTGCTTGGAGACCGTCGGCTGGCTCAGCGAGAGCTTCGTGACGAGTTCGCCGACGCTGGCCTCACCGGCGCCGTCGGGCGCCTCGGTCTGCTCGAGGAGGGCGCGCAGGAGTTCTCGCCGCGTCGGATCGGCGATGACGTCGAACAGGTCCGCCACATGCCCACCGTATCGGCGCCCGGTCCCGAGCGCCACGAACGCCTCCCCCGAACGGGGGACAGCCGTCAACCGGCCGCCAGCTCCGCGGCGCGCGCGATCGCCGCGGCCAGCGCCTCGTCGAAGATCCCGCCCAGATCCCGCTGCTCGAACACCGCGACCGCGCGCTCCGTGGTGCCTTTCGGGCTGGTCACCCGCCGCCGCAGCTCGGCCGGCTCGTCGCCGGTCTCGGCGAGCAGCCGCAGGGCGCCCTGCGCGGTGCCCACGACGAGTGCGTCGGCCTCCTCGGCGCTGAACCCGAGACGGCGGGCAGCGTCGGTGAAGCGCTCGAGGAAGAGGTAGAGGTACGCGGGGCCCGACCCCGAGACGGCGGAGAGTGAGTCGATCCGGTCCTCCGCCAGCTCGACGACGGTGCCCACGGTGCGGAACGCGGCGACGACGGCGGCGGCGTCCTCGGGCGCCGTGCCCGGAGCCGCTGCGATCCCCGTGACGCCGGCGCCGACTGCGGAGGGCGTGTTCGGCATGGCCCGCAGCACGGCGGTGCCGGCGGGAAGGGCGGCGGCCATCGTCGCGATGGGGATGCCGGCGGCGACGCTGACCACGACGGCACCGGGCTCGAGCGTGTCGGCGATCTCGGTGAGCAGCGCGGTGACGCCCGCCGGTTTGACGGCGATCACGACGAGGCGGGCGCCGCGAACCGCGGTGCGGTTGGCGTCGGAGTCCTGCTCGGCGACGAGCACGCGCAGGCCGTCGGCCGGCTCAAGGGCGCGGGTCGCGGTGCGGGTGGTGACGCGGAGGTCGGCGACGCCGGCGGCGCGGAGACCGCTCAGGATCGCGCCGCCCATGGATCCGCCCCCCAGGATCGCGACGGGCGAGGGCAGGGGTGCAGCGGGGGTGTCGGTCACCCGCGGAAGCGTAGAGCCCGACCTCCTACACTGGCTCGCGCGGGCGGGGAGGTGCCTGATGTCGAACAACGAGGTCGATGCGGCGACCGCGATCGGTCAGGCCGTCGGCAAGGTGCGCAACGTGCGCGCCGTCTCGACGGTGCGGATCGGACGCGAGGACGGTTCCGGGCGGGTGCTCGTCGTGATCCGGGTCGGGCTGCCGCCGCTGCTGGCGCTGACCGACGTCGTCAACGTGATCGCGCACGTGCAACTCGCGGCGGCTCGGATCGCGCCGAAGGGCGCCGCCGTGTTCGTGGAGCCGGACGTCGCCCACGACGAGGCGACACCCACGGAGACGATCGTCATCCGCGGGATGGAGTAGTCAGCGCCTGCCGGCGAAGAAGTCGGTGAGCAGCGCCGAGCACGCCCCGGCGTCGACCCCCGCCACGACCTCGACCCTGTGCGGCACGTGACGGTCGCGGAGGACGTCCTGCACGGATCCGACCGCGCCGGCCTTCTCGTCCCACGCACCGAACACGAGGCGAGGCACCCGGGCGGCGAGCACCGCGCCCGCGCACATCACGCAGGGCTCTAGCGTCACGACGAGCGTGCAGTCGTCGAGCCGCCAGGTTCCGCGTGCGGCCGCGGCCGCCCGGAGGGCGACCACCTCGGCGTGGGCGAGCGGGTCGCCCGTCGCCTCCCGCTCGTTGCGGCCTACGCCCAGGACGAGGCCCTCGCCGTCCACGACGACCGCGCCCACGGGCACGTCGCCGGTTCCGAGCGCCGAGCGCGCCTCGTGGAGCGCGAGCGCCATGAGCTCGCCGTCTGCTGCCCGCACGACCCGCTCCTTCCGGCTCCCGTTGTCTCAGTACCCTGACAGCATGCGCGTGCACGTGGCCGACCATCCGTTGATCACGCACAAGCTGACGCGGCTGCGGGATCGCACGACCCCGTCGCCGACGTTCCGCGCGCTGGCCGAGGAGCTGGTCACGCTGCTGGCCTACGAGGCCACCCGGCAGGTGCGGGTGCAGCCCGTCTCGATCGAGACGCCCGTGGCACCGACCACCGGCCTCGCCATCAGCGATCCCCGGCCGCTGATCGTGCCGATCCTGCGGGCGGGCCTCGGGATGCTGGAGGGCATGGTGAAGCTCATCCCGAGCGCCGAGGTGGGCTTCCTGGGCATGGTGCGCAACGAGGAGACCCTCGAGCCGACGATCTACGCCGAGCGGCTGCCGAGCGACCTCGAGAACCGGCAGTGCTTCGTGCTAGACCCCATGCTCGCGACCGGCGGCAGCCTGCTCGCCGCGATCGACTACCTCTTCGACCGCGGCGCCGTCGACGTGACCGCCGTGTGCCTCCTCGCCGCTCCTGAAGGGCTGGCAGCGATCGACGCGGCGACGAAGGGTCGGAACCTCACGATCGTGCTGGGCGCCCTGGACGAGAAGCTCAACGAGCTCGGCTACATCGTCCCCGGTCTCGGCGACGCCGGCGATCGGCTCTACGGCACCGTCCCGAGCTGAGCGCCGTTCCGCTGTTCCGCCGTTCTCAGGATCCGCCACAGCGATTCAGGAGGGTCCGGATCCGGCACCGGCGCGTCGAGCCGGGGCGACCTGACTACGACGGGCTGAGGAGCGGCGCGCCGGGCGGCGGCTTGACAGGGCTCCCAGACATCGGTCAGGATGCCGGGCATGTCTTCCGCCGCGCACAGCACGACCGCCCTCGAGGCTCGTCAGGCTCCGCAGGCGAT
>NZ_JAODBE010000113.1 GCF_025463795.1 Amnibacterium sp.
CGGGCCCGCTCCTGAAGCGGGTCGACGGCGGCCGGTTCCCGCTTCACACCCTCGAGCGCCGCAGCCATCGTGCGGTGACGGCCCGGCGCGGGTCCACCCGCTTCCCGCATGTACCGGGCATCCGCACCGCATCCGGACGGCACGGCCGCTCAGCGCTGCAGCGTGAATCAGCGCTGCAGCGTGAAGTAGAGGAGCGCGGCGAGCCCGACGAACATCACGGCGATCCAGACGGACCGCAGTCGGGCGTTCTGCGGGCGCTTCTCGGCGCGGGCGCGTGTGCGCTCGGTCTGCAGGGCCGAGATCGCGATCAGGGCGACGCCGGCCGAGACGACGAAGCCGATCGTGGTGACGAGCACGGCACGATCCTGCCCGACGGGCCACCGTTACGGTGGGCGGATGGCCGACGGCGCGAAGGACCCGCCCCTCGGCGAGGCCGGCGCGGTCGAGCTGCTGCGACGCACCTGGCCGTGGTTGCGCTGGCGTTCGCTCCGGTACATCGACGACGGATGGGACCACGAGGTGCTCGTCCTCGACGACCGCCTCGTCGTGCGCATCCCGAACGAGGACCCCTACCGCCGCATGCTGGCGACCGAGCGGGTCCTGCTCGATCGGCTCTCCGGCGCGGTCCGGGCGGCGCTGCCCGTGGTGCGGTGGACGGCCGGCGAGCGGATATCGGTGCACCGCTACGTGAACGGCGCGCACCTGACCCCCGAGCGGTTCGGCGCGCTGCCCGACCGCGACCGCGACGAGATCGCCGACCAGCTCGCGGAGGTGCTCACCGCCATCCACGAGCTGGCTCCCGCCGACCTGCTCGAGACGGCTCCCTGGACGGTCGAGGAGGAGCATGCCGAGGTCGTGCAGCTCGCGGCGAACGGCCTCCCGGGCCTCCTGACGAGCGCCGAGCTGGCCGCGGTCGAGGGGATCCTGGCCGACGTACCCGCGCTGCTCGCCGCGGCGCCCGCCCCGGTGCTGCTGCACGGCGACGTGTACGAGGACCATCTGCTCTGGGACGCCGGCGCGCGCCGGCTCGGCCTGATCGACTTCAGCGACCTGTCGACGGGCGACCCTGCGATCGACTTCGCGGAACTCGTCGACTACGGGCTCCCCTTCCTCGAGGACGTCGCGCGGCGCTCCGGCGGCGACGCCGCACTGGTCGACCGCGCCGTCCGGTACGGGCGGTGGCTCGCGGTGTACCTGATGACCGACCACCTGCTGCTGCACAAGACGCCGTTCGCCGTGGCCCGCATCCCGTTCGACCGCCGTGTCGTCGTCCCCAGCGGCTGACCCGGCGGACAGGGGACAATCGAGTCGCACCCGAGGGGAAGGGCGGATGGCGGAGGACTCGATCGCACGGCTGTACGGCGAGCACGGCGCTCGGCGCCCGCTCGACCGCGCGAGCATCGAGGCCGAAGCGGAGGAGGGGCTGCTGCTCGCCGAGTACGCGACCCGGATGCGGCTGAAGAACCGCATCATCGTCGACACCATGACCAGCGGTGGTCCGGTCGACCTCGACGCGTGGGTCGACGAGGTGCGGCTCTCGCTCGGCCGCCTGCGGCTGGAGTCCGAGGCCTCGGCCCGGCGGATGGCGTCGGAGCGGGACGCCGCGGCGACGATCGGCGGCGTCGCGCGGCACGAGCACGACTACCGGCAGCGGGACGCCGAGAACCTCGAGCGCAGACGCCGCGTGCACCTCGCCCTCTCCCGGCGGCTGATCCGGTGGGAGAACGACGATGCGCAGGTGCGGTCGCTGCTCGCCGCGGCCCGCGACGACGCGTACCGGGAGATGCGCTCGGCGATCACGGCGACGCTCGCCCGCTCCGCGCCCCGCCCCGCCCAGGACGCCGAGGTGCTCGAGGAGCGGCTGCGCCTGCTGACCGCCGTGGACCTGCCGGCGCTCGCCGCGGGGAGGGAGCCACCCGAGCCCGACGGCGACGACCACGGGACCGAGGGCGCCGACGAGGAGGCGCCCGTGGCGGCGCGAACGTCCGATCCGCGCCCCGCCACGGGCGGCGAGCGGCACGGGCGCCTCCGCTCCCTCTTCGATCGCCGCTGATCGGCGCCCTGCCCCCCGGTCGCCCAGGCGTCTCGCGGTCGTCCTCGTCGCCGGCGGGCGCCTCCCGCGTCCGGCCGTCGCGGACCGCGCCGATACAGTGGACGGACGCCCCGACCGCTTGAAAGGGATCCCGTTGAGCGACTCCGACACCGCCGCCGCCCCGGCCGACCGAGGACCGGCGGCGACGACGGGACGCACGCTCTTCGGCGAGGATCGCGAGGTCATCGCCGTCCGCGTGGACGGCGCGCTCTGGGACCTCGACCGCCCGCTGCCCGCCGGCGTCACCCCGGAGCCGGTGACGATCGGCTCGCCGGACGGGCTGTCGATCCTGCGGCACTCCACCGCGCACGTGCTCGCGCAGGCGGTGCAGACCGTGAACCCCGACGCGAAGCTCGGGATCGGGCCGCCCATCACCGACGGCTTCTACTACGACTTCGACGTCGAGGAGCCGTTCACGCCCGAGGACCTGAAGCGCCTCGGCAAGGAGATGGAGCGCATCCAGCGGGCCGGCCAGCGCTTCGTGCGCCGCCCGGTCACCGAGGGGGAGGCACGGGCGCTCTTCGCCGACGAGCCGTACAAGCTCGAGCTGATCGGCTTGAAGGGCGGCGCCGGCGACGGCGACGAGTCCGTCGAGGTCGGCGGGGGCGAGCTGACCGTGTACGCGAACGTGGATCCGGCGACCGGCGAGACCCTGTGGCAGGACCTCTGCCGCGGCCCGCACCTGCCGAACACCCGGTTGATCCGCAACGGCTGGGCCCTCACCCGGGTCGCCGCCGCGTACTGGCGCGGCTCGGAGAAGAACAAGCAGCTCCAGCGCATCTACGGCACCGCCTGGCCGAGCAAGGACGAGCTGCGGGAGCACCAGCAGCGGATCGAGGAGGCCGCGAAGCGCGACCACCGCAAGCTCGGCGCCGAGCTCGACCTGTTCAGCTTCCCCGACGAGATCGGTTCGGGGCTCGCCGTGTTCCACCCGAAGGGCGGCATCGTCCGCCAGGAGATGGAGAACTACTCACGCCGCCGGCACACCGAGGCCGGCTACTCGTTCGTGAACTCGCCCCACATCACGAAGGCGAACCTGTTCCAGACCTCCGGGCACCTGCAGTGGTTCGCCGAGGGCATGTTCCCGCCCATCCACCTGGACGAGGAGGTGGACGCGGCCGGTGAGGTGGTGAAGCCCGGGCAGGACTACTACCTGAAGCCGATGAACTGCCCGTTCCACAACCTGATCTTCCGGGCCCGGGGACGCAGCTACCGCGAGCTGCCGCTCCGGCTGTTCGAGTTCGGCTCGGTCTACCGCTACGAGAAGTCGGGCACGCTGCAGGGCCTCACCCGGGTGCGCGGCATGACGCAGGACGACGCGCACCTCTACTGCACGCCGGACCAGCTGAAGCCCGAGCTCACCCGCACGCTGAACTTCGTGCTCGACCTGCTGCGCGACTACGGCCTCGACGACTTCTACCTCGAGCTCTCCACTCGCGACGAGGGCCCGAAGTTCATGGGGCCGGACGAGCTCTGGGAGACCGCGACCGCGACGCTCGCCGAGGTCGCCGAGGAGTCCGGCCTGCGGCTCGTCCCCGATCCTGGCGGCGCCGCCTTCTACGGGCCGAAGATCTCCGTCCAGGCGCGGGACGCGATCGGCCGCACCTGGCAGCTGTCGACGATTCAGATCGACTTCAACCAGCCGGAGCGGTTCGGCCTCGAGTACACGGCGCCCGACGGCACCAAGCAGCAGCCGATCATGATCCACCGGGCCCTGTTCGGGTCGATCGAGCGGTTCTTCGCGGTGCTGCTCGAGCACTACGCGGGCGCGTTCCCGGTGTGGCTGTCGCCGGTGCAGGTCGTGGGCATCCCCGTCGCGGACGAGTACGCGGACCACCTCGGTGACGTGATCCAGCGGCTCCGGGCCGAGGGGGTCCGTGCCGACCTCGACGCCTCCGACGACCGGATGCAGAAGAAGATCCGCACCCACACCGCCGAGAAGGTGCCGTTCCTGCTCATCGCGGGGGAGAACGACCGCGCCGCCGGCGCCGTGAGCTTCCGGTTCCGGGACGGCACGACCCGCAACGGCGTGCCGGTCGACGAGGCGATCGCCCTCATCACCGGCGTGATCCGATCACGGGCGCAGGTGACGACGGAGGCGGACATCGAGCCCGGGGGCGGCGCGGGCGCGGCGGCGGCGGGCGCGGTGTGAGCGACGGCC
>NZ_JAODBE010000114.1 GCF_025463795.1 Amnibacterium sp.
GACGGGAACGGTGGTCGCCGGCTACGTCACCGATGAGGAGCTCGCGGACCTCTACGCGGCGGGCATCGGGCTGATCCTGGTCAGCCTCGCCGAAGGGTTCGGGTTGCCCATCGTGGAGGCCGCCGCCGCGGGTGTAGCCCGGTTCGTGCTCTCCGACCTCCCCGTCTTCCGCTGGATCGCCCGCGACGCCGCCGAGTACGTCGACCCCACCTCCGTCGCCGCGATCGGTGAGGCACTTCGCCGGATGCTGGAGGAGCCGGCGGATGCCCCGGCGCTCGGCGTCACACGGTTCGACTGGGACGACTCGGCAGAAGCCGTTCGCCTCGCTGCAGTCGCTCTCACCCGGGCGTGACCGGAGCGCGTCGGTGGCCGGTCGCGCTTCGGCGCTCAGGTCGTTCCGCCCCCTCCCTGAGACGAGCGCCGTCCGTGCCGGATGTTCACGGGACCCGCATCCTCTGAACGATCCTCATTGTTCTCTTGGGTGCGGGAATATCACGCATTTCCCATTCGTGACCGCCCCTACTACTGGGGACGCCGAATACCCGAAGCGGTTCCGCTCATTCCTGATTTTTCTCCGCGCCGATGATAAATTCTCGTACCATGCCCCCGACTCCCCACGAGGCGGCTCTCTTCGAGCTGCTGCAATCGGGCGTGTCCGCGGGGCGGGACGGTTTCGTCGGTCTGCTCCGCCGGCCAGCAACGGCGATGAGCCTCATCCGCGCGATCCTGCGAATTCCGAAAGTCACGGCGTGCATCGATGACGGAGCCGAAGGTGACGCGGTGCGGAAGGGCCTGTCGAGGCGCGCTCGTGTCCGGGTCTTCGTGCACGAGGTGACCTCGGTGCTCGAGATCCCGGCCGATCCGGCCCAGTACGTCGAGGGATCCTCCAAGCAGACGCTGCGACGGAAGGTCAGAGCGGCGGAGCGTGCCGGAGTCACCTGGAAGCGCGTCACGGAGCCCGAGGAGCGACAGGCGCTGCTCGAGGCCGCCAACGAATTCGACCGGAAGAACCCCCTCGGGCGGTACCGGCACGAGGACGCCGACAACAGCGACCTCTTCGAATACCGCCTCTGGCTGGCCGCTTACGCCGCCGACGGGCGGCCGCTTCTTCTTTCGGTCACGCCCGTGAGTTCCGAATGGGCGATGCTGCGGTATTTCCGCACGGTCGAGGAAAGCGATGAAGCAAGCCTTGCCCGCTACCTCATGACGCGGGTTCTCGTCGACGAGCTCTCGGCGATGGGGGCCCGGCATCTCGCCGACAATGTGAGCCCGATCCGGCTCTCCGAAGGCCTGCGGCATTTCCAGCGGATGGTCGGATTCCGGCTCGTCAGGGTCGCCCTCGGCCGGCGCCCTGCGGGTGTCGCGTGAGTGGCGCCGCCCCTCGCGAGCTCCGCCCCGACTCGCCGGTGCTGCGTCTGCCGCACGGCCGCTGGGCGGTGCTGTGGGCGGTCATCGCTCTCACCATCGTGATCCTGCTGGGACACGGCATCGCGGATCCCGTCGAGGCGATCCTTGCCGAGGCCGGTGCGCTGGTCGCGCTCTGCGGCCTCGGGCTGAGCTGGAGCCGGGGCCTGCTGCCCACGACGGCCGTCTTCTACTGCTTCTGGTTCAGCTGGCTGGGGCTCGCTCCGCTCGTTCAGATCACGACCGGCAAGGTCGCCTGGGGCGATCTGACCGCACTGAACGACCACGGCGTCGTCGACCAGGCGCTCATGCTCACCGACGTGGCCCTGTTCGCCTTCATCGGCGGACAGCTGGGCGCGAGCCGGGCCGCTCGCCGTCCATCCGTCCTGGCGGGACCGATCGGGCGTCAGGCGCGCGTCCGCGGCTGGGTGCTCACCGCGGTCATCGTCGCGCTGATCGCCGTCGCGCCGCACGCCATCGCGACGAACGGGGGCATCGCCACCTACTTCTCGTCGCGGGGGCAGCGGGGGGAGACCCTCGCGAGCGCCGGGGCGGATCTGAGCTCGGCGGGCGGTGTCGACTACGCCCTGATCTCGGCCCTGCCGATCGCGCTGTCGGTCGCAACGGCCCTCCTCGCACTGCTGCGCCTGAACAGCGGATGGCAGGGGTGGCGGCGGGTGAAGGTCCTGGACCTCGTCGCGCTCGTGATCGGGATCACCGCCGTCGCGGTGTTCGCCAATCCGTTGGCCAACACCCGCTTCATCGGCATCACGGGGATCGGCGCGCTGCTCATCCTCATGACCCGGCCGCGGAGCGCGCGTGCCGGTGCGATCTTCGTCGGCGTCGCGCTCGTCGGCACGCTCGTGCTCTATCCCCTCGGGAACTACTTCCGCGGCGGCGTCTACACGCAGGACACCCTGCTCAACCCCGCCACGTACACCTCCGACGACTTCGACGGCTTCCAGCAGGTCATCAACTCGATGGACTTCGTGCACGACCTCGGGCTGTCCGGCGGCCGCTACATCGTGTCGGCGGTCGGGTACTTCATCCCGCGGTCGCTCTGGACCGGCAAGGAGATCCCCGCGTCCCTCGACGTCGCGGCCCACGCCAACTACACGTTCGTCAACCTCTCCGAACCGATCCACGCCGAGCTCTACGTCGAGTTCGGCTGGGTCGGTGTGGTCCTCGGCATGGCCTTGCTGGGGTATGCCATCCGCCGTGCCGACGAGATGTGGCGCGCAGGCAGCTCCGGCCGCGCCGCCGCGGTCGTGCCCTATCTCGCGGTCGCGATCCTCGGCATCATCCGGGGCCCGCTCGGCGCGCAAGTGCCGATCTATCTGACGGTGCTGGTGCTCCTCTGGGCCGGTCTCGCCCGTCCCGACCCGATGGCCGGGTGGACCGGCGCATCGACCGCCGCACCCCAGCCGAACCTCCGACGCGGGTCCGCCCCGACCGGCGCCGGCCGCACCCCTCCGAACAGCCCCACCGGGCCTGTTGCAACGAAAGGTCTCTGATGGAACTTCGCGACTACCTGCGAGTCATCGCGCGGTCCTGGCTGCTGATCGTCCTCGCCGTCGCACTCGGCGCGGGAGCGGGCTACGGATTCACGAGGCTGCAGACTCCCCAGTACCGGATGACTGCGACTGCGTTCGCTTCGATCAGCAGCGCCTCCACCGTCTCCGACCTCTCGACCGGCACCGCGCTCACCGAAGACGCTGTCCGCAGCTATGCGTCGTTGGCGAAGACCTCCTACGTGCTCAAGCCCGTGATCGGACGTCTGGGGCTGAACGAGTCGGTCGAGCACCTGGCCAATCGGCTCGACGTGAACGTCGGCGTCAACACGGTCGTCCTGCAGGTCGCGGCGACCGATCCGTCCCGCCGGGGAGCGGCGTCGATCGCGAACGCCGTGACGGATCAGCTCGCGAGGGCCGTCGTCGCCCTCACGCCGCAGCGGGGGACCTCCTCGCCGTCCATCGTCCTCACGCGGGTCCAGCCGGCCACCGGCACCCCGGGCCCCGCGACGCCGAGCCTTCCGCTGGACCTCGTCATCGGGGCGCTCACCGGTCTTCTCCTCGGTCTCGTCGGAGCCTTCATGCGGGGCTCGCTCGACACGCGGCTGCGCACGGCGCTCGACGTGCAGCAGATCGTCGACGCCCCCGTGCTCGGGCACATCACCTTCGATCCCCAGGCCAAGAGCCGGCCGCTGCTCGTCGCGCGGGACTCCCACGGTCCCCGGGCGGAGGCCTTCCGGGCCCTGCGCACGAACCTGGAGTTCCTGGATCTCGACTCCGCACCGAGATCGCTGGTGGTGACCTCGTCGGTCGAGAGCGAGGGGAAGTCGACGACCGCCGCCAACCTGGCGATCGCGGCGGCCAACGTCGGCCGCTCGGTACTGCTGGTCGACGCCGACCTCCGCCGGCCGAAGGTGGCCACCTACATGGGCTTGGACGGTCGCGTGGGCCTCACCGACGTGCTGATCGGGCGGGTCGAGCTCGACCAGGCCCTTCAGTCCTGGGGGGACGGCACGCTTCAGGTGCTTCCGGCCGGTGCGATGCCCCCGAACCCCGGCGAGGTCGTGCAGTCCCAGGCGATGGCCGAGCTCATCCGCCGCGTCTCCGAACGCTTCGATCTCGTCATCATCGACAGCCCGCCGCTGCTGCCCGTGCTGGACGGCGCGGTGCTCGCCAGGCGATCCGACGGGGCCCTGCTCGTCGTGGCGGCTCGTCGGGCGAGACGGCCGCAGCTCGCTGCGGCGGTTGAGGCGCTCACGAAGATCGACGCGCGCCTGCTCGGGTTGGTCGTCACGATGCTGCCTCGGCACGGTCCGGACGCGTTGACGTACACCTACCGGTACGACCGGCCCAAGGCCACGGAGGGGACCGGAACCGCCGCCGGCGACGACCTCCTCGCGGCCGGGCCGAATCCGTGAACCCTCCACAGGAGGGAGGGCTGTCGCACGCGCCAGATCCGGGCCTCCCGGGCAGAGCCCTCCGCCAGGCCGGGGCCGTCCGGTCCGCGGCGCCTCCGCTCCTCCGGCTCGCGCGGGCGCCCCTCGCGCGGGCCATCGAGCGCCTGAACCGGCTGGTGCCCAAGACGGCCTCCGCGGTCGTCTACGGCTTCCCCGCGAGCGAGGGGAACGCGGTCGAGGTGGTGCGCGAGCTGCTCGCCGAATATGCCGGGCCCGTGTACTGGCTGGACGGGGAGCCGCAGGCGCTGGGAACCGTCGATCCGCGTTGCGTGCCCACGGCGCGGCTCTCGGTGAAGGGCCTCTGGCGCTACCTGCGGGCGGAGATCGTCTTCTACACGCACGGGCTGTACGGCGATCCGGCGCCCGTCCCGGGCCAGGTGATCGTGAATCTGTGGCACGGTGACGGCGTCAAGGTGAACGGGTTCCCGGCGCCGGGTGCACGTTCCATCGCCCCTGCCGACTACGTGGTCGGGTCGTCCGCCGTGCTCACGGCCCGGAAGGCGGAGGAGTTCGGGCAGGCGCCCTCGGCGGCGCTCATCACCGGCAACCCTCGCACCGACCAGTTCTGGCGGGTCTCGGCGAAGCAGGTCCGGGACCGGCTCCCGGCCGGGCTTCGCGAGGGGTATCTCGTCTGGATGCCGACCTTCCGCGTCGCGCGCGCCATCGGCGGCCGGAACGGATGGGAGGACGGGACCAGCTCGCAGGACGGCCAGCTGAACGCCGCGATGCGCGACGCGGTTCCCCGGTTGGAAGCGGCGGGCCTTCCGGTCGTCGTTCGAGTGCATCCGCTGGACGTACGGCGCAGGGCGATCCCGGGCACCGTGCTGGCGGACGAGGCGTTCCTCGAGCGCACGAACCTGACCACCTCCGAGCTGCTCGCCGGCTCCGACGCCCTGATCACGGACTACTCCAGCTCGTGGACGGACTACCTGCTGCTCGACCGGCCCATCGGCTTCCTGATGCCGGACAAGCAGGAGTTCGCCCGCCGGCGGGGCCTGTTCCCGCCCGACGTCCTGGACTGGTTGCCGGGCTTCGATCTCGACGGTCACGGCCTCGAGGACTTCATCGCCGATGTCGCAAGCGGAGGATCGTTCTCGAAGCATCTGCGGAGTGCGGCGGCCGACCGGCTGCAGCTCAACCCCACCCACACCGCCGCGCGCGACCTTCTGCACGAGCTGCAGGCGCGAGGGGCGTTCCCGGTGTCCGCCCGTGTTCAGCGGCACGGCGGCCGCGATCGGGCCGGCTCCGCAGGCCACGGCGATGCCGGGCGACGCTCGAAGCCGCGCTCGTGAACATCCTTCACCTGGTCAACCGGGTCGAGGACGCAGGAAACGGGATCACCAATGTCGCGGTCGACGTCGCGTGCGAGCAGGCGCGACTCGGCCACCGGGTCATCGTCGGGTCCGCGGGCGGCTCGTTCGTCCCGCTGCTCGCGGAGGCCGGCGTGGAGCACGTCCATATCGACTTCACCCGCCGCGACCCGCTCGCCGTGCTCCGCGCGATCGGGACCGTCCGCAGGACCGTCCGCGGGTACGGCATCGACGTCGTCCATGTCCACACGATCACCCCGGTCGTCGTCGCGCGCGCTGCAGCACCGCGGACGCGCCTCGTGGCGACGGTCCACAACGAGTACCAGCGCGGCGTCAGCATCATGCGCATCGCCGACGTGGTGGTCGGCGTGAGCGAAGCGGTGTCCGAGTCGATCAGGCGATGGAGGGGGCCCCGACCGGTCATCCGGACGGTCTACAACGGGGTCCTCGGAACGAGCCGCCGCAGCGGGAGCATCCGGAACCCCGTGTCGCCGCCCACGATCGTGACCATCGGGGCCGTCTCGCCACGGAAGGGCTCGGACGTGCTGCTCGACGCGTTCGCTCGCGTGGTGGAAGCGGTTCCGCAGGCGGAGCTGCTGTTCATCGGCAACGTCGACTGGCCGGAGGAGCTCCGTCGGCGCGAAGGGCTCGCCTACATGTCGAAGGTCCGGTTCGCCGGATTCGAGCGCGATCCGCAGCGCTTCCTCGACCGCGGGACGCTGTTCGTCATGCCCTCGCGCCGCGACCCGTTCCCCCTGGCGCTCCTCGAGGCCATGGGAGCGGGCTGCGCGATCGTCGGCAGCGACGTCGACGGCATCCCGGAAGCGCTCGGCGGCGGTGCGGCCGGCATCGTCGTCCCCCCCGGCGACTCCGTCGCCCTGGCGCAAGCACTGGTCGACCTGCTGGAGCATCCGGAGCTGCGATCGCAGTATGCGGCAGCCGCGCTGGAAGCCTCCGCTCGCTTCACCGTCTCGACGATGGCGTCGGAGTACCTGGACGTCTATCGGCTGAAGCGCCGTCCGTGACGGCCCACGTCCGTCGCCTCCTCGGCTTCGCCCTGGTGCCCGCGACCTCGTTCCTGGCCTCCTTGGTGCTGCTTCCGGTGATCAGCGCCCGCTTCGGGGCGCCCGCGTGGTCCGCGGTCGCGCTCGGCCAGAGCGCCGGCGCCATCGCCAGCATCCTGATCGGGCTGACCTGGCCGTTCACCGGGGGCAACGCCGTCGCGTCGTCCGTCCCCGGGGCGCGGCAGCGGATCTTCGCGCAGGCGATCGCGTCGCAGGCGGTCGCGTTCGTGATCGCCGGAGTCGCCATGACCGCCGTCGTGCTCCTCATCGCTCCCGATCAACTGCTCGCGACGGTGCTGTTCGGCTTCGGTGTGGCGCTGAACGGGTTCTCCGCGTCCTGGTACTACGCGGGAATCGGTCGCCCCGGTGCGCTGGTCGTCAACGAGGGCGTCGTCAGGCTGGCGGGGTATGTCGTGGCACTGGTCTGCATCGTCGCCGGCCTCGGCCTGCTCTCCTACGCCGTCTGCACGGTCGTCGCCGGACTGGTGATGCTCGCCGCGAACTGGCGTTCGATCATGCGGGGAAGCGGCATCCGGCTCCGTCCGGCCATGGTCGCCGAGGGATGGCGGATCGCGCGAGCGGAGTGGTTCGGCACGCTGTCCCGGGTCGTGCTCGGTCTCTGGACGTTCGGCGGCACGCCGCTGTACGCCGCGACCGGCGTTCGCGGCTTGGCGGCCTACTCAGGCGCGATGAGTGTGCAAGCGACGGCGTCCAACGGCTTGAACGCGATCAACAACGCCTTCATCGAGTGGATCGGCGGGGCGCCCGCCGGCGCACGGACGCGACGGATCACGGCGTCCCTGGTGTTCGCCGTGGTCGTGGTCCTCCTCGTGATCGCGGGATTCGGGATCGTCGGCCCCTACGTGATCTCCTACATGTTCAGCGGGCGGCTCCACTTCACACGGATCGAGCTGCTGCTCATCGGCGGCGGCATCGGGGCCGCGTTCCTGCTGAGGGCGACCCAGATCCTGGTGCTCGTACCGCTCGGCCGTGAGTCCGTCGTCTACCGGACGACGCTCGTCAACGCCGTGGTCGGCCTCGTCGCATTCGTCGTCGCGGTACGGATCTGGGGATTCATCGGCGGGCTGTGGGCACCGGTCGTCGTCGACCTCGCTTTCCTCGCCTACTACGCCCGGATGCTCGTCGTCGGGGGCGGGCCCCACTCCTCGGCGGCCGACGGCGCATCGGAGGTGTGAACGCGGTGGCCTCGGGGGAGCGCCGAGGCGGTGCGCGGCGCCGGGAGCGGGGCCACGAAGCCGAAGTGCATGGCGGTGGCCACGCGCCCGCTGCGCAGGGTGCTCCTTCTCGCCGCGTGCCTGATGCGCTGCGCCGCGCCTGCAGCGCGCTCGGTGCGGGCCATGGACGCGGCCGACAGCAGCCTCCTCGTGAAGTTCTCGACGGAGAACTGGTCCGCGTGCCGGCGGACGGCCAGGTGATCCCAGTCCGTCGGGAACGCCTTCACCGCGCGGACGACCGAGCCCGGGGTGCTCTCCTCGATGAAGAGGCCGGAGACCCCTTCCGCGAGTGAGTCGAGGAACCCTCCTGCACGGAGCACGAGCGCCGGCGTGCCCATCGCGTTCGCCTCCAGCGGCGTGAGGCCGAAGTCCTCGTTCGACACGCTGACGAGTGCTCGGGCATGCCGGTACAGCCACCGCAGCTCGGAGTCCGACACGTGGGGGAGATAGCTGACGTTCCCGGGCCCCCCGTCCGTCGCCTCGGCTCCGACCACGACGAGGTGCTCCTGCGGCATCTGCGCGAAGGCTGCTGCGAGCACCCCGGTGTTCTTGTAACCGCGCTCGCGGCCCACGGTCAAGAAGAACCGCTCGGTGGGAAGGACGACCGGGCGCTGGGCGCCCGTCGAGTCGAGCGAGATGGGCGGGGGGATGACCATCGCGGTCACCCCGTACGCCCCCTGGATCCGGTCGGCGACCGAGTGGGAGTTGGCGACGTAGACATCCGCCGACCTCGCGGCCGCGCGGTCGAGGCGCGTGAGAAGGGGGCGCACGAGCGACAGCACGGCGCGTACGAACAGCGAGCGGTCCTTCACGTAGTCCTCGGGCTGATACAGCCAGCGGGCGGGGTTGTGGCAGTAGACGACCTTGGTCGCATCGCCCCGGATGCGGAGGTAGTGCGACCATCCCGACGAGCTGCAGATGACGGTGCCCCGCGTCACCGGTGCCAGAAGCCGCCACGCGAACGGAAGTGCCAGGAACGCGAGCCGCGGATCCGACCGTAGGCGGCGAAACGGCTGCAGGATCGTCGTCTCCACCTCATGCCGGCGAGCGAACGCGAACGTTGCGTCCGCTTCGTGCAGTGCCGTCACGACGCGCTCGGGGTCGAGCGAGTCGACCAGCGCGCACGCCACCCGCTCGGCTCCGCCACGCTGCGTGAAGTAGTCGTGGGCGACGGTGATCGGCCCGAGGTCGTTGACCTGCGTTCGGCGGCGGGGGGAGGTGGTTTGAGCGCTCACGAGCAGCGCAAGGCGCGTCGGAATGGGGATTCCTAGGTGGGTATTCGCCCGGAACTGGGGAGGAACGGGCTGAGGTAGCGGAACGGGTATTCCGCGCCCCACCTTACGCCGCACCCGGCAATTGATCCATCTTCGGCCCTGATCGATTTCAGGAGAAAGATGGGGGCGGCTCTCGCGGGCTCCGGCGCCCGTCCGAACGAATTCCGGCTGGGCGATCTCGTCCTGTCAGACGGATTGTCGCCGGATCCGTCGCCGTGCGTCGCCGAGCACGCGTGACGCCAGAGCCTCGGCGGTCAGGGTGAGATACGGGACTCGCCGGCCACCGAATTGTTTCTTGAACACGTCGATTCCGTCATCGGGGGAGCCGACCAGGTCGATGGCGGCTGCGCCACTCCGGCTCGCCCATTCGATCGCATCCCAGTAGAGGAGGGTGTTGGCCTGCGTCGACCGATGCTGCGGGAGGACGCCGCCCTGCCACATGACCGCTCGCGCGCCGTCCATCAGGGTGACCAGGCTGCCGACCTCGACTCCAGAGACCCGGGCCGAGGCCCATCTCATGGCCATGCCGACGGTGTCGAGGTCGGCCCGCGTCGGCGGGAAGTAGTGCCGATAGCCCACGGGGATTCCCCGCTCGGCGAAAACCTCACGCACCACGGCGCCGAGCACGGATGATCCCGACGAGACCTCGTGCAACTCGACGCCGTTGGCCTTCGCTTTCCTGACCTTCGTTCGGCATCTGCCCTCGAGGCGTGCCCAGACGGCGTCGATGTCCTGGAGCTCGTCGATGACGTACGTGTATCCGACTTTGGTCGTGAAAGGAGCGGCGGAGAAGACCTGCGGAAGGCCGGCTTCAGGACCGAACGAGGCCTGCACCATCGCTGCGCGATGCCGGCGGCCGAATCCGCGCATCGCATCCAGCGTGGCGGCGAGATGCGTGTGCTTCACCAGTGGGCCGACATAGGGGAACGGCGTGCGATTCGCGCTGGTGAACGGGCCGACGCGTCGCGCCAACCATGGAACGACGCCGATGTCGCGTCCGTGGGCGGTCGCGATCAACGGCCGGAACCGCATGCCGCACATGTGCGCGGCGAGCTCGAGCCATGCCCAGTTGTGGAACGGAGTCCGGCCGACGCCGAGCGCCGCGGCGGCATCCCACCGAGCACGATCACGCGACTCCTGCAGGTGCACCGATGTCACGGCCCCATCCTGCCGTTCCGATCGTCGCACGGACGGCCGGTCCACGGCGGGTGCGGGTGAGCTACTTCACGACGGCGCTGAGGTCGAAGCTCGAGTCCTTCGCCGCGTGGTAGTTGGTCTGCACCTCCGCCGCGATCGTGTTCGTGCCGTCCTGCAGCAACGAGGCCGGCACGGTGAACGTCACCGGGCTGCCGACGGCGGTCGAGGTCGACCGCGCGCTCGTCGCGTACGTGTTCTGCCCGATCGTCCCGGTGGGCAGGCTCGAGCGGCCCACCTCCGTGCCGTTCACGTAGACGATCACGCCGTCATCCGCCCTGGTGGTCAGCGTCAGCCCGGCCGACGGCACCCCGCCCGCGGGGACCGCGAACGTCGAGACGAAGTAGCTCGCGAGCGGATTCGTGCCGGAGGGCACCGGGATCGTCGTCGCGAGCCCGGTCGATCCCCAGCCGATCGGCGCCTTGCCGGTCGACCAGGACGAGGCGTCGAAGCCGCTCGTCATCCAGGAGGACGCGGGCGCGGTCGCCGGATGCGAGTAGGACCAGGCGCCGCCTGCGGGCACGACGACGGTGCCGCTCGGCAGTGGCGTTCCGCCCGTTCCGCCGGTGCCGCCGGTGCCGCCCGTGCCGGTACCTCCGCCACCGGAGCCACCGGTCCCCGACGTGGTCGACGCGGTGGCGCTCAGGTCGAAGGTGGAGCTCGGGGTGGCGTGGTAGTTCGAGTGCACCTCGGCGGCGATCACGTTCGTGCCCGCCTTGAACGCGCTCGCCGGCACCGCGATCACCACGGGATTCGCGGCGGCGGTCTTGGTCGTCACGGCCGACGTCGCGTAGGTGCCGTTCGTGACCGTGCCCGTGGGCATGTTCGAGCGGCCCGCCTCCGTCCCGTTCACGTACACGACGATGCCGTCATCCGCCCGCGTCGTGAGCGTGACCGCGCTGAGGACCGTCGGATCCGCCACCGACACCGTGTCGCGGTAGTAGGCCGTGAGCGGCCGGGTGGATGCCGTGGTCGTGAGGGTCGTCCTCACGCTCGAGTCGCCCCAGCCGAGCGGCGCGGCGCCGGTCTTCCAGGAGGAGTCGTCGAAGCCCGTCGACGCCCACGAGCTCGACGGCGCGCTCGTCGGGTAGAGGTAGGACCAGGTCGCGCCGGCCTTCACCAGCGTCGTCGGCGTGGTGGTCGTCGTCGAGCCGCTCGACACGGTGACGGTCTGCGTGCTCGTCGCCGTGGCGCCCGAGTTGTCCGTCACGGTCAGGCTCACCGTGTAGTCGCCGGCTGCGGAGTAGGTGTGGGTCGCGGTCGAGCCGCTGCCGTCCGTGCCGTCACCGAACGACCAGGCGTAGGAGGCGACGGATCCGTCCGAATCCGTGGATCCGCTGCCGTCGAACGACGCCGACAGGTCCGTCTCCTTCGCGCTGAAGCGCGCGGTGGGCGGCGTGTTCGCGGTCTTCGTGGTCACGGGGATGCGGTCGACCTGGAGCACCGACGCGTCGGGCACGACGGTGACCTTCGCCCACTCGCCCGTGCCGCTCTGCACCGTGATGCGGTTGAGGTTCGGCACCGGCTTCGCGATCCCGTAGGCCGACAGCCAGGTGGACGAGGTGAGGGGCGTGTCCCTCGTGAACACGTGCGTGTCGCCGTTGATGAGGAACACGGGGGAGCCGAACGAGGCGCTCTGGCTCGCGATGCCCTGCACGATCGACGTGAACGCCTTCTTGTAGGTGCTGCTCGGCGAGGTGCCCGCGAACATGTCCGCCTGCGTCATGAGCACCACCGCGCGGCTGCCCGCGCTCTTCGCGTGGGTGAACGCGTCGGTCATGATCTGCACGTCCGCGGCGGACCGCGCCTGCTCCTCGGCCGTCTGGGCGGAGGTGGCGGTCGAGTCGCCGAGGCCGGTCCACGGGTCGAGGTCGTTGTCGGAGCCGGGGATGTTCATCGTGACGAAGGTGAGGCCGCCCGCGTCCCACCACACGTTCTCCGGGTAGCCCGACTGGGCGGTCACCGTCATCGGATGCACGCCGAGCGTGGTGCCCGGGTTCGGGAAGAACGTCGACCGCAGGTCCGCCAGCTTGTCGAGCGGATTGCCCGCGCCGGTCGCCGCGCGGTGGCAGTCCGTCCACTCGTTGTCGCCGGGGGTGTAGACGAACGGCTGCTGGAACGTGTCGAAGTCCGCCTTCACCGAGGCGTAATAGCTGTCGGAGCAGTTCAGGGGGCTGCTGATATCGCCGACATGCGCGGTGAACTGCACCGCGGTATCCGAATTGACCTGCGCGATCTCGTTCGGGAAGGCCGCGAACTGCGTCGTGCCGTAGGGCACGTCGCAGATCACGGCGAACGTGAGTGCGGTCGCGGCCTGGGCCGGAGCCCCGGCGAGGGTCGTCGCGGCCGCCGTCAAGGCGACGGCGAGCACGGTGAAAGGCGTCTTCGGGGACACGGGCATTTCCCTTTCGGCGCTGCGGATTCGGGCGTTGGGTGGCGCCCATCCGATCAGCGTCGTGATCTCTGGCTGGCTCACGCTATCGGCCGATCGGCAATACGCAAACCACTACCCCCGGATTCCCGGGTGGAAGTCCGCGCGTCCATTCGGCGCCGAGGGCGGGATAGGCGCCCGCGACGACGGAATGGGCAAGCGATTCCCGCCTCGCGTACCGGCGCCAGCACGAGTCGCAGGACGAGCCGGCGCCAGCGTGCGGTCCACACGGCGGAGGTCGTGCCGGTGCCGTCCGTGTGGACGCGACCCAGACCTTCAACCTGAAGTCGATGCGAATCCGGCGCGCCTTCCGGGACACGCCACGGAATGTGCATCACCGGCCGTTACCTGCTCGTTACGTTGCCCGCTGCACCCACCCGAGCCGACGCGCACGTGCGCCGGACAGCGGAAGGCCAGCTGGTATGGAAACGCCCGATCGCGCAACACGAAGCCCCATGGAATCGACCGACCGACCGCGAGGGCGGCATCGGGCGGATCCCGGGCCGAGCGAGGCGCCGGCCGCGGCACCCCGTCCCGAGGCTCGGGCGCAGGTCGCCGCCGGAGCCCAGGGCCGGTCGGTTCCCGCCGCGGCGCTGCTGACGTCGGCTGCGGACGACGGTGGTCCGACGGATCTGCGGCCCCCGCATCCGAGTGGCCCGATCCCGGTCGTGCGGGACCTGCGGCCCCCGCACCCGAGTGGCCCGATCGCGATCGTCGGCGCAGCGCCGATGTCGGCCGTGCCCGCCGAGGTGACCGATGACCAGCTGAGCCGGTTCCTCGCCGAGGCGGCCGACCTGCGCCGCGCCACGGGACCGATCCCGGCCCCGACGCCAGCCAGGCCCGCGGCGTCGACGCCGCCTCGCACCGCTCCGCCGTCGCCGGCTCCGGCGCCGGCGCGTCCCGTCACCTCGAACTCACCGAGCACTCCGGTCTGGCCCCGCCCGCCGGGCGCCGTCGCGGCGCGGCGGGTCGACTCCGTCCGCGCCCTGATGGACGAGCGGGCGATGCGGCAGTTCACGCGCCCGGGCGAGGTGGCGCCGCCGCCGAAGCCAGCCCCCCAGCCGGTCGTCCCGGAGCCGGTCGCCCCGACGTCGATGAAGGAGCTGCTCGACCCCGCCTGGACCGCCGCCGAGCCGCCCGTCGCACCCCGTGCCGCCGCCGCATCTCGCCCCGCCGTCGCGCCGGCTGCTGAGGCGCAGGCCGAGCTGCCGCAGGCGCATCCGCAGCCCTCGTCGTTCTTCGAGCGCATGCGGATCGAGCCGGCGGCCCGACCTGGCCCCTCCGCCCGCCGTGCGGAGCAGGCGGTGCGGACACTGCGGCAGCCGCCGTCGATGTTGCGGCGCCCGGGCGCGAGCACGGCCACGATCGTCCGGCGCACCGCGGGCGCCGCCCGCGTGATCGGACTCGTGGCGACGCTCGTGGTGCTGATCCTGGTGGCCCTCGTGCTCGTCGTCGGCCTGCCCACCCCGTCGCTCGCCGATCGTGCCGCGCGCCTCACGGTGTCGCACGCCGTCGGGGCCGGCGGCGAGGCCGTGCAGGCGTCGCAGGCGGCAGCGCAGACGGCCGCGGGCCATGCGACACGTCATGCGACGGGGTCGACGGCAGGAGCCGCCGCGCCGCATCCGTCGACCTCCCTGCTCACGGCATTCGCCACGCCCGCTGCCTCGCACGCCGCGGTCTCACCGTCCGCGCGGCACTCGTCGGCGACCGCGACCACGTCGGCGTCGGCGTCGGCTAAGGCCTCGGCGAGCGCATCCGTCACCGTGACGCCGTCGACGTCCGCGGTCACGCACCGGCCGTCAGCCGGCCCGGTGCCGATCCGGCCCGTCCCGCCCGTGTCGGGCGCGCCGGTGTCCGGGCTGCCCAGCGGCGCCTGGAACCTGGCGTGGTCGGACGAGTTCACCGGCAGCACCCTTTCCCGCTCGCGCTGGACGACCTTGAACGACTCCACCTTCGGCGACGGGAACCAGCAGCTCGAATGCGAGATGGCGAGCAACGTCACCCTCAGCGGCGGCATGCTCACCCTCGCTGCCCAGCGGGAGCAGTCGAAGGTCGCGTGCGGCTCGCACGACTCCCGGTTCCCCGGTGGGCGGTCCTACTCGGGCGCGACGATCGAGACGAAGGGCAAGGCCGACTTCACCTACGGCTACTTCGAGATCCGCGCCAAGCTGCCGATGACGCCCGGCGCCTCGAAGGGGCTGTGGCCCGCCTTCTGGCTGCGGCCGCAGGACGGCGGCGCCGGTGAGCTCGACGTGCTCGAGACCATCGGCACGGACTCGACCGGTTCGCCGGACACCGTGCACCAGACCATCCACCCCGCGTACGGCAGCGGGACGCCCCAGCAGGTGCACACGGTCGACTACCCGTCGGGGTCGCTCTCGTCCGGGTACCACACGTACGGCGTGGACTGGGAGCCCGGGTCGATCAGCTGGTACATCGACGGCAAGCTCACCTGGAGCCGCACCACCGCGACGACCTCGTGGATGCGCCAGGACTTCTCCCGGCCGTACTTCCTCCGCCTGAACCTCGCGGTCGGTGGCTCGTGGCCCGGCTCGCCCACGAGCGGCACCGCGTTCCCGGCGTCGTACGACATCGACTGGCTGCGCGTCTACCAGCACTGACGCGGGCAGGGGGCCGACGTCCGCCGGCACGCACCGGCGGAGGAGCGGCTGGCTACGCGGCGCCTGCCGGGGCGGGCGGAACGACCATCACGGGGCACTGCGGCTCCTCGAGCACGCTGCGCACCGCGGCGTCGATCCCGTCGACCACGCCGCCACCCGGCCGGGATCCGACCACGATGAGCGCGGCGTCGCGACCCAGCTCCCGCAACGCATCCGCCGGCGCCTGCGAGGTGAGCACGGGCCGGACGGGCAGCGCCGGGTGCCGCTCGCGCACGTAGACGACTGCGTCGTCGAGGGACTGCCGGTCCACCGTGGCCGAGAACTCCACGTCGATGTCGTCGACGACCGACCGCGGCAGCTGCGACGCGCGCAGCAGCACCAGCTCGCGCTGCTGCAGCTCCGCCTCCAGCGCCGCCCGATCGAGTGCCGCGTACTCGCCGATGCCGTTCCCGACACCCACGACCACCGGGCCCGCGGTCGGCGCCCAGGCGCGCGGCACGACCACCGTCGCGCAGACGGCCTGCGCCGCGAGGAGGGTGGCGAACGACCCGGGCCCTGCGCCGCGGTCGTTGCCGGTCGTTGCGAGGACGAGCAGGTCGGCGTCGAGCGCTGCGTCCAGGACGTCCGCTTCGCGGTCCTCGGAGAGGCGCACGACGGTGGTGGCGATGCCCGGATCCACGAGGGTGAGGTACTCCTGCACCCGCGTGCCCGCGTCGGCCGGGTCCGGCAGGTCCAGCAGGCCGGCCACGGCGTCGGGCGCGGCGTCCGGGGCGACGCTCACCTGCACCGCCAGAGGGCGGTTCGAGGCGCGGGCGATCAGCCACCGGGCGGCGGCGACCCCGGCGAACGACCCGCGAACGGCGAGCAGCACCCGCTCGACCTCGGGCAGCTCCGCCCGCTCCGCGTCGTCCGTTCCGATCACCGTGTCGACCATGGCCGCGCCTCCTGCTTCCGACGGGCGTCCGCACGCGCACGCGTACCCCGCACCCCCTCAAGACTCCAGAAGCGAGGCGTTCTTCGGCAGAGTCTTTAGTCCCGATCCGGCCGGACGTCGATGTCGAAGGTCTGCTGACCGGCTTCGGCGGCCTGGTTCAGACCGCGGAGGGGCCCGCCGACCGGGGCGTGAACGGATCCGCGGCCCTCGTTCCGAGATGCAGCACGGCCGCCTGCGTGCGGCTCTGCAGGCCGAGCTTGCTCAGCAGGCCGGAGACGTAGTTCTTCACGGTCTTCTCGGCGATCGACAGCTCGAGGCCGATCTGGCGGTTGCTCAGCCCGTCGGCGATGAGCGACAGCACCTCCCGCTCCCGCGGATTCAGGCCTGCGAGGCGCGGGTCGCCGCTCGGTCCGCGGAGACGCTCCCGCACCGCGGCGACGAGTGCGGGGTCGAGGGCGGAGCGGCCCGCGGCGACCGTGTGCACGCACTCGATCAGGCGGCTGCCGCGGATGTCCTTCAGCACGTAGCCGGCGGCGTCGGCGATGACCGCCGCGACCATCGCCTCGTCGTCGTCGTAGGCGGTGAGCATGATGCAGCGCACGTCGGGCATCGTCATGCGCAGCTCGCGGCACAGATCGATGCCGCTGCCGTCCGGCAGGCGCACGTCGAGCAGCACCACGTCGGGACGGTTCGCGAGGATGCTGCCGCGCCCCTGCTTGACGGAGCCCGCCTCACCGACGACCCGGATGCCGGGATCGGCCTCGAGCAGCTCGGCGACGCCGCGTCGCACCAGCTCGTGGTCGTCGACGAGGACGACGGTCGTGCTCCCGGCCATGGCGCTCCTGATCCGTCTGATGTCGGCACACTCGCAGACGTCCTGTCGGCACACTCGCAGACGTCCACGGTGCCCGCGAATCGAGGCGGGGCGGAAGGGACTTTGGTCCCGAGGTCAGGCCTGATCCGGCTGGGCTTCGCGCTTCGGTGGGACGGTCCAGCGCAGGACGGTGCGGCCGTCGACGGCGTCGATGCTCATCCGACCGGCGTGCTGCGCGGCGCGCTCCTCGAGGTTGGCGAGACCACTCCGCCGGCTCGAGGCGGACAGCGGGCGCCCGTCGCTCGTGATCGTGACGGTGACCCCCGCCGGCGTCGCCGCCACCTCGACGGCGATCCCTTCGCGCGGCCGTGCTTCACGGCGTTCGTGACGCCCTCACCGACGACGGCCAGCACGTCGGCGGTGAGCTCCGCGTCGAGCAGGGCGTCGACGGGGCCGCTGAAGGTGACGGCGGGCTCCACGGAGAGGGCCGCGCCCAGCTCGCCGACGAGGTCGAGCAGCCGGTGGCGGCCGGTCGGCGCCTGCCCGGCGCGCTCGGGAGTCGAGAGGGTGAAGATGATGCGGCGGATCTGGCCGATCGTGGCGTCGAGGCTGGTGATCGCCGCGTCCACCCGGTCGGCGTTGCGGCCATCCGGCAACGTGCCGAGCACGCCCTGCAGCTGCATCCCGGTCGCGAACAGCTGCTGGATCACGCGGTCGTGCAGGTCGCGGGCGATGCGTCCGCGGTCCTCGAAGAGCAGCATCCGCTCCTGGTCCGCTCGGGCGCGGTGCAGCTCGAGCGCCAGGCTCGTGCGCGCCGCGAAGTCGCCGGCGACGGTGAGGTCGGCCTCGGTGAACGGGCGGCTGCCCGCCGAGCGGGTAACCAGGATGCTGCCGATCGCCGTGTCGGCGGTGTCGAGCGGCAGCGCCATCACGGCGCCGTACGGCTCGGTGCGGGGGATGGCCAGCGACCGGAGCGCGGTCTCGTCGAAGCGCGACGGCTCGCCCTTCTGCAGCACGCGCTCGACGAGCGAGCCCGCCAGCGGCACCTCGGTGCTCCGGCGTCCGTTCGGGTCCTCGCCGCCCACCGCCACCACGTCCAGCCGCTCGCCCTCGCCGTCGAGCAGCGCGACGAACACGCTGTCGGCGTCGAGGAGCGAGCGCACCCGGTCGGCCACGAGCGACAGCGCGCCGTCGCCGTGCTCGGCGAGCAGCGCGGCGGTCACCTCGGCGGACGCGGCGGCGAACTCCTCGCGGCGCTGCGTCTCGCGGTAGAGGCGGGCGTGCTCGACCGCGAACGCGGCCGTCGCGGCGAGCGACCGGATCAGCTGGTCGTCCTCCTCGGAGAGGCCCGCATCCCGCCAGAGGTGCAGGTTGCCGAACACCGCGTCCCGCAGCTGCACCGGCACGGTGAGGGAGCGTCCGGCTCTCGAGCCGGCATCTGAGCCGGGCTGCGCGTGCGCGGCGGACCGCTCGCCCCCGGACTCGATCCGCTGCTCGACGCCGCCCTGGGGATCGAGCACCTCCAGCGCGGTGGAGTCCGCCCGGGTGAGGTCGCGGGCGGAGTCGACGATCGTGCGGAGCACGGCGTCGAGCTCGAGCTGCGCGGTGATCGCGTGCGTCGCCCGCACCAGCGCCCGCAGACGGCCCTGCGTCGAGAGCACGTCGCGGGCCGCATCGACGAGGTCCGCGATCCGCCGGTCGAGCTCGACCCGGGGCTGGTCCGGGAAGGAGAGCGTCGGGTCGGACAAGCGACGGCTCCTCGGGGGCACGGTCGCCCGGGGTTCGGGCGGGGGCGGAAACGCGCCGTCAGTGTAAAACCGGGACCCGCGAGCCCACCGGGTGCCGGGTGGCAAGCGGGCGTCAGGCCGCGATGGTCGCGAACCCCGTCTCGAGCAGGGCGCGGGGTGCGAGCCGCGCGAACCCCGTGACCTCCCAGACCGGCAGGGCGCGGCAGGCGGTCGCCGCGTCGAACACTGCGCGGGGCACCCCGCGGGTCGAGGACGTCTCGGCGACGTCCGCGCCGCGCAGCGTGCGCCGCAGCACGAGCCCGAGGCGTTCGATCTCGAGGCCGTTCCCGGTGAACAGCAGCACCGACGGGACGGACTCGCCGCCGTCGAACGTCCACCACTCGGCGCGGGAGCTCGGCAGCACCCCGGCACCGCTCCAGCGGACGCCCGGGCTGCGCAGCTCCGGCATCGCCTCGAGCAGCGGGTCGACGGCGTCGACGAGGGCGCTCGCGATCGTCACCCAGCAGGCGTTCGTCGCGGCGCGGACGGCGTCGTACGCGAACGCGCGCACCGGATCCGCGACGCCGGGTCGCGGCAGGTCGCCCGGCAGCACGTCGTCGGCCCGAGTGGTGCCGTTCCGTCGCCCGAAAGAGAACATCCGCTACCCCCGAACAGGTCACGATCGCGTGCCTCATGGGTACCGCTGTTCACCACCGATCGGCGGGATCCGGACGGCGTGGCGCGGGGCCCACCGCACCTCGCGTGCGACGGATCATCCTGAGCCCCGACGCGGCGCGGCTCGGAGAGCGCCGCTTCCGCGACGCCGCCCCATGGCGCACGCCCCGTCATCGCCATAGCGTCGGATCGCGATCCGAGAGGCGGTGCTCCGATGGTGAGCGTCAGCGCAGATGCCGGGCAGGCCCGGACGGTCGAACCGGGGTCCGTGGCGGCGGCGCCGGGGCCGGTGGAGGGTGCGGCGCTGCCGGCCCGCCGAGGGGAACCGGCGGTGCGGTGAACCGCACGCCGGATGACGGACCGGGGTCGCCCGGCGAGACGTTGAAGGGCGCGCTGAGGCGATTCGGCCGAGCGCGTCTGGAGTCGGATCCGCGGTTGCTCCGCGCGGTCACACCCGAGCTCTTCGCGCAGGATCCGGAGATCGCAGCGCTCGCGGTCACTGCCCTCGGTGCCGGCGTCCCGTCGCAGCTCGCCGCGGGCGAGTGGGGCGAGGACCGGGAGGATCGGCTGTCCCGGATCGCGCATCGGCTCGCGGGATCCGCGCAGATTCCGGTGGATCAGGCAGTTCTGGCGGTCCGGCTGTGGTCGGTGGCGCTCGGCCTCATCCCCGCGCACGTCGCCGTCGCGGTACTCGGAGGCCGGAGGACGGACACCGCGACGGTCCTCCTCATCGACGGCGCGACCGGTCGTCCGGTCGTCGGGGGCGAGAGCCCGACGCTGCCCCTCCTCGATGACGCCGGATCGACATGGACCCGTGCGGGACTGCCGGCCCGAGTCCAACTCGCCGTGGACCGCTGGCGATCCCCCCTCCCCGTCTCCCGTCTCGGGTTCGTCACCGACGGATCGGAGCCTCCGGTCGAGGACCGCACTGACGGGGCGCTCACGGTCGAAGCGATCCCCGTCCGCGAAGCGGTGGCCGGCATGCTGCGGTCCCTCGATGGGATGCCGCGCAACGCGCTCGTGCTCGCGGAGATCGACGGACGCCTCATCGCGGCCGGCGCCGAGGACGGCGTCGTGGGAGATCTGGGGAGTCCGGAGCGACCGGAAGCCGGGCTGCTCGGCGGACTGGTGCAGCGCTACACCGACCGCACCTGGGCGGTGCCTCGCTCACTCGTCGAGGTCTTCCGGTCCGCGAACGCCACCGTGACGCTCCGATATCGGGTCCTGGAGGAGGGCTCGCTCCTGCTCGGCGCCGCCGCGGTGCTCGCGGACCGGTGGCGTGCGGCCCACGGGCTGCCGGAGGGCGGCGACCGCCGCAGCGCCGACGACCGGCCCGAGGGCGCTCGACGAGTGGGACCACCGCTCGGCGACGGAACGGACCGACCGGCGGGAGCCGCGACACCCGAGCCGCTCCCACGCGTCGACCTCGCCTTCGACTTCGACTTCGACGAGGCGGATGTCGTCCACGTCGACGTCGACGAGAGCGCGGACGAGTTCGACGGGTGGGACGACGGCCGGGTCGAGGTCCACCCGGAGTCGGCCCACGGCCGCTTCGGGACCCCGACGGCCTCGATACCGGCAGCCGCCCCCGCTCCCACCACTGACCCCTCCTTCGTTGCGGAACCGGTCGTGTCCGCGCTCGCCGAGGATGTGCAGTTCACGGTGTACCGACCTCGGCGTCTCCGTTCCGCTCGATGGGAACGCCTGCTGGCGTTCGTCCATCCGACCGAGCCCTACGTCGACCTGGACGGCGCGCCGCAGGACCCGGTTCGGGTCGTCGAGGAGGAGGCCTCCGCGGTGCTTCGCGGTCTGCGGGAGCGCTATCGCCCGGTCACCAGCGACGCCCGCATGTCGGTTCCGCTCGAGTCGGAGCTGCGTTTCGTCCCCGAGGTGACGGGCGTCGACTTCGACCCGCCGTTTCGGTCCTTCCGTTGGCACGGCGACGTGCACCGCGAGGAGTTCGGCATGCGCGCCGACGCGCCCGCGGACGGCTCCGTCGCCCGCGGCTCGATGTCGGTGTTCGCCGGCCCGCTCCTCATCGCGGACGTGCCGTTGACCCTCGCCATCGGGCCCGACTCGCCTCCGGCCCAGCCGGTCCGGGCGACCGGGCGTCCGTATCGGCGCGTCTTCGCGTCCTACTCCCGAGGTGACGAGGTGCTCGTGCGGGGGATCGGCGCAGTCATCGCCGCCATCGGCGACGAGTTCGAGCGCGACGTCGAACGGCTCCGGTCGGGCGAGGTCTGGGACGAGCGCCTGCAGAGCCTCATCCGCGAGGCCGACGTCTTCCAGCTCTTCTGGTCGAGGCGGTCGATGCGTTCCGACTTCGTCCGCAGGGAGTGGACCTACGCCCTGCAGCTGGGGCGCGAGGGGTTCGTCCGACCGGCGTACTGGGAGCGGCCGCGCCCTGAGGAACCGAGCCTCCGGCTTCCGCCGCCGGAACTGGACCGGGTGCACTTCAGCTTCCTGGATCTGTCCCTCGCCGGCCTTCCGTCCGGCGCGCCCCGCCTCGCGCCGGTGCCCGCGCCGCCGCCCCCGCCGAGCAGCCTGCAGAACGAGGCGCTCGCCGCGAGCCGAGGCACCGACGTTCCTCCAGCGCCGATGCCCCTCCCGTCCGCCCGGTCCACGGCCCCGGCGCCGCCTTCCCCGGCTGCGAGGCCGGTACCCGCAGGGCGAAGGGGCCGAGTCGTCGTCGTCGCGGTGATCATCGCCGTGCTGCTCATCGCCGCGGCGCTCCTGGTCGCGGCGCTGACCGCCGCGAACCCGCCGGCGAGCGAATCGCCGCAGCCGCCGATCCACGCGCCCTGGACGACGAGGGCCGACACTCGGCCGTCCTGAGCACGCGCCGTCGCGCGGAGCGCCGTCAGGGACCCGCGGCCGGCACCCCGACCTGCAGCCGGAACCCGAGCACGTCCAGCAGCCCCAGCGTGCCGCTGATCGCGGCCACGTCCTTCTGCCGGCTCGCCGGGGAGAGCCGGTCCCAGTCGACGAGGTCCGGGTGCATGCGCCGTCGGTCGTCGCGGGCGGCGCCCGGCCGCCAGCCGTAGGCGCGGTGGTGCTCGACCCACGACTCGTGCTCGGCGCGGGCCAGCACCTCGACCTCCGTCTCGGAGAGCTCCGCCAGGTCGACCCGGGCGTCGGACGCGGCCAGGGTCGTCGCCCACCGCAGCCCGAGCAGCTGAACGCCCCGCATCGCGGCCAGGAACGAGCGGATGTTCGCCTCCCGGGTGAACGGAGACAGGTCCTCGTCCCAGCGCCCTCGTGCGGGGTCGCCGACGACGGGTTCGCCGTGCAGATGGAGCTGCACGTACCGCTCGTGCAGGGTGCGGCCGAACCGGTCCCACAGGTCGACACCGTGGCCGTCGACGGGTTCGAGCGTCGGTCCCACGGAGGTGAGACCTCCGACGAGCGGCCCCGGCCCGACGCCGTGCGCGTTCGGCGACCAGGCGAAGATCGCCCAGTCGGGCCGGCGCGCCGCGACGAACGTCGACCGCGACGCACCCTCACCCTCGGAGAACGACATCAGCAGCGCGGCGCGTTCGCCGCCCTCCATGACCTGGTCGAGCGGGTCGCGCACCACCTCGCAGCCGATACCGGGATGGCCGATGCCGAACCGGGCGAGCTGCGCGGTGAAGTGCTCCGCGACCTCATCCGCCCGGTCCCCGGTCAGCGCGACGCGGGGGAACCCGGCCACGCCCGCCGGGTCGGGCACCACGGCGCTCATCCTCCGCTCGAACGAGAGCTCCGAGAGCACCGCCAGCTCGAAGGGGGACGCGTCGGTGAGCACGACCAGCTCGACGCCCGTACCACGCAGCTCACGGACGACGTGCCGGGCGGCGCCCTCCACGGCGCTCACGGCGTCCACGAGCCAGTCCGGGTCCCCGGCCATGTGCCGCCGCCGCCAGTCGTCGGCATGCCACGGGTCGTCGATGCGCACCGCTGCCCGGCTGGGGAACGCAGGCCTGGACAGCGGGTCGCGGAATGCGGTGCGCAGGATCTCGAGCGCCCGGAGGTTGTCGGCCGCGTCGGGCCCGAGCAGGTAGGCGCCCCGGACCGCGTCGCGCCGCCGCCGGGATGCGAACCGGCGGACGGCGGACGGCGACAGCAGGTCGAGCTCGATCGGGATCGCTCCGACGTCGCGGGCCAGCTCCGCCGCGCGCGGCTCGCCCGCGGGCACCGCGGCCACGAGCACGACCGGCGCCGGAACGGTCCCACGAACGCGTCGGACGATCCCGACGGTCGAGTCGTCGAGCCCGGAGATCACCACCACCGCTCGAGCGCTGCGTGCACGGAACTCGCGGAAGCGGGTGGCGAAGATCAGTGCGACGGCACCCCAGCCGACGATCCCGAGCGCGCTCAGCATCAGCAGCTGCGCGGCCTGAAGCCCGAGGGGCAGGGTGCCGACGCATCCGGTTCCCCCTGCATAGGGCGGGTTCACGTTGCCGCGGATGAGGTCGAGGGCGCGACGGATCGCGGTCCAGCCGGGGCTCTGACCCTGCGAGCACGGCCAGTAGGTGGCCAAGGCGATCAGCGCCGCGGACACGCCGAGGACCCCAGCGGCGATGCTCGCCCTCCCCACGCGGAAGGACGGCCGGGCGCCGAGGGTGATGTAGGCGAGGATCGCGGAGGCGGCGACGACGAGCAGAGGAAGCCACGCGGTGCGCGACCGCCACTCGCTGAGGGGCGTTCCTGCGAGCACCGCGCCGGCCTGCGGTGCGAACCCGAGGAGGACCCAGACCGCGATGTCGAGCGCGTAGACGGCGAGGGCGACCGCACCGATGAGGATCAGAGCCGCGTGCCCCGCAGAGGGGCCCGGTCGGGGCGCTCGCCGGCTCACTCGTGCGCCTCGCCCACCCGCGCGACGGCGACGGCTGCCGACGGCGCCGCCGCGACCGCCGCATCCTCGCGATCGAGCTCCCGCACGGCCTCGGTGATCGACGCCGCATAGGTCCAGTCCCATCGGCGTGCCGCCCCGTAGGCGCGCCAACCGGTGCTCGCGTGCCAGGTGAGCACCTGCACGCCGTCGGGCGGCTCGAGGGCGCCGAGGTCGTCGAACGGGGGATGGCTCTGCGCGTACGCGAGGAAGCCCCGCCAGCGGCGCTGCAGCTCGAGCCTCGGCCATGGCGAGAGCACGAGGAGCAGCGTCAGGTCGGGGTGGCGGCCGGCGATGTGCCGGATCTCCCAGCCGAGCCCGTCGGTCACCTGCCGGGGCGTCGCCGACATGACGATCGCCCGAGCGTGCTCAGCGAAGTCCTCCACCCGGTCGCGCCACTGATCGTCGGCGAAGCTGGCCTTGGCCGCCCCGAGGTCGGCGACCCGCGCGCGATGGGACGCGATCGCGATCACCGGCCCGAAGTGAGCGAGACGCTCCGCCAGCACCTCTTCGAACCGCGGCCGGATGAAGGGCGCCAGCATCTCGATCAACCCGAAGCGGCCGGCGACCTCCTGCACCCGGAGGGAGTCCTCGTCGAAACCCCGGAGGTAGAGGAAGTACGGCCGCGGGTCCCGGCGCAGGGTCTCGTGCAGGCCGAGGCGTTGCAGGCGCCGTCCGAGTCGATCGAGCAGGAGGGCTGCGGTTCCCGGGACGAGGAGGGTCGTCACGAAGAAGAGCACGACCGTGTTCGACCGCCTCGCCCAGTCGAGGAACCCCTCGAGCGAGGCGGCGATCCAACCGTCGACCGTTCCGGTCGCGAGACCGTTGTGCACCTGGAGCTGGATCATGTACTCGGGCATCTGTGCATAGCGCAGCACGAGGATGTACGAGACCGCGTAGAAGGCCAGCGCGAGCACGAGGACGACGTACGCCGTGGTCCTGCAGAGCAGGCCGGCAGCCCGCTTGCCGCTCCAGCCGGAGCGGAACCGCGGCGGTCGGACGAGCAGCGGCGGTTTCCATACCAGCCCCAGGAGCCCGGCGAGCGATCCGCCGACGAGGAACGGATCGAACAGGACGACCGCCACCGACCAGACCTGGCCGGTGGCGATGGCCCACTGGTCGAGCAAGGCGCACAGGGCGATCGAGACGACCGCGATCAGCCACCACCGTCCGTTGCGGGCGAATCGAGCGCGCCGGGCGATGCGATCCGTCGGCCGGAACCTGGGGCCGGGGTGCGCGTCCCACCGGCGTTCGTTGCGTCGGCTCCACAGACGGGTCGGGACGACGAGTGCGGCGAAGCTGAGGGTCGGAAGCAGGAAGCCGAGCCACGCCCAGGACCAGAGGATGTCCTGGGTCCCGTGGTCCTCCACCACGCGAGCGGGGGCGAGTGCTGCCGTGAGCTGCTGGGCGTAGCCGAGCAGATAGGAGTCGCAGGTGGACCGGCCCACCTGCGGGCAGCTGAGCTGGACGACCGTGGCACGCTCGCCCTGCGCCCAGGTCCGCGCGACGTACTGGTTGCCGTCCGTCGCGGTCCAGGCAGCCCACCGGTAGGGGCCCGCCATCAGATCGCTGAGACCGTGCTTCGCCGTCGAGCGGCTCTCCAGCCAGAAGTCCCGGGCCGCGGCCACCGCGGCCTCGGTGGAACCGCAGTCGCCGCCGGCGACCTGCAGCTGCTCCTTCTTGGCCCCGAGCCAGAGCGAGTCGGACCAGTCGGCGCAGTAGGAGCGGTACGGCTGGGATCTCGCCAGCCGCCAGTACCCGCCCGAGTCGGGCTGCCAGTGCTGCTGCGGCCCGGTCATCACGCTCCTGAGCGGCCCGATCGGTGCGGGCGCCGGCGCCTGCGAGGCGATGGATCGGACCCAGCTCCGGCTCACCTCGGCGCACCGGCCGGTCGCACCCGCGGAGCAGGTCGCGGTGAGCTGCAGCCCCCACTGCCCCTGGTCCCACTGTCGCCGCACGACCCCGACGGTGGCGGTGTCGAGCTCGTACCCGTCGCCGAGGGCGCTCGTCACGGAGGCTGTGGAGCGGGGCAGCCCTGCCCACACCGAGTTCTGCCAGCGGTTCGCCTGGGCGGCGTTCGCGCAGCGCACCACTTCCAGCACGATCGAGTCCGATGAACCATCCGAGTAGCGGTGGACGGCACCGTCACGGCATTCGCCTTGCTGGGCCGGGGTGGACGGCAGCTGCGCGACCTGCGTCCAGCCCGTCGGTGTCACCCACGAGCTGAGCGGGTCGGCCGTCGCGCCCTGGGCGGCCGCAGGCAGGACGAGCGCCACGAGCGCGAGGACGAGCCCGGCCGCCGCACCGGCCCCGATACCTCTCCCGGTGGCGATGGCGATGCGCAGGGTCACGCAGAGCTCCTTCGCCCGGGGATGCGCGCACCATAGCGCTGCGGATTCCTGGTTGTCGACGGTCCGTCCACCTGGCGGCGGTCCGTGCCCTGGGAACTCAGGGCAGCTCCGGCTCCCGGAACTGCGCGACCGCGTACCAGTCGCCCGTCTCGGAGCTCATCACCCGATCCGCGGCCGTCGCGTGCAGGCGCAGCTCGTCCCACGACTCCGCATCCGCCATCCGCCGCTCCAGCTCGGCGAGCTGCAGGGTCACGGTGCCGGAGCGGGTCGCCTGCCTCCGGAACTCGCGCTGGGCTGCGTACGCACCGACGGCGGCGGCGATGGCGGGGACGAGGACAGCCACGAAGCCGATCGCGTCGGCGTCCGACTCGGCACCGGCGAGCGCGACGAGCAGGCTGAGGAGGGACAGCAGCACGCTCGCCACGAAGAGCGTCAGCGTGACGGCGAACGCGATGCGGTCGAAGGCGAAGTA
>NZ_JAODBE010000119.1 GCF_025463795.1 Amnibacterium sp.
GGCGACAGGAGTCCGAGCCCCGAAAGAGGATTGAACTCTTGACCTTCTCCTTACCATGGAGATGCTCTACCACTGAGCTATCGGGGCGCTGACGAGCCCATCCGGGCCCGAAGCAGCATCGAGCGTAGCATCCCGCTCCCGCCGCCCCAGGACGTCCGGGCCCGCGTCGTCGCCCGACGGATGGACCTCCCACGTCGTCCCCCACGTCGTCTCGCGCCACGTCCGCCGGCGGCCCTCTCGCCGCCCCGCGGGGCTGTCGGTGGAGGGCGCAACACTGCCTCCAGAGGGCGACACGCCGTGCCGCAAGGGCCCGATCCGCGTCGTTCCGGGAAAGTCCCCCGCGACACGCCGAACACAACATGTAGGGCGTGACTCGGGAGGTCGCCCCGGTATATAGTGGTTGAACCACCGCGAGAGCGGGGGATGCACTACTTCATCACCACCGGTTCACGCAACTGGTTCACCACGGGAGGATCGCCATGAACTTCGACACCGAGAGCATCGACGGCTACGCGGTTCCGGTCGACCCGATGGATCTGCTGCAGTGCGACAGCTGCCAGTGAGTCGCTGACCGGATCCGGTCACCGGAACGCCCCGCGACTCCCGATCGCGGGGCGTTCCGCCGTTTCCGGCCCGAGACGTCGAGAAGCCCGGCCCCCGAGGGACCGGGCTTCTCCTGTCTTGGAGGATCAGGCCTGCGAGAGGCGCTGCACCTCGTCGTCGGACAGGGCGAGCGTCGCCGCGTGCACCGAGTCCTCGATGCTCTCCGGCCGGGAGGCGCCGGGGATCGGGATCACGACCGGTGCGAGGGCGAGCTCCCAGGCGAGGCACACCTGCTGCGGGCTCACCCCGTGGGCGTCGGCGACCTCCTGGAAGGCGGCATGCGCCGAGCCGAGATCGCCGGCCTTGCCGATGCCTCCGAGCGGGCTCCACGGCAGGAACGCGATGCCGAGCTCGCCGCAGAGCTCCAGCTCCCGGAGCGAGGAGCGGAACGCCGGCGAGAACTGGTTCTGCACCGACGCGAGCCGGCCGCCGAGGATCTCGTTCGCCTGCTGGATCTGGTCCGGGTCCGCGTTGGAGATACCCGCCATGGCGATGACGCCGGTGTCGAGCAGGTGCTTCAGGGCACCGATCGAGTCCGCGTACGAGACCTTCGGGTCGGGGCGATGGAACTGGTAGAGCCCGATCGACTCCACCTCGAGCCGCTCACGCGACGACTCCGCCGCCCTGATGAGGTACTCGGGCCGCCCGTCCACGTCCCAGGCACCGCCCGGCCGGGTGTGACCGCCCTTGGTGGCGACGAGCACGTCGCCGGCCTCGCCTTCGTAGGTGGCGAGGGCGCGAGCGATCAGCTGCTCGTTGTGCCCGAAGTCCGTCTCGTCCAGGCAGTAGGCGTCGGCGGTGTCGATGAGGGTCACGCCCGCGTCGAGCGCCCGATGGATGGTCGCGATCGCCCGGGCCTCGTCGGGTCGTCCGTCGATGGAGAGCGGCATGCCGCCGAGTCCGACGGAGCCGACCTGCCGGGAGCCGAGGATGCGGGTGGGAAGCGTGGTGGTGACAGCCATGCGGCCAGTCTGCGCGACGCGCGTGAGCGGGCCCTGACCGTCGGCTCGCGGGAACCGCCCGCCGGTACGATCCCTGCATGCCCTCGCCCGCCGACGTCCTCGGGACCACGTATCCCGACACCGAGCCGTATCTGGTGGGGCGCGAGAAGGTGCGCGAGTTCGCCCGGGCGGTCGGGTCGACGGATCCGGTGAGCCTCGACCCGGCCGCAGCCCGGGCAGCCGGCTTCGCCGACGTCGTCGCACCCCCGACGTTCGCCGTCGTCGTTCAGGAGCGCACGCTGGTCCAGCTGCTCGCCGACGATCGTGCCGGCATCGAGCTCTCCCACGTCGTGCACGGCGAGCAGCGCTTCGTCAGCTCCCGCCCGATCGTCGCCGGAGACGCCCTCACGGCGCGGATGACGATCACGAGCGTGAAGTCCCTCGGCGGCAACGCGATGATCACCGCCGAGTCCGAGATCCGCGACGAAGCGGGGGAGCACGTCGTCACGGCCGTCTCCACGCTCGTCGTCCGGGGTGATGCATGACCGACGCGGCATGGACGGTCGGTGAGGTCGTCGCCGCCGGCTCCTTCCCCATCGACCGCGAGACGCTCGTGCGCTATGCGGGCGCGTCGGGCGACTTCAACCCCATCCACTACCGGGACGACGTGGCGCAGTCCGTGGGCCTGCCCGGCGTGCTCGCCCACGGGATGCTGACGATGGGCGTCGCCGTGCAACCGGTCGTCGAACGCTTCGGCGCCGCGGCCGTCAAGCAGTACGGGGTGCGCTTCACGAAGCCCGTGCCTGTGCCCCCCGCGGGCGGCGTCGTGCTCGACGTCACGGCCAAGGTCGGCGCGGTCGACGAGGCGGCCGGCACGCTGCGCGTCGACCTCACGGTCGCCGTCGACGGCGCCGTCGTGCTCGGCCGCGCCCAGGTCGTCGTCGGGATCGGCTAGCCGCCGTGGCCACCGCGCCGGGCACCACGCGGCTCGCGGATCTCACCACCTTGCGCGTCGGTGGCCCCGCCCGCGAGATCGTCACGGCCACGACCCGCGACGAGGTCGTCGCCACAGCCCGCGCCGCGTGGGACGAGGACGAGCCCCTGTTCGTGCTGGGCGGCGGATCGAACGTCGTGTTCGGCGACGACGGGTTCGACGGCACGGTGCTCCACGTCGCCACCCGCGGCATCACGCGCCTGCCGCTCGCTCGGACGGCGACGGTGCCCTCGATGCCGGCGAGCGACGCCGATCGCCTCCGCTCCCTGTCCCGGTCCCTCCGGCCGCCGCAGCAGCGCGAAGCGGTCCGGCTGCGTGCGGAAGCGGGTGAGCCGTGGGACGAGCTCTGCGCATACGCAGTGGAGCGGGGGTGGGCCGGCATCGAAGCGCTGTCCGGCGTGCCCGGATCCTGCGGCGCGGCGCCCATCCAGAACATCGGCGCCTACGGGCAGGAGCTCGCCGCCACGTTGACGGCGGTCGAATTCCTCGACCGTGCCACCGGGGTGGTCAGCCGTGTGCCCGCGTCCGCGCTCGAGCTCGGCTACCGCACCTCCGTGTTCAAGCACGGGCGCGAGGGCGTCGTGCTGGCGATCGAGCTGCAGCTCTTCGGGCCGGGGGAGGGGCGCCCCGCGCTCAGCGCGCCGGTCGCCTACGCGCAACTCGCCGACGCCCTCGGCGTGCCGCTCGGCAGCCGGGTGCCGAGCGCCGCCCTGCGCGACACGGTGCTGCAGCTGCGGGGCCGGAAGGGCATGGTGCTGAACCCCGATGACCCCGATTCGGTGAGCGTCGGCTCCTTCTTCACCAACCCGATCGTCAGCGAGTCCTTCGCCCGGACCCTGCCCTCGTCCGCGCCGCGCTGGCCGACGACCGACGACGAGGCCGACATCGTCGTGCCGCTCGGTTCCGAGCTCCCGCCGCGACCGGTACGGAACCAGGAGCCGCGGGTGAAGCTGTCCGCAGCGTGGCTGATCGAGCGTGCCGGCGTCCACCGCGGGTTCCGGCTGCCGGGCTCGCATGCACACCTCTCGACGAAGCACACCCTCGCGGTCGTCAACGGCGGGGGCGCGACGGCGGAGGAGGTGCTGCAGCTCGCCCGCTACATCCGCAACCTCGTGCAGATCGAGTTCGGGGTGCTGCTGCAGCCCGAACCGGACATCGTCGGCGCCGTGCTGTGATCCTGGGAATCGGGTCGCCGTCAGGCGGTTCCCCAGCTTCGGGGTCCAGCGTTGTGGACTCCTGAACGAAAGGAGCTGTATGGCTGCGGACGACAAGGTGCAGAACGAAGCGGAGAAGCTCGGCGGCAAGGCCAAGGAAGCCTTCGGCCGCGCGACCGGCGACGACGAGAAGGTCGCCGAAGGTCGTGGGGACCAGGCATCCGGGAGCCTCAAGCAGGCCGGGGAGAACGTCAAGGACGTCTTCCGCTGACGTATGCGGTGATACGGCGGACGGGCTGAGCCCGTCCGCCGTTCCCGTCTCAGGCGGTCGGTGCGCCCGTCGGGATCGTCGTCGGCGCCGTTTCGACGCGGGCCGCGGGCCGGGGGAACCAGGAGCGGTGCGGTGCTCGGCGGGCGACCGTGATCGAGGTTCCGCATTCGCGGCAGTCGAAGGTCACCCTGGTGCGGCGCCACCGGAGGTCGAGTGAGGTGCCGCACTCCCGGCACATGATCGCGCCGAAACCGTCGAACGCGTCGTCGTCGATCATCTCCGACCTCCGGTCTGGGCGCACGCCGTCGTTCTCGGCGGAGGATCAGTATGCGGTCGCGCAGGCCTTCCGCCGGAAGAAACGCGGGTCCAGGACGGCCGCTGCCCTGGGAACCCGTGGCGGTGTCGCGGCTCCTGCACGGCGTGCGCCCGGCATCGCCAGCGGGTCCTCCCAGGCGCGCCTGCTGCCCTGGAGGGTCTGAATCGACGACGGCCCGAACCGAAGGAGACCATCCGTGTCGCAACGCAACACCCTCGTCCGAAGCCTGCACGACCTCGGCCTGGCCGCCTGGTTCGGGGGCACCCTCATGGGCGCCGTCGGGCTCAACGGAGCCGCCGCCAAGGCGCAGGACCCGACGGAGCGGCTGCGGCTGTCGTCGATCGGCTGGGGTCGGTGGGCCCCCGTCGAGCTCGCCGCGATCGTCACGCACGGCATCGGTGGCGTCGGGCTCATCCTCGGCAACACGGGCCGGCTCGCGGTCCAGGGCGAGGCCCGCAGCAACACGATCGTGAAGCTGGGCTTCACCGCGCTGGCCGGCACGGCGACGCTCTACTCGGCGTTCCTCGGCACGCGGATCGCGAAGCACGCGAACGAGGGCGCGGAGGGCGTCACGGAGCCGGGCGCGACGACCTCGAAGGAGCTCGCCGGCGTGCAGCGCCAGCAGAAGCTGCTGCAGTGGACGTTGCCGCTCCTCACCGGCGTGCTCGTCGTGCTCGCCGCTCAGCAGGGCGAGCAGCAGCGGCCGGCCGCGGGCTTCGTGAAGCGCACCGTCGACAGCGTGCTGCACCGCTGACCGTCAGCGCAGCAGCCCGAGCTCCATCGCGCGGGTGACCGCCCGGGTGCGGTCACCCACACCGAGCTTCTCGAACACGTGGAGCAGGTGGGTCTTCACCGTCGCCTCCGAGACGTGCAGCCGCCGGCCGATGTCCGGGTTGCTCAGCCCCTCCGCGACCAGCCCGAGCACCTCCCGCTCGCGGTCGCTCAGGCGTGGGGCCGCCTGCTGCTGGCGGATGCCGCGGGCGAGCGCCGCCGCGATGGCCGGCGCGATGACCGTGCCGCCCCCGGCGACCGACCGCACACCCGCGAGGATCTCGGCCTCCGGCGCCGCCTTCAGGAGGTAGCCGCTGGCGCCGGCCGTGATCGCCTCGAGGATCGCGTCGTCGCTCTCGTACGTCGTGAGCACCACCACGCGCGTGCCCGGCAGGGCGGCGGTGATCCGCCCGGTCGCCGCGGTGCCGTCGAGCCCCGGCATCCGCAGGTCCATCAGCACGACGTCGGGCCGGGCGGCGAGCGCGGCGGCGACGGCCGCCTCTCCGTCGGCGACGGCGTCGACCACCTCCACGTCGTCGGCCTCGTCCAGCAGCGCGACGATCCCGGCCCGCACGATCGGGTGGTCGTCCGCGACCAGCACGCGGATCACCGCGCCACCACCCCGGTGCCGACGGGGATGCGCACGGTGAGGCCGGTGCCGCCGTCGGGCCGGTCCGCGAGCTCGAGCGCGCCGCCGACGAGCGCGACGCGGTCCCGCATGCCCGCGACGCCGAAGCCGTGGCCGGGCTGCTCCGCAGGAAGCCCCACCCCGTCGTCGACGACCGCCAGCACGACGTCGCCGCCCACCGTGGTGACCGTGAGCTCGACCCGGCGGGCGCCGGCGTGCTTGCGCACGTTCGCGAGCGCCTCCTGCGCGCAACGGAGGAGCACCACCTCGAGCGCCCGCGGCACGTCGGCATGCACGGATGCGTCGACCATGACGCCGGTCTCGCGGGCGAAGCGGTCGGCGAGGACCCCGATCGCACCGCTCAGGCCGCCCTCGAGCGGCACGGGTGCGCCCGCGGCGACGAGTCCGCGCGTCTCCGTGAGGGCCTCCCGCGCGGTCTCCTCCAGCACGGCGAGGCCCACGTCGTCGGGGTGCCTGCGCCTGGACCGTTCGGCGAGCATCACGATGCCCGTGAGGCTCTGCGCGATGGTGTCGTGCAGCTCGCGGGCCAGCCGCTCCCGTTCGGCCGCGACGCCGGTCTCCCGGCTGAGTGCCGCGACCTCGTCCTGTGCCGTCCGCAGCTGCTCGGCGAGTGCGCGCCGCTGCTCGCTCAGCATCGCGATGCGGGTGATCCACACCCCCATGACGAGACTGAACGCGAGCGACAGCGACTGGACGACGACGGCTTCGAGCACGCTGCGCGAGGAGATCGCGTAGCCGACGCCCATGCCTGCAGCGAGCGCGACGTTCGCGGCGATCGCGCTCCGCAGGCCGGGCGTGATCGACCAGACGAGCGGGAACGCGACGGTCTGCCACGTCGCGAACGCGGGATCGACGGAGGCGCCGACGAGGGCGACCGCGACGATCAGGACGGTGAACGGGAGCCATCCCCGCGCGCCGTCGAACGTGCGGCGCCCGAAGATCCACCACGCCAGGACGAAGACGGCGAGGGCCGACCAGGCGACGAGCGGTGCGGGCGGCGGGAAGGTCAGCGTGACGATCGTGCCGGTGACCGCGCTGACGACGAGCACACCCAGGTGCCACCACACGGTCTCCTGGGGCCTGTCGTCGACGTCGGGATCGGTCATCTCAGCGGTCCTTGCGCACCCAGCGGAAGGTCGCGAGCGCGATCACGAGTCCCACGACGGCCCAGCCGCCGATCATCAGCGCGGCCGTGCCGAGGTCCCAGGTGCCCGTCTGCTCCGCGGCGGCGAAGCTGTCCGGCAGGAAGACGGACCGCATGCCCTGCGCCACCCACTTCAGCGGGAAGATCCCGGCGATCGACTTGAGCCAGTCGGGCAGGTCGCCGAAGTTGAAGTAGACACCCGAGATGAACTGCAGCACGAGCAGGATCGGCACGATCACGGCGCTCGCCGATCGGCCGGACCGGGGCAGGCCCGAGATGCCGATGCCGAGCACGACGGACATGAGCACGGAGAGCAGGAAGATCCAGGCGAACCGACCCCAGAGCGCCGGGGTGCCCGGGAGGGCGACGGCGAACGCGAAGTGGGCGACGGCGAGCAGCAGCACGAGCTGGGCGATCGCCGTCACGAGCACCATGCCGACCTTGCCGAGGAAGTAGCTGCCGACGGGCAGCGGCGAGCCGCCGAGCCGCTTCAGGGTGCCGTCGCTGCGTTCGCCCGCGATGTCGATGCCGAGGTTCTGGACGCCCGAGAGCACGATGCCGGAGGCGACCAGGCCGGGCAGGTAGTAGGCGGCGATGCTGATGCCGCCGTGGCCGTGCCGGTCTCCGCCGACCGTGCCGGAGGCGCTGAAGGCGGCCGCGAAGATCAGAAAGATCACGGTGGGGAACAGGAAGGTGAAGAACACGGCGTCCCCGGCGCGGAAGTAGGAGCGCACCTCGTAGCGGGCGCGCTCGACCCCGAGCGCGAGCACGCGGCCGAGCCGCGGGCGGGCGGGGACCGGTGCGGCGGTCTCGATGGTGGTCATGCGAGCTGCTCCTCCAGGGTGTGCTGGCCGATGAGGCCGAGATAGACGTCCTCGAGGCTCGGGCGTACGACCTCCAGCCCGGTCGGTTCGCCGCCGTCCGCCACGATCCGGGCGACGAGACACCCCGGCTGCTCCGTGCGTTCCTCGTGCCGGCCGTCGGCGTCCTGCCAGCGGACCACGGGGATCCGGTCGGCGGGGGAGCCGATCGTGTCGATCCGGCCGATGTCGACGAGCCGGCCACCCACGATGACCGCCGCGCGGTCGGAGAGCTCGGCGGCCTCGTCGAGGTAGTGGGTGGTGAGCAGGATCGTGGTGCCCTCGGCCTTGAGGGACCGGATGAGGTCCCAGAACCGGCGCCGCGCCTCGGGATCGAAGCCGGTGGTCGGCTCGTCCAGGAACAGCAGCTCCGGTCGCCCGACGATACCGAGCGCCACGTCCAAGCGCCGTCGCTGCCCCCCGGAGAGGGCTCGTACGCGGGTGCGGGCCGCCTCCGTGAGGCCGACGGCCTCGAGCGTCGCGTCCACGTTCCGGGGACGCGGATAGAAGGAGGCGAAGTGGGCGAGCTGCTCGCGGACCGGCACGGAGCCGGCCTCGGCGCTCGACTGCAGCACGATGCCGAGCCGCGCCTTCCAGTCGACGCCTCCGCGCCCGGGGTCGACCCCGAGCACGCGCGCCTCGCCCCCGGTGCGCCGGCGGTAGCCCTCGAGGATCTCGATGGTCGTGGACTTGCCGGCCCCGTTCGGGCCGAGCAGCGCGAACGTCTCGCCGTACTCGATGTCGAACGAGACGCCGGCCACGGCGGTGCGGTCGCCGTAGCGCTTGGTGAGGTCCCGTACGGCCACCACGGGCTCGCGGGATCCGGTCGTCGTCGTCATGGGTCCATCGTGGCGGGGACGGGGCCCGCTCACAGCCCTCCTTCGGGTGAACTCCTCATCCACCGGTCGGTGGATGCCGCCCGCAGTCGTGTCAGGCGGGCGCGGCGGCGAGGTCGCGCCGCGGGGGCACCCGGTCGGCGAGCCGCAGCACGAGCCCGACGGCCACGAACGCGAGCGCGACGAGGGCCGACATGCCGGCGACGAACGCGTACCCGTTCTTCGGATCCAGGAACGGGTACGGCACCCAGCCGTCCGTCGCGCCCCGGACGAGCACGACCGTCAGCCACACCGCCGGGTAGAGCAGCAGCACCCATGTGAGGCGCAGCGGGGTGCGGAGGCGGTCGGGCGCGAGGAACCAGTCGACGAGCGCGAACAGCGGCGTCACGACGTGCACGACGGTGTCCGCCCACGGCAGCGGCACGCCGCCCGCCGCGTTCACCCGATCAGCCGAAGAAGCGCGCGAGGCGGTCGACGCCCTCGGCCAGTGCGTCGTCGCCGAGCGCGTAGCTGAAGCGGAGGTAGCCGCTCGGCCCGAACGCCTCGCCGGGCACCACCGCCACCTCGCACTCCTCGAGGATCAGATCGGCGAGCTCGAGCGTGGTGCTGGGGGTGCGCCCGCGCCACTCCCGTCCGAGCAGGCCGGTGACGTCGGGATACACGTAGAAGGCGCCCTGGGGCGTCGGTGTGCGGAAGCCGGGGATCCTGTTGAGGCCCTCGACGATGGCCGTGCGCCGGCGGTCGAACGCCTGCCGCATCGCCTCGATGGGCTCGTGAGGCCCGGTGAGTGCTGCGACGGCGGCCCGCTGGGCGACGTTGTTCACGTTCGAGGACAGGTGCGACTGCAGGTCGCCTGCGCCCTTGATGACCGCTGCGGGCCCGACCATCCAGCCGACGCGCCACCCGGTCATCGCGTAGGTCTTCGCCACGCCGTTCACCAGCACCGTCTGGCCGGCGAGCTCCGGCACGGCCTCGACGATCGACACCGCGCGCACGCCGTCGTAGACGAGGTTCTGGTAGATCTCGTCGGTCACGACCCAGAGGCCGTGCTCGAGCGCCCACTCGCCGATCGCCCGCGTCTCCTCGGGGGAGTAGACGGATCCGGTGGGGTTCGACGGCGAGACGAAGAGCAGCACCTTCGTCCGCGAGGTGCGCGCCGCCTCGAGCTGCTCGACGGTGACGCGGTACTCCTGGTCCGCGCCGGCGAAGACGCCGATCGGCGTGCCCCCCGCGAGCTTCACGACCTCGGGGTAGGTCACCCAGTACGGGGAGGGGATGAGCACCTCGTCGCCCTCGCCGACGAGGGTCATGATCGACTGGTAGACGGCATGCTTGCCGCCGTTCGTGATGATCACCGACGACGGCGAGACCTCGAGGCCGCTGTCGCGGCGCGTCTTCTCGGCGACCGCCTCCCGCAGCTCGGGCAGACCGGTTGCCGCCGTGTAGTGGTGGTTGCGCGGGTCCCTGGTGGCTGCGGCGGCCGCTTCGACGACATGGGCGGGGGTGTCGAAGTCGGGCTCGCCCGCCGCGTAGCTGACGATCGGACGCCCGGCCGCCTTCAGGGCCTTCGCCTTCGCGTCGACCTTCAGCGTGGCGGATTCGGCGATACCGGCGATGCGCGGCGAGATCGGAGCGAGCGTGGATCGGGGCACGCCCCGAGCGTACCGCCGGTCATCACGCCGGCTCAGGCCGTGCCGGGTGCACGTTCAGCGAACGAGGACACCATGCGGAACGCATCCAGAAGGAACGAGGAGGACCCGTGCTGCTCACGGACAAGGTCATGGTCGTCACCGGCGGCAACAGCGGGATCGGCGCGGCCATCGTCCGCGCCGCCGCAGCGGAGGGCGCCAAGGTCGTCATCGACTACGTCGCCCACGAGGACGCCACCGCGAAGCTGGTGAACGAGATCAAGGAGGCGGGCGGCGAGGCGACCGGCGTCGAGGCCGACATCTCCAAGCCCGACGACCTGCACCGCATGATGCAGACGGCGATCGACACCTACGGGCGGCTCGACGTGCTCGTCAACAACGCCGGCATCGAGACCAGGCAGTCGCTGCTCGACAGCACCGAGGCCGACTACGACAGGGTCATGGCCATCAACATGAAGAGCGCCTTCTTCGCGTCCCAGGCGGCGGCGAAGCAGTTCATCGCGCAGAGCACGCCGGGCCTCATCCTCAACATCTCCTCGGTGCACGAGGACTGGCCCATGCCCGGGAACATCGCCTACTGCGTCTCGAAGGGCGGCATGCGGATGCTCACCCGCACGGCAGGCGTCGAGCTCGGTGAGTACGGCATCCGCGTGGTGAACATCGCCCCCGGCGCCGTCGACACCCCCATCAACGCGCAGACGACGAGCAACAAGGAGCTCCTCGGCAAGCTCACGCACGCGATCCCGCTGCGCCGGGTCGCTGAGCCCTCCGACATCGCCGACGTGGTCGTGTTCCTGGCATCCGGCAAGGCCTCCTACATGACCTCGACCACCGTCGTCGTCGACGGCGGCATCATGCAGGGCAGCGTGGGGCTGTAGGCCGCTGTCCGCACGACCGTTTCCACTTTCTGCGGTTCTGACGCTCTCGATGGCCGCAGAAAGTGGCGACCGTCGGGTCGGGGAGGGCGCGGAACCGGGCTTGCGGACCCGCCTGCGCTACACTCGCCTGTCAGTCGGAGCCGAACGCTCGCTTCGGCGTGCCCGGTCGCGCAGGCGTTCGGATGCTCGCCGGGAGACGGTCGACCGGCGCCCTAGGGCGGTGGCTCAATTGGTAGAGCAGCGGTCTCCAAAACCGCAGGTTGCAGGTTCGAGTCCTGTCCGCCCTGCGAAGGACGAGAACGAGAGAGGGTGAACCGCACGTGGCACGCAGACTGCTCGACACGCCCGGAGAGGACGTCGTCGCTGTCGCGAAGCTCGAGCGGCAGGCCCGCCGCGGGCCCTTCGCCCGTATCGCGCTCTTCCTCCGCCAGGTCGTGGCGGAGCTTCGCAAGGTGGTCACTCCCACCCGACGTGAGCTCGTCACCTACACCGCGGTCGTGCTCGGTTTCGTCGTCGTCATGATGGCGATCGTCTACGTCCTCGACATCGGGCTCAGTGCGCTCGTCGTGTTCCTCTTCGGCGGAGCCAGCTGACCCGATCGACCTAGCCGGACCCGCGCGACCCGCGCGCGACCGGTCTGCGGCCGTGCCGCACCACATTCGACGAGAAGGATCGACATTCCAGTGGCCAAGTCACATCGCGACGACCTCGACCTCGAGCCGGAGCTCGAGCAGGACTCCGGGCCCGAGGAGGCGGACGAGCGCCTCTTCGGCACCGACGACAGCCACCTGCCCTCCGCGCAGGAGGAGCTCGAGGAGGCCGTCGCCGGCGAGGGGCTCGTCGTCGTCGACGAGGACCCCGAGAACGAGGACGAGGAGATCGACGCCATCGAGCTCGCGGCCGACCCGGAGGCGGACGCCGCCATCGACGAGGCCCTCGAGGTGCACGACCCCTCCGACTACGCCGCCGCCGAGGCCGCGAGCGACGACGAGGTCGACGAGGCGTTCGAGGAGGCCACCGCGTCGGGCGCCGAGGGCGCGGCGGAGGGCATCTCCACCGATCTGGCGGACGAGGCCCAGGGCTCCGACGACGAGAGCGGCACCGCCGACGAGGACGAGACCCCGGTGGACCCCTACGACGCGTTCCGCCAGGAGCTCCGCGCCAAGCCCGGCAAGTGGTACGTCATCCACTCCTACGCCGGCTTCGAGAAGCGCGTGAAGCAGAACATCGAGCAGCGCAAGGGCTCCCTCGGCCAGGAGGACAGCGTCTTCGAGGTCCAGGTCCCGATGGAGGACGTGGTCGAGATCAAGAACGGCCAGCGCAAGCTGGTCAACCGCGTGCGGATCCCCGGCTACGTGCTCGTCCGCATGGACCTGAACGAGGACTCGTGGTCCGTCGTGCGGCACACGCCCGGCGTGACCGGCTTCGTCGGCAACTCGCACAACCCCACGCCCCTGCGGTTCCAGGAGGCGTTCGACATGCTGAAGGGCATGGTGCAGGTCGCCGAGGCGCCCGCGAAGGCGGGCATGGGCCCCAAGGGCGCGCGCGGTGCCGCCGCCCGCACGCCCATCCCCGCCGAGGTCGACTTCGAGGTCGGCGAGACGATCACCATCAAGGAGGGCTCGTTCGCGGGTCTCCCCGGCACGATCAGCGAGATCAAGCCGGAGAGCGGCAAGCTCACGGTGCTCGTCTCCCTCTTCGAGCGCGAGACGCCCGTCGAGCTGTCGTTCGACCAGGTCACCAAGCTCTGATGGTTTCGGATGCGCGAGCGCATCCGAAACGTCGTGGGCAGTCCGCCCAGCCGCGCGCGAGCGGCTGGGGTCCCGACCCGGCATCCGGGGCGGGCAGGGCTCCCGCCCTCATCGGTCACCCGGTCGGGTAGGATGGTCTGTCGGCCTTCGGGCCCACCCCCTGGTCGCCTCGATGCTGCTGCAGTCGTTCTCCGACCACGGGCCACCACGGCACGCATCCGGCGTGCGCGTGGGAGCGGACACGGATCCCCGTGTCCTCGACAGGAAGAAGGAATCATGGCTCGCCAGAAGAAGGTGACCGGCCTGATCAAGCTCCAGATCAAGGCGGGCGCCGCCAACCCGGCGCCGCCGATCGGGCCTGCGCTCGGTCAGCACGGCGTCAACATCATGGAGGTCTGCAAGGCGTACAACGCCGCGACCGAGTCGCAGCGCGGCAACGTCGTCCCCGTGGAGATCACCGTCTACGAGGACCGCACGTTCTCGTTCGTGCTGAAGACCCCGCCCGCCGCTGAGCTGATCAAGAAGGCCGCCGGCGTCGCGAAGGGCTCGTCCACGCCCCAGTCCGCGAAGGTGGGCCACCTCACCCGCGCCCAGGTCCGCGAGATCGCGGAGACCAAGCAGCCCGACCTGAACGCCAACGACCTCGATGCCGCCGCGAAGATCATCGCCGGCACCGCACGGTCCATGGGCATCACGGTCGAGTAGAGGAGGCGGACACTCATGGCACAGAAGAGCAAGGCGTACCGCGCTGCGGCCGCCAGGATCGAAGACGGCAAGTTCTACCTCGCGGACGAGGCGCTGACCATCGCCCGCGAGACCGGCTCGGCGAAGTTCGACTCCACGGTCGAGGTCGCCCTCAAGCTCGGCGTCGACGTGCGCAAGGCGGACCAGATCGTGCGTGGCACGGTCTCGCTGCCCCACGGCACCGGCAAGACGCAGCGCGTCATCGTGTTCGCGATCGGTCCGGCCGCTGAGGCCGCGATCGCCGCGGGTGCCGACGAGGTCGGCGGCGACGAGCTGATCGCCCGCGTCGCGGGCGGGTGGACGGACTTCGACGCCGCGGTCGCGACGCCGGACATGATGGGCAAGGTCGGCCGCCTCGGCCGAGTCCTCGGCCCGCGTGGCCTCATGCCGAACCCGCGCACCGGCACCGTGACCCCGGACGCAGCGAAGGCCGTCTCCGAGATCAAGGGCGGTCGCATCGAGTTCCGCACCGACAAGCACTCCAACGTCCACTTCGTCGTCGGCAAGGCCGGCTTCACGGAGGAGGCGCTGGCGGAGAACTTCAAGGCCGCGGTCGATGAGATCAACCGTCTCAAGCCCTCCGCCTCGAAGGGTCGCTACATCCAGAAGGCGTCGATCTCGACGACCTTCGGTCCGGGCATCCCCCTGGACGTGGCGGCGCTCGCGTAGGAGCACTCCCGCAGGACTGCACGACAGCAGCAGGACGGAATCGACGATTCCGTCCTGCTGCTGTCGTTCTCTCCTGCGGTCGACCTCAGTAGTCGGAGATCTGGACCACGACCTTGCCGCGCACGTGGCCGGCCTCCACGAGCCGTTGGGCGTCGGCGATGCGGTCGAGGGGGAACACCTCCTGCACGGCGACCCGGACGTCGCCGGAGTTGATCAGCCGGCCGATCACGGCGAGCGTGGCGGCGTCCGGCACCATGCGGTAGGTCGTGGCACGCACGCCGGCCCGGCTCGCGTCGTCCAGCAGGGTCGGCCAGCTGCCGCTCGGGACGTTCACGAGCAGCCCGCCGGGGCGGAGGACGTCCAGCGATCTGGGGCCGGTGTGGTCCTGCCGGTCGCCGACGAGGTCGATTACGGTGTCCACCTCCGCCACCACGTCCTCGAACCGCGTCGTGGTGTGGTCGACCGTCTCGTTCGCGCCGAGCTCCCGCAGCCAACCGGTGTTGCGGCCGGACGCGGTCGCGATCACGTGCGCACCGAAGTAGGCGGCGAACTGCACGGCGAAATGCCCCACGCCGCCCGCACCGGCGTGGATCAGGATCCGCTGGCCCTCATGCGCTTTCGCCAGCTCGACGACGGCGCCCCACGCGGTGATCGCCGCGAGCGGCACCGCCGCCGCCTCGGCGTGCGACAGCACCTTCGGCTTCGGTGCGACCTGCTGCGCCGGGACGGTCACGTACTCAGCGAAGCTCCCGGTCGCCCTGGGTGCCGCGCTCACGCCGTAGACCTCGTCGCCGGGCTGCAGCCGGAACGCCTCGTACGGCGCGCTGACCACCACGCCGCTGAAGTCGTGCCCGAGCACGGCCGGGAACGAGGAGACCCCGGCCGCCTCGCCCGCTCCGGACCTCGTCGTGATGTCGACGGGGTTCATGCCCGCCGCCACGACGCGCACGAGCAGCTCGCCGACGACGGGGACCGGCCGGGTCACGTCGCCCAGCCGCAGACCGCCGGCATCGCCGAACCGGTCGAGCAGCACCGCTCGCATCGTCTCGGCGCTCGCTGATGGGTTCACCACCGCGATGTCCTCGTGGAGTGTCATCGTGCCTCCGGTCCGTTCCGATCGGGCATCGTGCAGAAGCCCAATTCCATCGGTCCAGTGATTCCGCCCTGTTACGGCTGGGTCACCTCTTGGGAAAAGGACTCAGGGAAACAGGGGGACGGAACGGCCGGTCGAGCCCCGGGACGTCCGCCGCAGGCAGAGTCGCGGCCGGGCGTCGACCAGGATCAGACCTTGGCGGCGGCCTTCTCCATCACCCGCCCCTGCTTCAGGTGGATGCGCCGCTCAGCGCGATGCGCGACCCAGGAGTCGTGCGTGACGACGACCAGGGTCAGCCCGCGGTCCTTCCACACCGACTCGAGCAGGCCGACGATCTCGCCGCGGGTGTCCTCGTCCAGGGCGCCGGTCGGCTCGTCGGCCAGCAGCACCTGGGGCTGCTTGACGAGCGCCCGGGCTATGGCGACGCGCTGCTGCTGCCCGCCGGACAGCTCGCTCGGCAGGTGCGAGACGCGGTCGCCGAGCGCCACGGACTCGAGCGCCTCCTTCGCGCGGTCCCGGCGCTCGCGCTTGTCGACATGGGTCGGCGCGAGCGCCGTCTCCACGTTCTCCTGCGCCGTCAGGGTCGGGATGAGGTTGAAGCTCTGGAACACGAAGCCGATCTGCGTCGCGCGGACCCGGGTCAGCTCGGAGGCACCCATCCGGCCGAGGTCGGCACCGCCGAGCCGGATCGTGCCGGAGGTGGGCTTGTCCAGCGCACCCAGCAACTGCAGCAGCGTGGACTTGCCCCCGCCCGTCTGCCCCTGCACTGCGAGGAACTCGCCGTCTCCGATGGTCAGGTCCACGTCGACGAGGGCGGCAACGGGGCGCCCGCCCTGGCGGTAGGTCTTCGAGACGCGCTCGAGCTCGTACATGGTTCGGATCTCCTGGTCGGCTGGACGGTCGGTGCGGTGGCGCACGTCGCTACGCGACGCTGCGAAGGGCTTCTGCTGGGCGGAGGCGCGAGGCGCGCCACCCGCCGAAGGCACCGGCGATCAGGCCGCCGAGCACCGCCAACGCGACGGCGATGACGATCACGGAGGGGGTGATCGGCAGGGTGAGCACGATGTCCGACGCGCTGGTGACCGTGCGCGCCGCGGCCTGGCCGAAGCCACCGCCTGCGCCGAATCCTTCGCCGGTGCCGCCACCTCCAGCCGCACCGCCCGCCCCGCCGCCGAATGCGAACCCCCGGCCCGCTGCGGCGGCCGAGGCGGTCAGCGTCGGGTGGATGAGGTCGACCACGAGGATCGCGACGAGACCCAGCGCGATGCCGATCACGCCGCCGATGAGCCCCTGCACGAAGGACTCGCCGGCGACCTGCCCGACGATGCGGCCGTTGCTCCAGCCGATCGCCTTCAGCGTGCCGAACTCGCGGGTGCGGCGGGTGACGCCGGACACGGTGAAGAGCACCGCGATGAGGAAGGCCGCCGCGAGCACGAGCACCGACAGCCACAGGCCGAGCGAGTTGGCGAGCGAGGATGCGGTCGACAGCGAGCCGGTCACGGTCGATGCGAGGTCGGCCTGCGTGTTCACCGTCATGGTCGAGCCGAGGGACTTCTGCAGCTCCGCCTTCACCGTGTCGATCTGCGAGGCACTGGTCGCCTCGACGTAGACGCTCGAGACCTTGCTCGCGTCGCCGGCGAGGGTCTGCGCCGTGTCGAGCGGGACGTAGGCGTTCGAGGCGGACGAGCCGGAGGCGGCCGTCGACGTCACGATCCCGACGACCGTGAAGGTCTTGCCACCCAGCGAGACGGTGCTGCCGACCTTCTTGCTCGCGCTGGTCGCGTAGTCGGCATCGAGCACGGCGACGTCCTTGCCCGCGTCCGTGGCGGTCAACGAGCGGCCTGATGTGAGGGTGGCAGCCGTCAGCGGGCCGATGGTCGCGCCCTTCACGTCGTAGCCGAGCACGGTGACGCGGTCGACACCGAACGAGCTGCCTCCCGCGCCGTCGGGGCCGCCTGTGGGGCCTGTGGCGCTGCTGCCGCGCTGGCCGAACCCGCCGCTCTGCGCGCCCTGCGTCGGCAGCTGCCCGGTGAACGTGGTGTTCGAGAGGTTCAGCACGCCGGTGGCAGCCTTGACGCCGGTGGCGTTCGCCGCCTTCGTCACCGCCGACGCGGCGAAGACCGTCGTCCCCGGCTCGGTCGACAGCCGGCTCCGGCTGATCGACTGCGTGCCACCGGAGCTGCTGCCGGAGCCCGATCCGAACTGGAAGTTCTGCCTGCCGCCGTTCGCGGCCGCGGCGCTCGCCGCCTTCGTGACCGTGATGTCGGTCCCGACGCCGTAGACGTTCTGCAGCGCGGTGCCCTGCGCCGCCTTGACCCCAGCGGCTGCGGCGTTGACCAGGATCACGAGGGCGATCGCGAGCGCCATGCCGATGGCGATGATGATCGTCTGCCGTCGGCGGTTGGCCAGCTCCCGGCGCAGGTAGGTTCCGAACATGGGCGCGACGCTATTCGGCTCCCTGAGCGGGACCTGTCAGGACGCCTCTGTGCCGGCTATGAACGCGCTCATCGTCCGCTTGTCTCGACCATCGGCGGTTCCCAAGATCCGCATGCTTCATCCTCATGCGACTCATAGGAATCTGCAGTTCCCTGGAGGGGTGTCCATGACCCGTCCCGCCGCCTCCGAGGCCGCACCGCAGAGCCGTCCCCGCCTGAAGCACCCCGACGGCAGTCCCATCCGCGTCCTCGTCGTGGACGACGAGCCGACGCTCACCGACCTCCTTCAGATGGCCCTCCGCTACGAGGGCTGGGAGGTCAAGACCGCGTCCGACGGCCGCAAGGCCCTCGCCCTCGCCCGGGAGTTCCGACCCGACGCCATCGTGCTCGACATGATGCTGCCGGACATCGACGGCATGCAGGTGCTGGCCCGCGTGCGCCAGGACGGCCAGCAGACGGCCGTGCTGTTCCTCACCGCGAAGGACTCGCTCGAGGACCGCATCAACGGCCTCACCGCCGGCGGCGACGACTACGTCACCAAGCCGTT
>NZ_JAODBE010000200.1 GCF_025463795.1 Amnibacterium sp.
CCCCGCCGCTGGGGAACGGGTGAGGAGCCGTCCTATCGTGGAGCGATGAGCACCACCGAGTCGTCCGCCTACTTCGACACGAGCACCTGGGACCCGAAGGACGTCGTGTCGGGGGGCGCCAGGCGGATCCCGATCTCGACGCCGAGCGGCGAGTTCTCCGTCTGGACCAAGCGGGTCGGCACCGACCCGGACCTGAAGGTGCTCCTGCTGCACGGCGGCCCCGGCTCGACCGACGAGCTCTACGAGCCGTTCGACGTCTGGTTCCCGCGCGAGGGCATCGAGTACTACTACTACGACCAGCTCGGCTCGTTCCGCAGCGACCAGCCGGACGACCCGTCGCTCTGGGAGCTCTCCCGCTTCGTCGACGAGGTGGAGCAGGTGCGGGTCGCGCTCGGGCTCGACGCATCGAACTTCGTGCTGCTCGGCCAGTCGTGGGGAGGCCTGCTCGCCACCGAGTACGCGGTCCACCACCAGGAGCACCTCAAGGGGCTCGTGATCTCGAACATGATGGCGAGCGCGCCCGAGTACAACCGGTACGCGCGCGAGGTGCTCATGCCGGCGATGGATCAGGACGTGCTGGCGGAGATCCAGCGGTTCGAGGCCGAGGGCACCACGGACGACCCCCGCTACGAGGAGCTGCTCATGGCGCACCACTACCAGCAGCACGTCTGCCGGATCCCCGTGGCGGAGTGGCCCGATCCCGTCCTGCGCGGCCTCGCGCACACCAACCCGTCGATCTACGTGCCGATGCAGGGCCCGAGCGAGCTCGGCCTCACAGGGTCGCTCGAGGACTGGGACCGCTCCGGAGACCTCCGCTCCATCCGGGTGCCGACCCTGACGATCGGTGGCACGCACGACACCATGGATCCGGCGTACATGCGCTGGATGGCGGAGCAGCTGCCGAACGGCCGGTACCTGCACTGCCCGGACGGCAGCCACCTGAGCCAGTTCGACGACCCAGCGCACTACTTCCCGGGCCTGATCGAGTTCCTGAAGTCGCTCTGAGCCGGGCCCTGTCGACCATGGCATCGTCGGCGGTCGCGGGCGTGCTGACCGGCGTCCGAGTCGCCGACTTCAGCCGCGTGCTCGCCGGCCCGTACGCGACGATGATGCTCGCTGATTTCGGCGCCGACGTGATCAAGATCGAGAGCCCCGGCGGCGACGAGACCCGCGCGTGGCGGCCACCCGTCGACGCCGAGGGGAACGCCACCTACTTCGCCGCGGTCAACCGCAACAAGCGGTCCGTCGTCTGCGACCTCGCCGGAGACGGGGCCGAGCTCGCACGGCGGCTCGCCGCGACCGCCGACGTGGTCGTCGAGAACTTCCGCCCGGGCGTCATGGACCGCTTCGGACTCGGGTTCGAGCGGCTCGCGCAGGAGAACCCACGGCTCGTCTACTGCTCGATCACCGGATTCGGCTCGGGGGCCGGTGCCCAGCTGCCCGGCTACGACCTCGTGGTGCAGGCCCTCGGTGGCCTCATGAGCGTGACGGGCGAGGCGGACGGACCCCCGCTGAAGGTCGGCGTCGCCCTCGTCGACGTGCTCACCGGCCTCAACGCGTTCAGCGGCATCCTGCTCGCGCTCCGCCGCCGGGACGGGGGATCCGGCCCGCAGCGGATCGAGGTCGATCTCCTCTCGTCGCTGCTCGCCGGTCTCGTCAACGCCGGCTCGGCGGCCCTGACGACCGGGCGCTCGCCGGAGCGCAACGGGAACACGCATCCGAGCATCGCGCCGTACGAGACGTTCGAGACGGCGGACCGGACCATCGCGGTCGCCGTCGGCAACGACCAGCAGTTCGCGGCGCTGGCGCGGGAGACGGGGCTGCCCGAGCTGACCCGCGACCCGCGCTTCGCCGACAACGCGATGCGCGTGCAGCACCGCGACGTGCTGCACAACCTGCTCCAGGGACGACTCCTCGGGGCGACGGGGGACCAGTGGCAGGACCGCCTGACCCGCGCGGGGGTGCCCGCAGGCGTCGTGAACAGTGTCACGGAGGCGTTCGCGCTGGCCGCGCGTCTCGGCCTCGACATGGTGGTGGGGGAGGAGGGCGGCGCCCGCCAGGCCGCCGGCCCGATCCGGCTGTCCGGCGCTGCCGCCGGCTACAGGACGCCGCCGCCACGGCTCGGCTCGACCACCTCGCCGACGTGGCTCGACGAGCGCCAGAGCGAGGCGCGATGACCCCGCGCCGCCTCACAGCGCGCCTCTAGCGCGCGCACCGCCCACTCCCTAGCATCACCTCAGCAGGCACGGGCCTCAACGGCGAGGCGCCGGCCTGCTGTGCTCGTTTCGACGATGAAGGAGCCCCATGACCGCCACCGCGCCCGACCCCTCGGACACCAGCTCCCCGGCCGCGACGAACGAGGACACCCATCTGCTGTCGCTGGGCTACCGGCCGGAGCTGCGCCGCGTGCTCGGCCTGTTCGACAACTTCAGCATCGCCTTCTCGTACCTGTCGCCCATGGTCGGCGTCTATTCGCTGTTCGTGCTCGGGGCCGGTGCCGCGGGGCCCTCGTACATCTGGCTGATGATCCCCGTCGTGCTGTGCATGCTGCTCGTCGCGCTCGTCTTCGGCGAGCTCGGCAGCCACTACCCGCTGGCGGGTGCGCTGTACCAGTACGGCAAGCGCAGCGTCGGCCCGGCCTACGGCTGGTGGGTGGGCTGGATCTACGGGCTCGCCCTGCTCGTCACGGTGGCGAGCGTCGACACGGGCATGGCCGCCTACCTGGCCGCGCTGCTGAACGACCTGTTCGGGCTGAAGCTCGACGCGACGAACCACGCCACGATCCTCGTGGTGACCGTGCTGCTGATCCTCGTCCAGACGATCGTGAACACTGTCGGGGCGAAGGCGATGAGCCGCATCAGCCGCGTCGGCGTCTATGTCGAGACCATCGGGACCTTCGGCGTCGCGATCGCCCTCGCGATCGCCGGCTTCCACCACGGGCTCGACTTCCTGTTCTCGTCCCAGGGCGCGGAGACCGTGAAGTCGAACACGCTCGGCGTCGACTTCGGCGGATCGTGGGCGGCGGCCGCGCTCGTCGCGGTGCTCGCGCACAGCTACATCTTCTACGGCTTCGAGTCGGCGGGTGACGTGGCCGAGGAGACGAAGGACGCCTCCAGACACGTGCCACGGGCGATGCGGTCCTCGCTGCTCTACGGCGGGGTCGCGTCGTTCGTCCTCGTCGCCGGACTGCTCCTCGCCTCGCCGGCGAGCCACAAGGGCTACGCGGCCGCCCTCTCCTTCTCGGGCGGCATCCCGCTCATCCTGAGCGAGCTGCCGCAGTGGCTGCAGGACGTCTTCCTGCTCGTCGTCTGCATCGCGTTCTTCTCGTGCGGCACCGCCGTGCAGGGCGCCGGGTCCCGGCTGCTCTTCTCCTACGCCCGGGACCGCCAGCTGCCGGCGAGCGGGTGGCTGCGGCGCGTCTCCCCGCGGTTCCGCACGCCGGTGAACGCGCTCCTCGTCGCCGGCGTGGTGCCCGTCCTGTTCACCCTGCTCGTCAACGTGAACCCGGCCAAGGACGTGCACATCCTCTGGTTCGTGTTCCCGGCGGGCATCAACGCCCTGACCGCGCTCGTCTCGTTCGGCGTCTCCGGCATCTACCTGTCGTTCCTCCTCACGGTGATCGGCTCGATGATCGCCAGGAGCCGCGGATGGCGACCGGCGGGCGCCTTCCGGCTCGGCCGCTGGGGCTGGCCGGTGAGCATCGTCGCGGCGGTCTACCTCGCGCTCATGCTGCTGAACATCGTCGTCCCGACCGGGCTCACCAGTCCCCGGGGGGCGCTGTTCAACCTCGACTGGATCACCCTCGTGGTCGTGATCGTGCTGCTGCTGATCGGGGGCGTCTACTTCGTGATCGCCAGGCCGGACCGGCGCTCCGCGGACCGGATCGAGCGCGAGGACGCGCTCCGGTGAGCGGCGTGGCGGTCCGACGTTCGACACGGGCACCCGTCCGTGCCACGGTGACGCCATGACCGCATCCGGAGCCGATGGCGCACCGCACGTGTTCGACCAGACGAACGGGGTGCTCGGGGACGACGCCGACCGTCCCGAGAGCGCGCCGCGGCACGACGTGAAGCCGCCGAAGAGCTTCGGGGTGCCGCCGCTCACCTCGCTCTGACGACCGCCCACGGGCGCCTCACGCCCGGTCCCGCTACCGTTCCTGCATGACCAGCGAGGGAAGTGCCGCTCCGACGGACCGCGAGTACGCGGCATCCCAGGAGACGACGAGCCGTCATCCGCAGGACTGGGGGCGTGCCGTGGCGGTCGTGTTCGAGCGGCTCGCGGAGCAGGCCGCCGCCGACGGGGCGGACGTCGACGCTGCGCTGCTCGACGCGGACATCGCCCTGCACATCACCGAGACGGCCGACGGTGTCCGCATCGACGCGACGTGGCGCACGGGAGGCGGCGCCGCCTGACCCGCCTTCTGAGAGCCGGATGAGCGCCGACCCTCCTGGCTCCGTGGGAGCCGGGAGGCCGCTGCGGGTGCGCCGCGATCACCGCCGCAGGGCTTGATCCCGCACGTCTCGAGGGCTGCGCTTGGCGCACGGATCCGACGGCGCGCGAGGGAGAAGGGTCATGAGCGAGGGACGGGTGGTCGTGCTCACGGGCGCGTCGAGCGGGATCGGCCGGGCCGCCGCACTGCGGTTCGCGGCGAAGGGGGACCGCCTCGTGCTCGCGAGCCGCAGGGGGCCCGTGCTCGAGGCACTCGCCGCGGAATGCCGTGCCGCCGGAGGCGACGCGATCGCCGTCCCGACCGACGTCACCGACTGGGATGCGGTGCAGGCCCTCGCACGAGCCGCCGTGGCCCGGTTCGGCGGCATCGACATCTGGGTCAACGACGCAGCCGTCTCCGTCTTCGCCCCGGTGGTGGAGGTGCCGCTCGACGAGTTCCGGCGGGTGATCGACGTCGACGTCATGGGCTACGTGCATGGCGCCCGGGCCGCGCTGGAGGTGATGATGCCCAGCCGCCGCGGCGTGATCGTCAACGTGTCGTCGATCGTCGGCGAGATCCCGCAGCCCTACACGGCCGCGTACAGCATGTCGAAGGCCGCGGTGCGCGCGCTCGGCGTCAGCCTCCGCGCGGAGCTGCGGCTGCAGAAGCTGAAGGACGTCCACGTGGCCACCGTGCTGCCGCCGACCGTCGACACCCCGTTCTTCCGCCACTCCGCGAACCACACCGGCCGGCGCGTGCAGGCGATGCCGCCCGTGTACAGCGTGGACAAGGTCGCCGACGTCATCGTGGCCGCCGCCAGGTCCCCGAAGGACGAGATCGTGATCGGTCGGCTCGGCCGGACGATGGTGCGCCGCCACCGCCGCACGCCGCGGCCCGTCGAGGCGCAGATGGCGGTGATGGTGGAGACCACGCACCTCTCGCCCACCCGGCCGGCCGACGACACCTCGGGCATCCTGTTCGAACCCGCCCGGGATCCCGCCGACGCGACCGCCACGGGCGGCTGGGCGGGGCGCACCAGGACCGCCGGACGCCTGGCGCTCGCCGGTGCGCTCGCGGCGACCGGTGCCGCCGTCGTGGCGAGTCGCCTCGCGCGTCGCGCCACCTGACGCCCGGCCGCCGTCCCGGCGCGGGATAGCGTTCGCGCATGAGCGCGCCGATCCGAACCCCTGCCGGGACCGTCCGGTGACCGCCGGTGCCCAGGAGCTCCTGCGCCTGGCACGCGAGGTGGCCGTCGAGGCGGGGGAGCTCGCCGCGCGCCTGCGCCGCGAGGGCGTCGAGGTGCAGAACACGAAGTCGTCGCCGATCGACATCGTCACCGCCGCCGACCGGGCGGCGGAGGACCTCATCCGCGCCCGGCTCGCCGCCGCCCGGCCGGCGGACGGATTCCTCGGCGAGGAGTCGGGCGCCGGGACCGGCACCAGCGGCATCACCTGGGTCGTCGATCCGATCGACGGCACCGTCAACTACCTCTACGACCTGCCGAACTGGTCGGTGTCGATCGCCGCGGTCGAGGGGGATCCGGATCCGGAGACGTGGCGCGCGCTCGCGGGCGCCGTCGCCGCACCCGCCCTCGGCGAGGTCTTCACCGCCTCGGCGGGCGGCGGCGCGCACCTCGGCGATCGCGTGCTGCAGGTCCGACCCCCCGCCGAGCTGGATCGGGCCCTGCTGTCGACCGGGTTCCACTACACGCACGCGATCCGGGGCAACCAGGCCAGGGTCGCCGGGGAGCTGATCCCGCTGGTGCGGGATCTGCGCCGGACGGGTGGCGCGGCGATCGATCTCGCGTCGGTGGCCGCGGGGCGGCTCGACGCCTTCTTCGAGCAGGGGCTCAACCCGTGGGACCAGGCGGCCGGGGGCCTGCTCGTGACGGAGGCGGGCGGGGTGGTCACCGGTCTCGCGGGGGCCGCGCCGGCCAACCGCATGGTGATCGCCGGGCACCCGGCGGTGGTGCGGGAGCTCGACGGCCTGCTGCAGCGGCTCGGCGCCTGACGGCGCACGCAGGCAACCCACGATGGAACGACCTACCGTCGGACCATGAGCGACGACCCCTTCCTCGAGTCCCCTCCCAACGTGCCGCCGGGTGAGCGCAAGGACACCGACTACAGCCCGAGCAGCGACCGCGAGGTCGGCGAGCTGCAGGACGACCAAGCCGGCAGTCCCGCGCTCGACGACCCGGACATCGACCGCGACGCCGTGAAGGTGCTGCCCGGCACGGGCGACTACACCGACGACGGCCAGGTGGACGTCGACCCCGAGGACGTGCACATCCCACGCCACCCGGACGCGGACGGCGTCGGCCCCGTCGCGGATCATGCCGCACCCGACGGCGGGCAGCGCTGACGTGGCCGCTGCGGACGACCGGCCCTTCGACCTGACGGGCCGGGTGGCCGTCGTGACGGGCGCGCGACGCGGGCTGGGACGGGCGATCGCGGTCGCACTCGCCCGCGCAGGCGCCGATGTCGGACTCGGGCTGCGGGACGTCGACGACGACGGCGGCGCCGTCGCCGAGATCGAGGCGCTCGGCCGCCGGGCGGTGCCGCTCGCGATGGACGTGCTCGACGTCGAGGCGAGCCGAGCGGCGCTCGACACCGCGGCGGAGGCGCTCGGCGGGCTCGATGTGCTCGTGAACAACGCGGGCGGCGGGATCCCGTCGGCGCCCGCGGCCGAGGTGTCGCTCGACGACTTCGACCACGTCTGGGCGTGGAACGTGCGCAGCGCGTTCGCCCTCTCCCAGCATGCCGCGAAGCGCATGCGTTCGGCCGGGGGCGGGGCGATCGTGAACATGGCGTCCCAGGCCGGCCTCGTGGCGCTGCCCGGCGAGTCCGCCTACTGCATCGCCAAGGCGGCCGTCGTGCACATGACCCGGTGCCATGCCGTCGAGTGGGGCGTCGACGGCATCCGCGTGAACGCGGTCGCGCCGACCTTCATCGAGACGGACGGTACCGAGGCCGCGCTCGGGGACCCCGCGTTCCGCGCGGACACGGTGGAGCGGATCGCGGCGCTGCACCGCATCGGCGTGCCGCGCGAGGTGGCCGATGCCGTCGTGTTCCTCGCTGCGCCTGCAGCCTCGCTGATCACCGGCCAGACCCTCGCGATCGACGGCGGCTGGACGGCCCGCTGAGCCGAGCCCGCTGCCGCCGTCGCTGACGGATGATCCGGTCGTCAGCGGAGGACCGAACAGCCGTTCCGGTCCTCCGGGAGGGACCAGATCCTCCGTCGCCGACGGGTCCGGTGGTTACGCGTGCGACGTGTCGACCCACTCGCCCGTCTCGGCCGAGCGGAGCACCGCGTCGGTGAGGCGGGCCGCACGCAGCCCGTCGTCGAAGGTCGGCAGCCCGTCGGGACGCGCCCCGCCGATGGCGGCGTAGCTGTCGCGCACGAAGGCGGCGAAGGCGTCGAGGTAGCCCATCGGATGGCCGGGCGGCACGATCGAGAGCCGCAGCGCGTCCGCGCCGTTCTGCGGGCCGCCGCGGGACAGCAGGGTCGATTCCCCGCGGGCGCCGAGCCAGAGGCGGTTCGGCTCCTCCTGCTCGAACCGCACTGCGCCGCCTGCGGTCGCGACCTCGAGCACGAGTCCGTTGTCGTGCCCGGCAGCCACCTGGGAGACCAGCAGCGTGCCGATGGCGCCCGACGCCGTCTCGACGACGACCGCCGCCGCGTCCTCGCTGGCGACCGGATGCCCGTTCCGCTCGGGATGCACGGTCCGCGTGATGGCCAGAAGCCGCGTGATCCGCTCACCGGCGACGAACTCGGTGAGGTCGGCGAGGTGCGAGCCGATGTCGGCGAACGCCCGCGACGGGCCGCCGGCGGAGGGATCCGTGCGCCAGTCGTCGTCGTCCGGGTTCAGCAGCCAGTCCTGGAGGTAGGCGCCCTGCACGGTGAACACGCGGCCGCCGGAGCGGACCCGGTCGCGCGCCTCCCTGGCCATCGGATGGAACCGGTAGACGAACGGCACCGTCGCGACGATCCCGGCCTCACGGGCCGCGTCGGCGAGGCGTGCGGCATCTGCCGCGCTCGTGGCGAGGGGCTTCTCGCAGACGACCGGGAGACCCGCGGCGAGCACGGCCAGCGCGTGCTCCAGGTGCGCGGCGTTCGGCGAGGTGACGTGCACGACGTCGAGGTCGAGCGCGAGCAGCGCATCGACGGACTCTGCCGCCACGGGCACCCCGAGCGACTCCGCCGCGCGTCTGGCTCCGTCCGCGGAGCTCGTGGCCACCGCGACGACGTCCGCACCGGCCGCGCGGGCCGATCGGGCGTGCACGGCTCCCATGAAGCCGCCGCCGATGAGCCCGGCGCGCATCAGCCGAGGTCCGAGGCGGCCGCGGGGTCCCAGTCGGCGGGCAGCGGCTCCGGCTGCGGTGCGCGGCTCGCCACCTCGACGAAGCGGTCGGTGTCCGCCGCATCCGCGATGGACAGCATGACGTCGAGCACGTGCGCCGCGAGCGCCCCGCTCGCGCGCTCCGATCCGCCGGTGCGGATGGCGCGGGCGAGGTCGAGCACGCCGATGCCGCGGCCGGCGGTCGCGCCGACGGCGGTCAGCGTCTCGGGCTCGCTCGACCCGCGGCGCCACAGCACGGTGTCGCCCTCGAACCGGTTCGGATCGGGGAGCACCAGGACGCCGTCCGTGCCGGTGATCTCGACGAAGCCCTGGCGGGCCAGCGCCGACTGGAAGCTGAACGTCGACTGCGCCGAGGCGCCGCCGTCGGCGAACCGCAGCAGCGCGCCGACGTGGGTGGGCACCTCGACGGGGACATCGGTGCCGGCGAGGGGGCCGGATCCGACCGTGCGGGTCGGGAACGCCATGGATGCGGCGGCGGCGACGGAGCCGATGGAGCCGAACGCGGAGACGAGGGTCGTGAGGTAGTAGGGGCCCATGTCGAACAGTGGGCCGCCGCCCCGCGCGAACAGGAACGCGGGGTTCGGGTGCCACGACTCGGGGCCGGGGGAGAGCATCATCGTCGTCGCGCTGAGGGGCGCGCCGATCACGCCCTCCCGCACGGCACGCAGCGCCGTCTGGATCCCGGCGCCGAGCACGGTGTCGGGCGCGCAGGCGACCCGCAACCCTGCACGCCCGGCGTGCTCGAGCAGCTCCGTGGCGCTCGCCCGGTCGGTCGTCAGCGGCTTCTCGTTCCAGACGTGCTTGCCGGCGTCGAGGGCCCGGTGCGCCACGTCCGCGTGTGCCGCCGGGATGGTGAGGTTCACGACGATCTCGACGGAGTCGTCGGCGAGCAGCTGCTCGACCGAGCCGGACCCGGGCACGCCGTACTTCTGCGCCTGCGCCTCGGCCCGCGGGACGTCGAGGTCGGCGATGAACCGCACCGTCACGTCGGGGAACGTCGTGAGGTTCGACAGGTACTGGTCGCTGATGACGCCGGCGCCGATGACGCCGACGCCGACCGGGCCGCGGCTCATCGCTCGAGCTCGGAGACGAAGCGGAACGACTCGGCGAGCCCGTCGAACGGGTCGCCGGTGTACGCGTCGAACTCGAGCACCCGCATCGCCTGGGGCGCGGCGGCGAGCACGGCCCGCACGTCGACGTCGCCCTGCCCCGCGGGCAGCTGCGTCGAGGTGTCGCGGGTGATGGGGCCGTCCTTCACATGGATGAACTTCACGCGGTCGCCGAACCGGCCGAGCAGCGCCGGAGCGGACTCGCCGCCGACGGTCACCCAGAACGTGTCGACCTCGAGCACGACGGCGGGGTCGAGGTGCTGCTCGAGCAGCTCCAGGCCGGTGACGCCGTCGTGGTGCGCCTCGAGCTCGAACCAGTGGTTGTGGTAGCCGAAGGCGAGGTCGAACTCGGCCGCCGCGGCGGCGATCGTGTTCATCCGCTCGGCCGCCGCCTTGATGTCGTCGGCCGACTGCCAGTGCTCCGCGGGGTGGTGCGGATCGATCAGGGTGTGCACGCCGACCGTCTTCGCCGCCTCGAAGGCGGCGCGCGGGTCGTCGTACTGCAGCACCGGCGCGTGACCGGACGGCGCCGACAGCCCGGCGTCGCGCAGCCCGGCGGCGTACTCGTCGGCGCGGTCGACGAAGCCGTACAGCTCGACGTTCGTGAACCCGATGCCGGCGAGCCGCGTCAAGGCGCCGGGCAGATCGGCGGCCACGGCGTCACGCACCGAGTACAGCTGGACGGACAGGGGCTGGGTCGGCACGGGGTGCTCCTTCGCAGGACGTCGGCGGCGAGGTGGGCCCGCCTCGGTTCCAGGCTATCCCCGACGGTTCGTCGTCCGCCCCGACGAAGGCTGTGGAACCGCGATGACGGCGGCTCGGCCTGTCTCCGGCGCATCCGCAGGGATTCCCCCGACGGGCCCTCGCCCGGCCCGGTACCGTTACCGCGACGGCAACGGTTGCAGGCGTCGCACGGCCGGACACGGAAGCTCGACGGATGGCGGAGAAGGACAACGGGATCCCGCAGGAGGACCTCGCCGAGGCGGTCCGCGGCACCAGAGCGCTCGTCGGCGTCATCGCCGACTCCCTCATCCCGGCGCTCGACGAGGTGACGATGCCGCAGCTCCGGGCCCTCGTGCTGCTGCGGGCGCTCGGCCCCACCGCCGCGGGAGCGCTCGCGGCGCGGCTCGGCGTCACGGCCTCGACCGGGACCCGGCTCGTCGCCCGGCTCGTGCGCGGCGGCTGGGTGCATCGCAGCTCCGAGCCCTCCGATCGCCGCCTGATCACCCTCGACCTCACGCCTCCCGGAATCCGCCTCGTCGACGAGGCACGGCGGAGACGGGAGCAGGCGCTCGTCGCGATCCTCGGCCGGATGGATCCGGCCGACCGGCACGCGGCCATCGACGGCCTGCGCCGGTTCGGCGACGCTGCCGGCGAGCCGTCGCCCGAGAGCCTCGACCTGCTCGCGATGGACGCGGCGGCCGGGGACTGAGGGCTGAGGGCTGAGGGCCGGCGCTACCCGAGGAACCAGTCCCGCTGCGCGTTCTCGGCCGTCTGGTCCCGCAGCGGCTGCCGCGGTGCCGCCCAGCGGATGCCGTTCGCCAGCACCTGCAGGATCTCCGGCTGGTGGTAGACGGGGTACTCCTGGTCGCCGGGGGAGAAGTAGAAGATCCGGCCGAGTCCCCGCGTGTACGTGACGCCGGACCGGAACACCTCGCCGCCCTCGAACGACGACATGAACACGAGCTCGTCGGGCACCGGGATGTCGAACGGCTCGCCGTACATCTCCTGGCGCGGCACGACGATCGGGCTCGGCACGCCTGCCGCGATCGGATGCGTCTGGTCGATCGTCCACACGAGCTCGCGCTCGCCGTCGTTGCGCCAGAGGAGCGAGTTCGTCGTGCCGGTGAGGCGCTGGAAGATCTTCGAGTAGTGGCCGGAGTGCAGCACGAGCAGCCCCATGCCGGCGAGCACTCTCCGGTGCACGCGGTCGACGACCTCGTCCGCGACCTCGGCGTGACCGATGTGGCCCCACCAGAGCAGCACGTCCGTCTCGTCGAGCACGGCATCCGTCAGCCCGTGCTCCGGATCCTGCAGCGTCGCCGTGCGGAGCACGTCGTCCGCGCCGTCGAAGAACCCGGCGAGCCCCGCCGCGATCGCGCGGTGGATGCCGTCGGGGTAGTTCTCACGCACCACCGCGTCGCCGCGGGTCTCGTGCAGGTTCTCGTTCCAGACGGTGATCCTCATACGACCTCGACCTCCCGGCGCTCCTCGGCGGACCGATAGACCGCGTCGATCACGCGGCTGCGGTGCAGCGCGTAGTCACCGTACGCGTTCGCCCACGACCCGGAGCGGACCGTGGCGACGAACTCCTCGATGACCGCCAGGTGATGCCCCGCGGGCACGTGCACGGTCGGCGCGGTGACGACCGGTGCGCCCGCGACGTCGCCGTAGATGCGGATCGTGTCGTCCGTGGCGTAGTCGCGCACGAACAGGCGCACGCCGCCCGTCGCGCCGAGCAGCTCGACCGCGATGTCCTCCTCGTCGGCGGAGTAGCTCGCCCACGAGGTCTCGAGGTGGATGCTCCCGCCGGTGTCGAGGCGGAGCAGGGCGCTCGCGAAGTCCTCGACCTCGAACGTGCGGGTGCCGCCGGTCGTGGTCGAGCCGGTGCGACCGCCGCGGCCCGCCCGCCCGAGCTCCTCGTACGCCACCGCGCTGACGCTCGTCACCCTCGGTTCGTCCATCAGGTGCAGAGCGATGTCGAGCATGTGCGGGCCGAGGTCGACCATCGGGCCGCCGCCCGCCATCTGCCGGTTCGTGAACCAGGAGCCGAGGCCGGGGATGCCCACGCGGCGCCGCCAGCTGGAGCGGGCGTGGTAGATCCGCCCGATGTCGTGCTCGTCGAGGTAGCGGCGGAGGTACTGCACGTCCGCCCGGCGGCGGTGGTTGAACGCGATCTCGAGCACCCGGTTCGCAGCCCGCGCGGCGTCCACCATCTCCTGCGCGAGGGCACCGGTGGGCGCGAGCGGCTTCTCGCAGAACACGTGCTTGCCGCTGCCGAGCGCGGCGATCGCGATCGGGTGGTGCAGGTGGTTCGGGACGCCGATGCTCACGACGTCGAGATCGTCGCGGGCGACCAGGTCCTCCCAGTCGTGATGGAGGTTCGGCACGTCGCGCGACGCGCCCAGCTCCTCGAGTCGCGCCTGCTCCTGACCGGCGAGGGCGACGACCTCGACGCCCGGGAGCGACCGGAAGGCGTCCAGGGCGGTCGTGCCCGCGAAGCCGAGACCGACGACCCCGACGCGCAGCGGTTCGATGGAGGAGGGAGCGGGCACGTCGCACCTTTCTGACGGTCGTCGCCGGGCTCGTTGCCGCGGCGGCCGTTCACGCTAGCCCAGCGGTCCGACGGCTTCCTCATCGTTCGGTCAGGGTGGGTGTGGACCGCGCGCCCAGGCACGGTGCGGATGCTGGAGCGTGTGACGGCCACGCGTGCGACGGCCGCGGCGCCACGGTCCGCGGCGACGAGCAGGGACCCGTTCTTCGACAACGCGAAGTTCCTGCTCATCGTGCTCGTCGTGCTCGGACACAACTGGGTCCCCGCGATCGATCACATCCCGGCGGCGAAGGCGGCGTACGTGCTCGTCTACACCTTCCACGTACCGGCGTTCGCGCTGGTGTGCGGGATCTTCTCGCGCGGCTTCGAAGGGCGGCCGGAGCAGGTGCGCAAGCTGGTGACCACGGTCCTGGTGCCGTACGTGATCTTCGACGCCCTCTACGCGCTCGAGCTCGCGTGGCTGCGGCACGACAGCAAGCCGTTCGATCTGGCGTCGCCGATCTACGTGTGCTGGTTCCTGCTCGCGCTCTTCATCTGGCGCCTCACCGCCCCGCTCTGGCGCGCTGTGCGGTTCCCGATCGCGCTGGCGCTCGTCGTCTCGCTCGTCGCCGGGATCACGATCCGGGACGACGGGTTCGCGATCTCGCGGGCCGCGCAGCTGCTGCCGTGGTTCGTCGCCGGGCAGGTGCTGGGCGCGGACCGCTTCACCTGGCTCAAGGATGTGCGGGCGCGGATCGCCGGTGGCGCCGTGATGGCGGCGGCGGCCGTCGCGGCGTGGTTGCTGGCGCCCTCGATCGACGTGAGCTGGCTCAATCGGCAGCAGAGCGCGGGCGAGCTGCACGTGACGGTCCTGCAGTACCTCGGCGACGCCCTGCTGCTGGACGCGGTGACGGCGGTGCTCGTGCTCGCCGCGCTCGCGCTGGTCCCCGCCCGACGGTCGTGGCTCACCGCGCTCGGGGCCGCGACGATGTACCCGTACCTCCTGCACGGCCTCGTCGTGCGGCTGCTCGAGAGCGCGGGCGTGCACGGGGCGCTCATCGACCTCGGCTGGGTCGGCGTCGTGGCGATCAGCGTGCTCGCCGTCACGCTCGCGCTGGTGCTCGCCACCCCCGTCGTGCGGCGGGCGACCGGCTGGGCCGTCGAGCCGCGCTGGCTGCTCGCACGCTGACGATCAGCGGTCCCGGCGGGCGTTCGTGTACTCGTCCACGTACTCCTGGCCGCCCAGCTCCTGCAGCGCCCGCATGATCCGGTCGGTGAAGGCGCGGAGCGCCGCCCCGTCCGTGAGATCGCTGGTGCGCTCCGGGAGCAGCGGGGCGCCGACCCGCATCTCGATCCGGCGGATGCGCGGCAGCACGCTGTGGCTGTGCACCGGCATGACCTCGGCGGTGCCGATCATCGCGACCGGCACGACGGGTGCCCCGGAGAGGAGCGCCAGGCGGGCCACGCCGGTGCGTCCGCGATGCAGGCGGCCGTCCCGGGTCCGGGAGCCCTCCGGATAGATGCCGAGGACCGCGCCCTTCGACAGGATCTCGAGACCGGTGCGCAGGGACGCCTCCGACGCGGACCCGCCCGAGCGGTCGATCGGCTTCATCCCGGTGTGGGTGAGGAACAGGCCCACGAACCGGCCGGCAGCGCCCCGTTTGACGTAGTAGGTGCTCGCGGCGAGGAAGCGCACCCGCCGGCGGGCGAGCGCGGCGAGCGCGATCGGATCGATGAACGACAGGTGGTTGCCGGCGAGGATCACCGGGCCGGTCGCCGGGATGTGCTCCGCTCCGGTCACCGTCGGACGCAGCAGCAGGCGGAGCAGCGGACCGATGATGAGGAGCTTCAGGCCCCAGAACAGCATCGAGCCACCGTATCGGTGGTCGGCTCAGGCGGCGCCGCGGTGGGCCGTCATGCGGCAGATCGGGCAGATGCGGAGCAGCCGGGGATCCGAGGGGACGTGGCGGCCCGCCGCGTGATCGTCCACGAAGAACTTCCACCGGTTCGCGGCCGGCAGCAGCTCCGGATGCCCGTCGCGGTAGGCGGCGATCGCGTCCTGGGTGGTGAGGCCGTATCGGCGCCGTCCGTCCCTTTCCGGTTCGACGTCCCTGTCGAGCATGAGCACCTCCTCGTGATCGCATGCTGGGTCTCCGGGATGAAGAGCGCCTGGGTCCCGGCTGGCCGCGGCTCGACATCGTCCCTCGGCAGGTCTGCGGCCCGCGCGGTCGTCAGCCCCCGGTGCGCGGGCCCAACCCTCCATGCCGGCCGCAGATTGCGGCAGCGCCTCATCGCGAGCTCATAGGGAATCCTGACGTTCCCTTCCGTGTCCGATCGGATCGCCATAGGTCGCGCCGCCACCGTCGACCCCATGTTCAGGACCTATCTCACTCGCGAACTCAAGAACCGCCGACGGCAGACGCTCATCGTCGCCGTCGGGATGGCGCTCGCCATAGCGCTCGTCATCGTCGTGAACTCCGTCGCCGGCGGGGTCAAAGCCGCGCAGGCGAGCGCCCTCGCCTCGGTCTACGGCGTCGGCACGGACATCACGGTGACGAAGGCCGCCACGACCTCCTCCTCCGGCACGCAGCAGTTCACGTTCGGTGCCGGCGCCGGGAGCACGACCGGCGGCACGCGCACCTTCAACTCCGCGCAGCTGCGGACCGCCCGCGGCGTGACCACCTTCGCCGCCACCGCGGTCACGAAGATCGCCTCGACCAGCGGCGTGCAGGCCGCCACGGGCGTGCTCGGCCTGGAGAGCACGACGTTCAGCGGGCAGACCCCGAACTCGGGCTCGAGCAGCGCCCCGCAGACCCGGCCCACCGCCGGCACGGGCACGAGCGGCGGTCCCAGCTCCTTCGGCATCGACTCGACGACGGTGCTCGGCTACGACGTCGCCGCCTCGACGGCCGTCGGCCCGCTGTCGTCCACCGCCCTGACGAGCGGGCGGATGCTCACCGCGGCCGACGCCGGCAAGGACGTCGCCGTGCTTGACAGCGACTACGCGACGAGCGCGAGCAAGAAGGTCGGCAGCACCGTCACGATCGACGCCAAGACGTTCTCGGTCGTCGGCATCGTGAAGTCCACCTCCGCGAGCGGCGCCTCCGCCTCGAACCTCTACATCCCGCTCGACACCGCGCAGAAGCTCTCGGGCGACACCGGCAAGGTCACGAGCGTCTTCGTCCAGGCGACGAGCGCCGCCCAGATCGGTGCGGTGCAGACCGCGCTCGAGAAGAGCCTCGGCTCGCCCATGACGGTGAACACTCAGGCGAGCCTCGCCTCCACCGTCACCGGCTCGGTGTCGACCGCCGCGTCGCTCGCCCAGAGCCTCGGCCTGTGGCTGTCGGTGCTCGTGCTCGCAGCCGCGTTCCTGCTCGCCGTGCTGTTCACCGTCTCCGGCGTCACCCGGCGCACCAGGGAGTTCGGCACGCTGAAGGCCATCGGCTGGACGAACCGCCGCGTCGTCGGCCAGGTCGCCGGCGAGTCCGTGGTGCAGGGCCTCCTCGGCGGCGCCATCGGCGTCGCGCTCGGCCTCGCCGCGATCGCGGTGGTGAACGTGATCCACCCGACGCTCACCGCGTCCGCGGCGACCGCGACCGCGGGCCCCGGAGGACCCGGTGGCCCCGCTGGCGTGGCGCGTGCCGCGACCTCGGCGGCGTCCATCGCCCTCTCGCTGCCCGTCACCGCCTCCGTGCTCGGCCTCGCCGTGGCGCTCGCCATCCTCGGTGGCCTCGTCGCCGGCGCCTTCGGCGGCTGGCGCGCCACCCGCCTCCGTCCCGCCGCCGCACTCCGCAGCGTCGCCTGACCATCCGACTCGAACGAAGGACCACCGACATGTACCAGCTGACGAACATCGGCAAGACCTACAAGCAGGGCTCCCGCATCGTGACGGCGCTGAAGGACGTCGACCTCACGATCGAGGACGGTGACCACGTCGCCATCCAGGGGCAGACGGGCGGCGGCAAATCGACGTTGCTCCAGCTGCTCGGTGCGCTCGACCGCCCGTCGACGGGCAGCATCCTCCTCGACGGCAAGGACCTCGCCCGGATGCGCGACGCCGAGCTCGGCCGGGTGCGGGCGACGCGGATCGGCTTCGTGTTCCAGGGGTTCAACCTGATCCCCACGCTCACCGCCCAGGAGAACGTGGAGACCGCGCTCGCGCCGCTCGGGATCGCGGCCACCGATCGGCGCCGGCGGGCGGCTGAGGCCCTCGCCGCGGTCGGGCTCGACACCCGGGCCTCGCATCTGCCGTCCGAGCTGTCGGGCGGCCAGCAGCAGCGCGTGGCGATCGCCAGGGCGCTGGTGAAGGACCCGAGCGTGCTGCTCGCGGACGAGCCGACCGGCGCCCTCGACGAGGACACTCGCAACGACATCATCGAGCTGCTCGAACGCATCCGCGACGAGCGCGGCATCACCCTCGTCGTCGTCACGCACGACTCGTGGGTCGCGCGGCGAGCGAAGCGCCGGCTGCAGCTGCGCGCGGGCGTGCTCACCGAGCGGCCCGTCGCCACGGTGCCCGTCGGCTGAGCGGTGCTCCTTCGGCCGATCCGGTCGCCCACGGCCCACCCGATCGGCCGGAACCGCACGTCGCTCGGCCGATCCGGCGGCGCGGCGAGGGATGTGGTTCCCTCGAGGAGCGCGGTGCGGCGCGGGAGGCGGTGGGGATGGACGCGGACGTGATCGTGGTCGGCGGCGGCCTCGCGGGCCTCGTCGCCGCGGACGAGCTGCTGCGCGCCGGACGCCGGGTCACCATCGTCGAGCAGGAGAACGCCGCGAACCTCGGCGGCCAGGCCTACTGGTCCTTCGGTGGCATGTTCCTCGTCGACACCCCCGCTCAGCGCCGCCTCGGCGTGAAGGACTCCTTCGACCTCGCCTGGCAGGACTGGCAGGGCTCCGCGCAGTGGGACCGCCTCGAGGGCGACCATCCGGAGGACGAGTGGGCCGCCCGGTGGGGAAGGGCGTTCGTCGAGTTCGCCGCCGGCGAGGCCCGGCCGTGGTTGAAGGACCGCGGCGTGCGGTTCACGCCCCTCGTCGGCTGGGCGGAGCGGGGCGACGGCCGGGCGCTCGGGCACGGCAACTCCGTGCCGCGGTTCCACATCGCGTGGGGCACCGGAACCGGGATCTCCGAGCCCTTCGCGGACCGGATCCGCGCCGCCGCCGCCGAGGGCCGGGTCACGCTGCGCTTCCGGCACCGCGTCGACGGGCTGCTCGTCGAGGCCGGCCGGGTCGTCGGGGTGGAGGGCGCGCTGCTCGACGAGGACGACGCCGCTCGCGGCATCCCCTCGAACCGCGACGTCGTCGGCGACTTCACGCTGCGCGCTCAGGCGGTCGTGCTCGCGTCCGGCGGGATCGGCGGGAACCACGAGCTCGTGCGCCGCTGGTGGCCCGACCGCCTCGGGACGCCGCCCGCCACGATGATCACCGGGGTCCCCGCGCACGTCGACGGGCGGATGCTCGACATCGCCGAGTCGGCCGGCGCGCGGCTCACGAACCGTGACCGGATGTGGCACTACACGGAGGGGGTGCGGAACTTCGATCCGATCTGGCCGGGGCACGGCATCCGGATCCTGCCCGGCCCGTCCTCGATGTGGTTCGACGCGATCGGCCGCCGCCTGCCCGCGCCCGGCTTCCCCGGCGCCGACACCCTCGGCACGCTGCGGCTGCTGCGCGCCGACCCCGCCATCGCCGGGTACGACCACTCCTGGTTCGTGCTCACGCAGCGGATCATCGAGAAGGAGTTCGCGCTCTCCGGCTCCGAGCAGAACCCCGATCTCACCTCGCGGGACCTGCGGAGGGTCGCTCGGGACCGGCTCGGCCGAGGCGCCCCGCCGCAGGTCCGCGCCTTCGTCGAGCGGGGCGCCGACTTCGTCGTCGCAGCCGGGTTGGACGAGCTCGTGGACCGGATGAACGGCCTCACCGACGTGCCGCTGCTCGACGCGCGGGAGCTCGAGCGCCAGATCAGGGCCCGCGACGCCGAGATGGCGAACCCCTTCGCCAAGGACGCGCAGGTGCAGACCATCCACAACGGGCGCCGATTCCTCGGCGAGCGGGTGTGGCGCATCGCGAGGCCGCACCGGCTGCTCGATCCGGCGGCCGGCCCTCTGATCGCCGTGAAGCTGCACATCCTCACCAGGAAGAGCCTCGGAGGCATCCAGACGGATCTCGAGGGCCGGGTGCTCGCCCCCGACGGCTCCGTGCTGCCCGGACTCTCCGCCGTGGGCGAGGCGGCCGGCTTCGGCGGAGGCGGGGCGCACGGCTACAACGCGCTCGAGGGCACCTTCCTCGGCGGCTGCGTCTTCACGGGCCGCACCACCGGCCGGGCCCTCGCCGACGCGCTCTGATCCCCGTCACGGCCGCCCGGACCGCTCAGACGTGCCCGGCCCCGGCCCCGCCAGGGGCCCTCGGCCCAGGACTTCACGCAGAATCCGCCCCTCCATCCGCAGGACGCCGTCAGGGCAGGGCGACGTCTTCCGTCGGCCGCGGAGCCTCGAGCATCGAGGGGCGCGGATGCGGAGGGGTCAGGTGAGCTTGTGGGCACGCACCGCGGTCCCGTAGGCGCAGATCTCGGTCCAGGTCTGACCCATCTCCGAGGTGTCGAACCGCATCGCGACGATCGCGTTGCCCCCCTTCGCCGCGGCCTCCTCCTGCATCCGCTGGATGACCTGGAACCGGCTGTCCACGAGCGCCTGCGTCATCCCGGTGACCTCGCCGCCGAGCATCGACTGCAGGCCGGCGCCGAACTGGGCGACGACGTTGCGGGAGCGGACCGTGAGGCCGAAGACCTCGCCGAGCACCTCGTCGATGGCCCAGCCGGGCAGGTCGTTCATGGTCGAGATCAGCATGATCGCGACCATAGCCCTCGGCGTCACGGCGCCGGCGGGCCGATCCGCCTCAGTTCAGGGAGGGCGTGTCCTCCGGCACGACGCCCGTGCCGTAGAGGTCCGTGGCGAGGTCCCGAAGCGCCCGCAGAGCCACCCGCTGGGGGAGCGGGCCGTACGAGATGCGGGCGACGCCCAGCGCCTCGTACTCCGCGGCCGGGAGGGCGCCGGGCAGGCCGAGAACCGAGATCCGGCCCCGGCCGATGCCCTCGACGACCCGCTCGATGATCTCGCGCCGAGTGGGGCCGGGCACGAAGACGAGGGCGGCGCCGGCGTCCAGGAAGGCCCGGCCCCGCTCGACCGCGTCCGCGATCGACTCGTCGGCCGGCCGCCTGCCCGCCCCGAGGAACGCGTCGGTCCGCGCGTTCAGCTGGAACGCCACGCCCTCCTGCTCCGCGGCGCGCGTGACCGCGCGGACGCGCTCGACCGCCTCGGGAAGCGGCCGGAGCCGGTCCTCCATGTTGGCACCGACGATGCCGAAGCCGATCGCCCGGCGTGCCGTCTCGCCCGGCTCGTCGTACCCGTCGTCCAGGTCGGCGGTGACCGGAAGGTCCACGGCTTCGGCGACCGTCCTCGCCCCGGCGAGCGCGGTCTCGAGCGGCATGCCGCCGTCGGGATAGCCGAACGACGCCGCGATGGAATGGCCCGCGGTCGCGATGGCCCTCGTGCCGGGCAGGCCCGCGACGACGCGGGCGCTGACGGCGTCCCACACGTTGACGAGGCGGAGGATCTCGGGGGATTCGTGGAGGGCCTTGAGCGCCAGCGCGCGCTCCGGGGTGCCCTCGGGTGCTGATGCCATGCGGCGGAGCATACGGACCGCGGGTGACGCGCAGTCGGTGTTCACACGATTGTGAAACGCGCGTACGGTGAGCGTCGTGACAGCGGTGATCGAGGCCCGGGGCCTCGTCAAGCGGTACGGGAGCACGCTCGCCCTCGACGGGCTCGACCTCACGGTGCGGCAGGGCGAGGTGCACGGCTACCTCGGCCCGAACGGCGCGGGCAAGTCCACGACGATCCGGATCCTGCTGGGCCTCGCGAGGGCGTCGAGCGGTCGCGTGGCGGTACTCGGCGGCGACCCGTGGCGGGACGCCGCGCATCTCCACCGCCGGATCGCGTCCATCCCGGGCGACGTCGCGCTCTGGCCGGCGCTCTCCGGGGGCGAGACCGTCGATCTGCTCGTGCGGCTGCGCGGCGGCGACGTCCGTGGCGAGGCGTACCGGCGCCGCAGGGCCGAGCTGGTCGAGGCGTTCCGGTTCGACCCGTCGAAGGCGGCCCGCAGCTACTCGAAGGGCAACCGTCAGAAGGTGGCGCTGCTCGCAGCCCTCGCCCACCCGGCCGACCTCTACGTCTTCGACGAGCCGACCAGCGGCCTCGACCCGCTCATGGAGGAGGTGTTCACCCGCGAGGTCGGGCAGCTGGCCAGGAGGGGTGCGACGGTGCTGCTCTCGTCCCACCTCCTCGGCGAGGTCGAGCGGCTCTGCGACCGGGTCTCGATCCTGCGGGCGGGCCGCGTGGTCGAGTCGGGCACCCTCGCCGAGCTGCAGCACCTCACGAGGACGGCGGTGTCCTTCGAGCGCGGCGACCTCACGGCGGAGGACCTCGTTCGAATCCCGGGTGCGCACGACCTCGAGATCGCCGAGGGACGGGTCGCGTTGACCCTCGACTCCGACGCCGTGGCAGCGGCGCTGCCCGAGCTCGGCGCGCTCGGAGTCACCGGACTGCGCGTCGCGCCGCCGAGCCTCGAGGACCTCTTCCTGCGTCACTACGGCGAGGCGGCCTGATGCTCCCGGTCCTCCTGCGGTTCCGGCTCCGGCGCGACCGGCTGCAGCTCGCGATCTGGACGCTCGCGCTCTTCGCCCTCCTGCTGGTCACCGCGTCCGCCATGACCTCCACCTACCCGCACGTCGCCGACCGCGTCGGCGTGCTGCGGATCGCGCTCGTCACCCCCGCGCTCCTCGTCCTGCGCGGAACGCCGCAGGGCACGAGCCTCGGTGACATCACGGTCTTCGAGATCGCGACGTTCCAGGCGCTGCTCATCGGGCTGATGAGCACCTTCCTCGTGGTGCGCAACAGCCGCGCCGAGGAGGATCGGGGAACGGCGGACGCGCTCGCGGCGACGGCCGCCGGCCGGGCCCTCCCGACCGTCGCCACCCTCCTCGAAGCGGTCGTCGCCGCGCTGCTCGCGGCCGTCGGGAGCGCGCTCGGCCTCATCGCGGGCGGTCGGGCGATCAGCGGCTCCATCGTCTTCGGGGTCGCGCTCGGGGCGGCCGGCCTCGCGTTCGCCGGGCTCGCGCTCCTCGTCGCCCAGATCGTCCCGACCGGCAGGGCCGCCAACGGCTGGTCGACGGCTCTCGTGCTGGCCGCATATGCGCTGCGCGGCATCGGCGACGCGACAGGCACGCCGCACGCCGCCGACTCGACCCTCACGCCCGGTTGGGCGAGCGCGCTCAGTCCCATCGGGTGGGTGCAGGCGACCCGGCCGTACGCGAGCGACGACCTGCGACCGGCGCTGCTCGCGGTCCTCGTGGGCGCCGTCGCGGCGGGGGTGGCGCTCGCCGTGCAGCGGATCCGCGACGTGGGTGCCGGGCTCGTGCCGGAGGGTCGTCGGCGGCCGGCCGCCTCGCTGCTGCTGCGCGGTCCGATCGGCCTCGCTGCGCGACAGCTCCGCGGCAGCGTGATCGGCTGGGGCGTGGGCGCCCTGCTGCTCGGTGCGCTCGGCGGCGACCTCGCGAACCTTGTGCTCGAGCAGCTGGGCAAGGATCCCGCGATCTCCCGCGTGCTCGTGCGACTCGCGGGCGGCACGGGCGGTCTGGTCGACGGGTTCATCGGCGTCATCGGAGCCTTCGTCGGCATGCTGGCGGCCGCGATCGCGGTGCAGGGCGCGTTGCGGCTGCGTCAGGAGGAGGCTGCAGGCGGCGCCGACGCCGTGCTCTCCGGGGCCGTCGGGCGGATCCGCTGGCTGCTCTCGGTGCTCCTGGTCGCGGCCGGGTCGGCGGCCGTCGCCCTCGTCCTCGCCGGCATCGCCGCCGGGGCGACGGCCGTGGCCGTGCGTCCTGACGGCGCGGCCGGAACCTTCGGCGCCTGGTTCGGGACCATCGTCTGGGAGCTCCCCGCGGTGCTCGTGGTGCTCGGCGTCGTCGCACTCGTCTTCGCCCTGGTGCCGCGCGCGACCATCCCGCTCGGCTGGCTGCTCCTCGTCGTGGCGACGTTCCTCGGTGAGTTCGCGGCGCTCCTCGACCTGCCGCAGTGGCTCAAGGACCTCGCGCCGTTCTCGCACTCGCCGGCCGTCGCTCTGGCCGACCCGTCCTTCACCGGCGCCTGGTGGATGACGGGCATCGCCGTCGTCGCGGTGGCCATCGCCGCGCTCGCGCTCCGCCGGCGGGACACCGTCCCGTGACGGACGCTCTGCTGCAGCCCTTCGCCGAGCGTCTCGCTGCCGTCTTCGCGGCGGCGGGGTTCCCCCGCATGCCCGCCCGCGTGCTGATGACCCTCGTCACCGCTCCGGGGGCCCGGCTGACCGCTCTCGAGCTGCGGGAGCGGCTCGGGATCAGCGCGGGCGCGGTCTCCGGTGCCGTCCGCTACCTCGAGACGGTCCACATGGTGCGGCGGCTCCCGCACGAGCGCTCGCGCCGAGAGGTCTACGAGGTCGCGGACGGAACGGGCTGGTACACGGCGTCACTGCGGGCCACCCCCGTGTACGACGCGATCGGCGCCCTCGTGCCTGAGGGCGTCGCGGTGGCGACGGCCGCCGGCGCCGCCGACGTCGCCGCTCGGCTCGACGAGACGGCCCGGTTCTTCGCGTTCGTCCGGGCCCGGCTGCCGGCGTTGCTCGAGGAGTGGGAGGCGATCCGGCAGGAGCCGTCCGGCTGACGCGGAAGCCGACCTTGTACCGTCGAGACCGCACGGCGCGCTGTCGAGGACGAGAGAAGGCCCGGATGCCAGGGACCCCGAACGACGAGGAGGCCCTGCGTGCACGGGCCGAGGAGCTGCTCGCCGCGATGACGCCGGCCGAGAAGGCCGGTCAGCTCACGCAGTACTTCTTCTTCTCGCTGCCCGAGGGCGCCGAGGCGGACCCGGCGCTCGGTCTCGATCCGGCGGCCCAGCCGCGCGAGGTCCAGGCCGCGCTCGAGCGCGGGGAGGTGGGGTCCCTGCTGTTCGTCACCGACCCGGCCCGGATCAACGAGCTGCAGCGGCGTGCGGTCGAGGGCAGCCGGCAGGGCGTCCCGCTGCTGTTCGGCTTCGACGTGGTCCACGGTCTGCGCACGATCCTCCCCGTCCCCATCGCGATGGCCGCGTCGTGGGACCCCGAGGTGATCGCCCGTGGGCAGTCCGTGGCCGCCAGGGAGGCGCGGGCCGTCGGCATCCACTGGACGTTCGCGCCGATGGTCGACATCGCGCGCGACCCCCGGTGGGGTCGGATGATCGAGGGCGCCGGCGAGGACCCCTTCCTCGGCGCCGCCGTCGCCGCAGCGCAGGTGCGCGGATTCCAGGGCGACGTCCTCGGCGCCGCGGAGCACGTGATCGCCGGCCCCAAGCACTTCGCCGGCTACGGCTACGCCGTCGGCGGCCGCGACTACGACGAGGTGAACCTCGCCGACGCCGAGCTCTGGAACACCGTCCTCCCGCCGTTCAAGGCCGCGATCGAGGCGGGCGCCGGCACCGTGATGACGGCCTACATGGACCTGAACGGCATCCCGGCGACGGCGAACGCCTGGCTCTTCACCGAGGTGCTGCGAAGCGTCTGGGGCTTCGAGGGCTTCGTCGTCAGCGACGCGAACGCCGTCCGCAACCTCACCACGCACGGGTTCGCGCCCGACCTGACCAGCGCGGGCGCGAGGGCGCTCGCCGCCGGGACCGACATGGAGATGGCGATCACCGACCCGGCGTTCGCGCACCTCCCCGAGGCGCTCGACGGCGGCCGCGTCGAGACCGCGGCGCTCGACGCCGCCGTTCGGCGCGTGCTCCGGGCGAAGCTGCGCCTCGGCCTCCTCGACGACCCGTACGTCGACGAGGCCCGTGCTCGCGAGGTGCTCGCGGACCCGCAGCACCGCGAGATCGCGCGGATCGCCGCCGAGCGTGCCGCGGTGCTGCTGAAGAACGACGACGACCTGCTGCCGCTCGACCGGGGGGCGCTCGAGTCGCTCGCCGTGATCGGACCGCTCGCGGCGTCGAAACGCGACACCCTCGGCCCCTGGGTCTTCGACTTCGACCTGGGCGAGACGGTTCCCGTGCTCGACGGGATCCGCCGGCACGTCGGCGACGCCGTCCGGGTCGAGTACGCCCAGGGCGTGCCGGTCGTCCAGCGCACCTTCCCGTCGATGTTCGACATGTTCGGCGGCAACCGGCCCGAGGACCCGGAGGGCTTCGATCCCGGCACCGCCTTCGACGAGGCCGTGCGGATCGCCAGGGAGGCGGACGTCGCCGTCGTCGTGCTCGGCGAGTGGCAGAACATGATCGGGGAGGCTGCGTCGCGCTCCTCGCTCCACCTGCCGGGACGGCAGCTCGAGCTGCTGCAGGCCGTGGTCGCGACCGGGACACCCACGGTCGCGCTGGTGATGAACGGGCGTCCGCTGGACCTGCGCTGGGCTGCGGAGCACGTGCCCGCGATCCTCGACATCTGGTATCCGGGCACACAGGGCGGCGCGGCGGTGGCGAACCTCCTCTTCGGGGAGGTCGCTCCCGCGGGCCGGCTGCCCTTCTCGTGGCCGCGCACGGTCGGGCAGGTGCCGATGTTCTACTCCCACACGCGCTCGCACGAGCCCGAGAACCAGCAGCGGCGGTACTGGGACGAGGCGAGCACGCCCCTCTTCCCGTTCGGCCACGGGCTCGGCTACGGGCGGTTCACCTACGGCGGCCTCACGGTCGACCGGTCGTCCGTGCCGCTCGACGGCACGGTCACCGTCGCCGTCGAGGTGACCAACACGGGCGACCGGGAGGGCGACGAGGTCGTGCAGCTCTACCTCCATCAGCGCTCCGGCACCGCCTCCAGACCGGTCCGGGAGCTGAAGGGGTTCCGGCGGGTGCCGATCGCCGCAGGTGCCACCGAGCGCGTCGAGTTCGAGGTGGGGCCGGATGCCCGCCGCTACTGGAACGCGGCCGCCCGCGACTGGGTGCTGGATCCCTCCCCCTTCGACGTGTGGGTCGGCGGCGACTCCACCGCCGAGCTCGGCACGAGCTTCGACGTCATCGCGTGACCGGGCCCGACCCGAGGAGCACCGTGGCGTGAGGTGGCGGCGGGCGGCGCTGCACGCTTCGATGGGGGCATGGCGACCTCTCTCTCCGCGGCCGACTACTTCGCCGCCAAGCTCGAGTACGAGACCGACCCGGCCGACCTCGCGGCGGCGCGGCGCTCCGGATCCGGCCCGCTCGTGATCGACGTGCGGTCCGAGGCGAGCTGGCGGCAGGGCCGCATCCCGGGGGCCCTGCACGTGCCCAACGCCGAGCTCGCCGAGCGGATCCGGGAGCTCGCGCCCGATCCCGACGCGGAGATCGTCGTGTACTGCTGGGGCCCCGGCTGCAACGCCTCGACCAAGGCCGCCCTGACCCTCGCGGAGCTCGGCTACCGGCGGGTGCGCGAGCTGATGGGCGGGTACGAGTACTGGGCTCGCGAAGGGCTCGGGACGGTCACCGACGACGGGCGGAGCCGGCTCGCACCCGATCCGCTCGCCGCACCGCTCACGACGGCCTGACGGGATCAGTCGGCGCTGCTGCCCCGTCTGCGGAGCGCGGCGACCACCTCCGGATCCCCGCTCGTGATCGTCCCGACGGTCTCACCCAGGTCGCAGCGCTCGAGCGCGACGACCGCGCTGCCGTCGGCCCGGAGCGTCGCATGCCATTGCCCGCCCGCGTCCTCCCACCGGCGCAGCTGCGCGAGCACGTCGCTCATGCCGCCCTCCCGTCGTCGGTCCCCAGCATCCGGTCGCGGGCGTCGCCCGGGCTGGGAGCCGAGGCGCGCGAGCACGAGCAGACCGACGGCGGCGAGCAGGATGAGCACGGGGACGACGACGAACGCGGCACGCAGCGAGGTCGCGTCCGCCAGCGCCCCGACGGTGAGCGGCGCGAGCAGCACCGCGAGCGACGACACGACGACGGCGCGACCGCTCGCGAGCACCGCCCGCCCCGGGGCGAGCGCGACGGCGATCGCGAGCCCGGTGGGGAAGAGGTTGCCGATCCCCGCCCCGATCACCGCCAGACCGGCGAAGGCCTGGGCGGCGCTCGTCGACGGCCAGAGGATCGCGAAGCCGACCGCGCTGCTGCCGAGCGCGAGGGCGAGCAGGCGCCGCGGCGGCAGGCGGCGGGCGAGGCCGCTGCCGACGGCCCTGCCGACGAGCACCCCGCCGAAGTAGCCGCTCATCAGCGTCACCCCGAGGTCCGCGGACACCCGGGCGGCATCGGCGACGAACGAGGCGCCCCACCCGGTGACGCACCACTCCACCGCCGTCGTGCAGAGCAGCATCGCCGCCGCGATCCAGAAGCGCCCGGGCAGCCGTCCCTGGGCCGCTCGCGCGGGAGGCGGTGCGTCGACCGGGAGCCGGCGGTTCGTGAGCCACAGGAGCACGGGGACCGCCAGGCCGGCGAGCACCGCGATCCGCCAGCCGGCCCCGATCGCCGCCGTGAGGGTCAGCACGCCGATGAGCACCACGTAGGCGCCGCTCGCTGCGAGGTTGGCCTCGGCCAGAGCGACGGCGCGGAGCTCGCCGTGCCGGTCCGCGAGCACGGCCTGCACGGTGACGAGCAGCAGCCCCCCGCCGAAGCCCATCACGAGCACGGACGCGATGGTGACCGGCGCGACGGGACCGGTCGCGAGGCCGACGGCGCCTGCGCCCATCGTCGCCGTCGAGGTCCAGAGCAGCACCCGCCGGCCGAGGCGCTGCTCGATCCGGGCGCTCGCGAGGCCCGCTCCGAGGCTGCCGACGGCGAACGCGGCGACGTGCAGGCCGCCGGTGCTGTAGTCGAGGTGCAGCTCGGTCCGCAGGTGCACGAGCACGAGGCCGGGCGCGGCCTGCAGGTAGGCGAAGAAGGCGAGCAGCCCGTAGGCGACCCAGCTGATCCGGCCTCGTCGGAAGCGCGGGCCGGCGGTCACCCCTCCGACGCTACGCGCTCGCCCAGGGCGGCGAGGCGAGGCTCACTAGCCTGGCAGCGGGACCGCGATCGCGGCCCCGGCGAGGAGGCGGGCATGCGGCGGCACCGTCCCGTCGGCTTCGGCGTCGGGGTGCTCGCGGACGGTGCGAGCGTGGCCCGACGCCCGGAGCGCAGGACGTCGCCCGGAGCCGGCACCCGGCGGCGGAGGATGCGGTGAGGGCGTTCGTCGTGCGGGCGCCGTTCGAGGCGGGCGTCGACGAGGTGCCCGAGCCGGATCCGGGGCCGGGCGAGGTCGTGGTCGACGTGCGCCGCGCCGGCGTCTGCGGCACCGACGTGGAGCTCTTCACCGGCGAGATGGCGTACCTGCAGGACGGGCACGCCGCCTTCCCGCTGCGCATCGGGCACGAGTGGATGGGCACCGTGACCGCGATCGGGGACGGCGCCGAGCGGCGCTGGCTCGGCCGGCGGGTCACGGGCGACACGATGCTCGGCTGCGGGGTGTGCGACCGGTGCCGGAGCGGCCGCCAGCACGTCTGCGCCTTCCGCACCGAGATCGGGGTGCGGGACGGGCGCCCCGGCGCGCTCGCCGAGCGCGTCGCGGTGCCCGCCCGGGCGCTGCTCGCGCTGCCCGA
>NZ_JAODBE010000155.1 GCF_025463795.1 Amnibacterium sp.
CCGCCTGCTCAGGGTAGTCGCGCGAGGGGGTCAGGCCCTGCTGCGGATGTACTGCAGGATCCAGCCGATGACCCCCACGATGATCAGGATCACCGCGATCCAGAACAGCCAGAAGAGCGCCTTCACGGCGAGGCCCAGGATCGCGAGGATGATGCCGACGACGAGCAGGGCGATGAACAATCCAACCATGGCTGCATCCTAGATACGCTCCCTGAAAACAATCAGAGAATGAACACGCAACGGTCGGGATACCGCCAGGCCGGGCCCTTCGGCTGCCCGTTGGCCGCCGCCCGCGCGAGTGCTCGGGGGATCCACAGGACGCCGAGGGCGAACACCGTCAGGCCGCCTGCGCCCGGACGCGTCCGTATCGTGGAGGGATGCCTGAGCCGTCGTTCCACCGACCGGTCCGCTTCCCCTCCGAGCAGTTCGACTTCGTGAAGGGCGGCGAGGACCCGGCCGTCATCGCCCGCACCGCACACGAGACCGCCCAGGCGCTCGTGAGTCGCGTCCGGGCGGATCCGGACCCGGAGATCGTCGACCGGGTGGTCGCCTTCGCCGAGCTCGAGGGCATCGACGCCGTCGCCGAGCTGTGGTCCAGAGCCGCCGCGCACAGCCTTCCCGGCGCGCTCTGGCGGCTCTACCTGCTGCGCGAGATGATCCGTCGCGACTCCGCGGTCGTCACCCTGGCCTACGAGCGGGGCGTCGAACGGCTGCGCTCCATCGACGCGCTGGTGGCCGGTGCGCCGAACCCTGCCGGTCCCGAGGAGCTGCTCGCCGTCGCCGACGAGATCCTCCGCGGCGTCTTCCAGGGCGACCTCGGCCTCGCGCTCGACCGGGCGGCGGCGTTCGCCCGCGTCACCGCCTCCGGTTGCACGGATCTCGCCGATGACGCGGACGCGACCGAGCCCGCCCGGGCGGAATCGCTTACCAAGCGGGCCGCCCGACTCGCCAAGCTCGCAGACGAACTGACGGCGAGTGCCAGGCTCTGGCGCGACGGCGTTTTAGACTAGACGCGGCCTTCGGGCCACCGCCGGGCCGCAGTAACCCCGGGCTCCATTTTTCGCCGCTCCGAGCGGCCTCGCGCCGAGAGGCGTTTCTGCGGTCCGGCACTCTCCCAGCGTTCCAGGCAATCCACTTGCCGTCGGGCAACGGATACCTCCCATGAGCGCGCCCCAGCCGGAGAGGTCTCCCCAGAGACCGCGATCCCGCACCCGCGCCGACGGTGCATGGGGCATGCTGACCGTCATGGATCCGGCCGGTGACGCGCTCCCCGGCACGCGCGACGAGTCGAACGAGGATCTCCTCCTCCTCGTCGCCACCGGCGACAAGGCCGCATTCGCTCGCCTCTACGACGCCACCGCGCCGCGCCTGTTCGGCCTCGCCCGCCGGCTGCTGATCGACTTCGCGCAGGCGGAGGAGGTCACGCAGGAGGTCTATCTCGAGATCTGGCAGTCCGCCACCCGATACGAGGCGAGCCGCGGATCCGCGATGGCCTGGATGCTGACGCTGGCGCACCGCCGAGCGGTCGACCGCATCCGCTCGGCGCAGTCCAGCCGCAACCGGGACACGAAGGTCGGCATCCGCGACTTCGACCGCGAGTACGACAACGTCGCCGAGACCGTCGAGGTGCGCATCGAGAGCGAGCGCGTGCAGCGGGCGCTCGAGAAGCTGACCGAGCTGCAGCGGCAGGCGGTGACGCTCGCCTACTTCAAGGGGTTGAGCCACAGCGAGGTCGCGGCGATGCTGCACGTGCCCGTCGGAACCGTGAAGACCCGGCTCCGCGACGGGATGATCCGCCTGCGCGACGAGATGGGGGTGACGACATGAAGTCGTCCGACGACGCCCATCTGCTGAGCGGCGCCTACGCCCTCGATGCCGTCTCCAGCGAGGAGGCCGCCGAGTTCGAGGCCGAGATGCGCTCCTCCGAGGAGCTCCGCGGCGAGATCGCCGGGCTCACCGACACCGCCGTGGTGCTCGGGCTGTCCGTGCCGCCTGCCGAGCCGCCGCCCGCGCTGCGAGCGCGCCTGCTCGACCTGATCGACACGACGCCCCAGCTGCCGGCCGTGGCGCCCGATGCCGAGTCGGCGGCTCCCGCCGAGTCCCTCACCGTGGCCGAGCGGATGCCGAGCGGTGCCCACCAGGCGCCGCACCGCACCCGCCGGCGCCGCCCGGTGCTGCTGCTCGCCGTCGCGGCGGTCGCCGTGCTGCTGTTCGGCGGTGGCCTGCTCGCCGGCCGCATGCTGCTCACGCCCGGCTCCTCCCAGACGACGTCCGCACTCACGAGGATCACGACCGCGAGCGACGTGCAGCGCACCGAGGCGGCCGTCGCCGGCGGCGGGACCGCGACCGTGTACTGGTCGCAGTCGGTGAACGAGTCGGCGGTCGTGCTGAACGGCGTGCAGAAGCCCGCCGACCACTCGCTGCAGATGTGGGTGGTCAGCGGCGCGTCCGCGAAGAGCGTCGGCCTGTTCGATCCGCCCACCGGCCAGAACTACGAGGTCATGAAGGGCGCGCTCGGCAGCAAGCAGCGCGTGGCGGTCACCGTCGAGCCGGCTGGCGGCTCCACGCAGCCGACGACCAAGCCGATCGTCGTCCTGCCGACCGCCTGAGCCTGCGCCTCGTCGCGAGCGGTCTGCAGGACGCCGGACGATCTGCAGGACGGAACCGGCCCGACCGTCCTGCAGACGGCACACGGTCCTGCAGACGGCACGCTGCCTGGATGGCGCGGATCAGCCGAAGCGTCCGGAGACGTAGTCCTCCGTGGCCTGCACGCTGGGCCGCGAGAACATGATCCGGGTGTCGTCGTACTCGATGAGCTTGCCCGGAGACCCGGTGCCGGCGATGTTGAAGAAGGCCGTCTTGTCCGAGACCCGCGACGCCTGCTGCATGTTGTGGGTCACGATCACGATCGTGTAGTCCTTCTTCAGCTGCTCGATGAGGTCCTCGATCGCGAGGGTGGAGATCGGGTCGAGCGCGGAGCACGGCTCGTCCATCAGCACCACCTCGGGCGACACCGCGATGGCCCGGGCGATGCACAGGCGCTGCTGCTGGCCGCCGGAGAGTCCGTTGCCGGGGAGGTTGAGCCGGTCCTTGACCTCGTTCCAGAGGTTCGCGCCCTGCAGCGACTTCTCCACGAGGTCGTCGGCGTCGGCCTTCGAGATCCGCTTGTTGTTCAGCTTCACGCCGGCGAGCACGTTGTCCCGGATCGACATCGTCGGGAACGGGTTCGGCCGCTGGAACACCATGCCGACCTGGCGACGCACGAGCACCGGGTCGACGCCAGGCGCATAGAGGTTGCTGCCGTCGATGAGCACCTCGCCCTCGACGCGGGCGCCGGGGATGACCTCGTGCATCCGGTTCAGGGTGCGGAGGAAGGTCGACTTGCCGCAGCCGGACGGCCCGATGAGTGCCGTGACGGAGCGGGGCTCGATGCTGAGGGAGACGCCCTCGACGGCGCGGAACTTGCCGTAGTAGACGTTCAGGTCGTTGACGACGATGCGCTTGGACACGCGAGGCCTTTCTGGTCGGTGCCGGTCAGCGGGACAGCTTCGGCGCGAAGAAGCGCGCCACGATCCGCGCGACGACGTTCAGCAGCAGGACGATCAGGATGAGCACGAGCGCACCGGTCCAGGCGCGGTCGAAGAACGCCTGCACGTTCGTGCCGGGCTGGGTGAGCTGGGTGTAGACGAACACGGGGAGCGTCATCATCCGCTGATCGAACAGGTTGTAGTTCATGGAGTCGGTGAAGCCGGCGACGAGCAGCAGCGGCGCCGTCTCGCCGATCACGCGGGCGATGGCGAGCATCACCCCGGTGACGATGCCGGCGAGCGCGGTGGGCAGCACGACCTTCACGATCGTCAGCCAGCGGGGCACGCCCAGGGCGTAGGCGGCCTCGCGGAGCTCGTTCGGTACGAGTTTCAGCATCTCCTCGCTGGAGCGCACGACGATCGGGATCATCAGCAGGCTGAGGGCGATCGATCCGCCGATGCCGGCGCGGTAGCCGGGGTTGCCGGACACGAGCTCGAACAGGGCGAACGCGAAGAGCCCCGCGACGATGGAGGGGATGCCCGTCATCACGTCGACGAGGAACGTGACGCCGCGGGCGATGGGCCCGCGGCCGTACTCGACGAGGTAGATGGCGGCGAGCAGGCCGATCGGCACCGAGATGACGGCGGCCGCGAGCGTGATCTCGAGGGTGCCGACGATGGCGTGGACCCCGCCGCCACCCGCATCGGTCACATTCCGCATCGACTCGGAGAAGTAGGCCACGTCGAAGCGCGCCAGGCCCCGGCTGACGACAGTGATGAGGAGGCTGATCAGCGGCAGCAGCGCGACCCCGAACGCGGTGCAGACGAGCGCCGTGACGAGGCGGTCCTTCGCTCGCCGTGAGCCCTCGACGACGAAGGAGGCGACGTAGACGACCACGACCCAGAGCAGCAGTCCGAAGAAGATCGCGCCGGTCGCGTTGTACGCCGCCGTCATCCCGGCGAGCAGGAAGATGAGGAACAGGCCGCCGGTGACGACGAGGCTGAGGCCGAGGAGGCCGATGGGGGAGTAGCGGGGCAGCCGGCCCGCGTGGATGCCGCCCGGCACCGCCGTGGTGCTCGCCATCAGATCCCCTTCCCGCCGCCGCGCCGCCCGACGACCGCCCGGGCCGTCGCGTTCACGACGAAGGTGATCACGAAGAGCACGAGGCCGGTCGCGATCAGCACGTTCACGTTGATCCCGAACGACTCGGGGAAGTTCAGGGCGATGTTCGCCGCGATCGTCGTCGGGTTCTCGCTCCGCAGCACGAACGGCGAGATGACGACGCTGGGGGAGAGCACCATCGCGACCGCGAGCGTCTCGCCCAGCGCCCGGCCGAGACCGAGCATGGCGGCGGAGACGATGCCGGCGCGGCCGAACGGCAGCACGGCGATCCGGATCATCTCCCACCGGGTGGCGCCGAGTGCGAGCGCGGCCTCCTCGTTGAGCCGCGGCGTCTGCAGGAAGATCTCGCGCGACAGGGCGGTGATGATCGGCGTGATCATCACGGCGAGCACGACGGCGACGGTGAGGACCGTGCGGCCGGTCGGCGACACCGGGCCCGAGAACGGCGGGAACCAGCCGAGCGTCGTCGACAGGAACGAGTAGAAGGGCTGCACGAACGGGGAGAACACGAAGATCCCCCAGGCGCCGAAGACCACGCTCGGGACCGCCGCGAGCAGATCGATGATCGCGCCGAGGCCACGGGCGATGCGCCTGGGCGCGTAGTGCGAGATGAAGAGCGCGATACCGAGCGAGAAGGGCACGGCGATGATCAGGGCGAGCAGCGCGGCCCAGATCGTGCCGAAGACGAGCGGGACGACGTAGGTCCAGAAGCTCGAGAAGCCGTTGTTGAGCTCGCTCGCCTTGACCCCGAAGGCGGGCAGGCTCTGGACGACCAGGAAGATCGCGACGGCGGCGAGGGCGACGAGGATGAGCAGCCCGCCCGTCAGGGCCGCGCCGAAGAAGGCGCTGTCGCCGACGTGGCGAGGGGCTCTGACGCGCGAGCGGAGGGGGGCCGTCGAGGCGGTCATCGGGTCCTGTTCAGCGGGGAGGGGGAGTCGACGCGATGGTAGCCGTCCCGGGAAGCCCCGGGACGGCCACCGGACGCGCTACTTGATGGTCGCGACAGCGGCCTGCGCCTTGGAGGCGAGGGTGCCGGTCATCGGCGCGGACTTCGCGGTCGACGCGGCGGCCTGCTGGCCGGCGGCGCTCGTGACGTACTGCGCGTAGGCCTTCACCAGGGCGGCCTTGCTCGAGTCCTGGTACGACTGGCAGGCGATGAGGTAGCTCACCAGCGTGATCGGGTACTCGGTCGGGTCGGTCGTCGTGCGGTTCACCTTCACGACGACGTCGTTGCCGGTGTGGGCGGAGTCGAGCGGCGAGGTCTCGGCGATCTTCGACGCGACGTCCGCCGCCGGGGCGACGAAGGAGGAGCCCACCTTGATCTTCACGACGGACAACGTGCCGGCCGACGAGTTGTCCACGTAGCCGATGGTGCCCTTGCCGTTGGTCACGGCGCTGACGACACCGGAGCCCTTGGCGGCGCCCTCACCCGTCTTGTACGGGAAGGCGTCGGCCGCCGCCTGCGTCCAGACCGAACCGGCGACCTGGTGCAGGTAGTCGGTGAAGTTGTTCGTCGTGCCGGACTTGTCCGAGCGGTAGACGGGCGTGATGGTGGAGCTGGGGAGCGAGGTGCCCTTGTTCAGCGCGGTGATCGCCGGGTCGTTCCACTTCGTGATCTTGCCGGAGAAGACCTTCGCGAGCGTGGTGGCGTCGAGGTTCAGGCTCTTCACGCCGCTCAGGTTGTAGACGAGGGCGACCGGCGAGACGTAGACCGGGATGTCGATGCCCTTGGTGCCGGCCTTGCACTCCTTGAAGCCGCCGGACAGCTCAGCGGCCGGGAGCGCCGAGTCGCTGCCGGCGAAGTCGGCGCCGCCGCTCTCGAACGCGGTGCGGCCGGCGCCGGAGCCCTGCGGGTCGTAGTTGACCGTCACGCCGCTGTTCGCGGTCTGGAAGCCCTTCTGCCAGGCGGTCTGCGCGTTGGTCTGCGCGGACGAGCCGACGCCGTTCAGGGTGCCGGAGAGGTTCGCCGGGGCGGAACCGCTCGCGCTGCCCGAGCTCGACGAGGCGGACGCCTCGTTGCTCGCGCACGAGGAGAGCGCGAGCATCGCGGTGAGGGCCGTGCCGATGGCCAGGCCTGCGCGCATGTGCTTCAAAAGTGGTCCCTTCCAAGGGTTCGTGAGTGCAGTCGCCGGCCGGTGGGGAAGCCTCTTCCTGGGCCGGACGACGCTCACGGTAGGGAGCCCCGGTAGCGGGATTCGGGACCGAAGGTGAACGGCGGGTGAACGGATGCCACACGCCTACGCCGGGATCGAAGTCCCTGGTCGGAGGGCGAACGGTGCCGAGGGCGGAACCGCGCCCCGCTGCCTACTCGGGGACGGAGTGGGTCTCGATCGCGAGGATGCGGTGCGGCTCGGTCGCCGACAGGTGCACGACCGTGAACTCGGCGGTGCCCAGGATGCCTGCGCGGGTCATCCGGCCGCCGTTCGGACTCCCGGTCGTCTCGGCGATCTGCTCGAGGATCTCGGGCAGCACGGGCGCGTGGCTGCAGAGCAGCGTCGTGCGCCCCTTCGCGATGCGCTTGTCGACGAGTGCCCGGATCGCCGACGGGTCGTGGCCCGCGGTCTCCCAGCCGTCCTGGCTGATCGCGTCGGACGTGCGCACCTCGATGCCGGCCGCCTTCGCGAACGGCGTCACCGTCGCGACGCAGCGTGCGGCGGTGCTGCTCACGATCCTGGTCGGACCCCACGCGGCGAGCGCGGGCACGATCGCCCGCGCCTGCGCTCGTCCCCGGGCGTTCAGTCGGCGGTCCGCGTCGAGACCTGAGACGGAATCGAAGTCCGCCTTCGCGTGCCGCAGGACGATGAGCTTGAACCCCTCGAGCTCGCCGGTGACCGCGAGCTCGGCGAACCGCTGGAGCACCTCGCCGTCCCGCTCGTAGCTGAGCCGGCGTCGCGCCTTCGCGAGCGGTACCCACTCGAACGTGTCGACCTCGGCGCTCGGCGTGAACCGGCCGCGCTCGAGCTCCGCCTTCGTCACCTTCGCCGCCCAGTAGGTGACGACCTTGTCGCGGCCGGTCGCCGGTACCACGTACTCGGTGGTGCCGAGCGGCGGTCCGAGCGAGACGGAGAAGCCGGTCTCCTCCGCCACCTCGCGCACCGCGGTCTGGGGCAGGGATTCGCCCGGGTCGACCTTGCCCTTCGGCAGGCTGACGTCACCGTGGCGGGGACGCGAGATGAGCAGCACCTCCACGCTCTTCGCGCGGCGTCGCCAGCACACCGCACCCGCGGCGAGCACGGGGGCGGCGGTGGCGTCCGTCATCGGACCGTGCGCTTCCGGTGGCTCAGCTGGTGCATGACGGCGGTCTGCAGGTCCGTGAGCGGGGTGCCGTCCTTCGTGTAGCCGTGCCGCTCCCAGACGCCGATGTCGTCGAGGTGCCACGAGGACGTCCCGTCGCTCATGGCGAGCTCGAACAGGTCGTTCAACTGCCGGATGTGGCTGTTCCGCTTCAGGCGCACGAGGGTCTCGACCCGCCGGTCGAGGTTGCGGTGCATCATGTCGGAGCTGCCGATGTAGGTGATCCTGTCGCCGCCGTTCTCGAACGAGAAGATGCGCGAGTGCTCGAGGTAGCGGCCGAGGATCGACCGCACGCGGATGGTCTCCGACATGCCGGGCACGCCGGGCCGCAGGCTGCAGATGCCGCGCACCCACACGTCGATCGGCACGCCGGCGATGCTCGCCCGGTAGAGCGCGTCGATTATCGCCTCGTCGACCATCGAGTTGACCTTGATCCGGATGCGGGCGGGTTTGCCGGCCGCCGCGTTCGCCGCCTCCGTGTTGATCCGCTTCAGCAGGCCCTTGCGGAGGTGAAGGGGCGCGACGAGCAGACGGCGGAACTTCTTCTCGATCGCGTAGCCCG
>NZ_JAODBE010000038.1 GCF_025463795.1 Amnibacterium sp.
GTGATCGCGCCGAGGTACTCCTCGGGCGCATCGACCGTCAGCTGCTCGTAGGGCTCGTGGATCTTGCCGTCGATCACCCGCGTGACCACCTGCGGCTTCCCCACCGTGAGCTCGTAGCCTTCGCGCCGCATCTGCTCGACGAGGATCGCGAGCGCGAGCTCGCCGCGGCCCTGCACCTCCCAGGCGTCCGGCCGGCCAACGTCGAGCACTCGGATGGAGACGTTGCCGACGAGCTCGCGGTCGAGACGGTCCTTCACCAGGCGGCCGGTGACCTTGTGGCCCTTGCCGCCCTTGCCGGCGAGCGGCGAGGTGTTCGTGCCGATGAGCATCGAGATGGCGGGGTCGTCGACGTGGATGGCGGGCAGCGGCCGCACGTCCTCGGGGTCGGCGAGCGTGTCACCGATGGTGATGTCCGGGAACCCGGCGACCGCCACGATGTCGCCGGCCTTCGCCGACTCGGTCGGGTAGCGCTCGAGCGCGCGGGTCGCGAGCAGCTCGGTGATCTTGACGTTCGAGACGGTGCCGTCGCCGCGCACCCAGGCGACGGTCTGGCCCTTCTTCAGCGTGCCGTTAAAGACGCGCAGCAGCGCGAGACGACCGAGGAACGGCGAGGCGTCGAGGTTGGTGACGTGCGCCTGCAGCGGGTGGGTGTCGTCGTAGACGGGCGCGGGGATGTGCTTGAGGATCGCGTCGAAGAGCGGCTCGAGGTCATCGGCGTCGGGCAGGGTGCCGTTCTCGGGCTTGTTCCAGCTGGCGGCGCCGTTGCGGCCGGAGGCGTAGACCACCGGCACGTCGAGGATCGCGTCGAGGTCGAGGTCGGGCACGTCGTCGGCGAGGTCGGAGGCGAGACCGAGCAGCAGGTCGTGCGACTCCTCGACGACCTGCTCGATGCGGGCGTCGGGCCGGTCCGTCTTGTTCACGACCAGGATGACGGGCAGCTTCGCCTCGAGGGCCTTGCGGAGCACGAACCGGGTCTGCGGAAGCGGCCCCTCGGACGCGTCGACGAGCAGGACGACGCCGTCGACCATGGACAGGCCGCGCTCGACCTCGCCGCCGAAGTCGGCGTGGCCGGGGGTGTCGATGACGTTGATGGTGACGGGGCCGTCCGTCGCGTGCGCACCGCGGTACGTGATCGCGGTGTTCTTCGCGAGGATGGTGATGCCCTTCTCGCGCTCGAGCTCGTTGGAGTCCATGGCGCGGTCGTCCACGTGGGCGTGGTCGGCGAAGGAGTGCGTCTGCTTCAGCATCGCGTCCACGAGGGTCGTCTTGCCGTGGTCGACGTGGGCGACGATCGCGACGTTGCGCAGATCGGTGCGGGCGGCGTGCGCCATGCTTCGAGTCCTGTCTGTCAGAGGCCGGCCGCGCTGCGGCCGGGCGGCGCGCTCCGCTGTGCGGGGCGATGCGCCGTCAGAGATGGAGGGCAGTGCCGCTCCTGGCGCCGTCTGCGGCACCGTCCAAGACAACGATCGTAGCGGGACCAGGTATTCCGCCGCCCCGGGAGCGCGCGGATATCGTGAGCGCATGCCCGAGGTGCGGATCCGGCCCTATCACGAGGAGGACGCGCAGGCGTTCGACGTCGACGAGCAGACGCCGGGGGCCTTCGAGTTCTACGGCTTCCGGTCGACCAACGCGTTCCGGTCGCGGTACGCCCGTGACGGCATGATCGGCGAGGACCGCGGGAACCTGGCCGTCGTCGTCGACGCCGTCGGCCTCGTCGGTGACGTCGGCTGGTGCGCGGTGCATCACGGTCCCGGATCCGTCGCGCGGGCCCTGACCATCGGGATCTACCTCTTCCCGCAGCATCGGTACAAGGGCTTCGGCACGACGGCGCAGCGCCTGATCGCCGAGCACCTCTTCAGCACCACGCTCGTCGAGCGGCTCGAGGCGAGCACCGACGTCGAGGACCTCGCCGAGCAGCGCTCCCTCGAGAAGGCGGGCTACACGCGCGAGGGCGTGCTGCGGCACGCGCAGTTCCGCGACGGCGCCTGGCGCGACCTCGTGATCTTCAGCCGGCTCCGCGGCGACGCCTCGTAGGGATCGGCGCCTGCCGGCCCCGCGGCCTAAGCTCCGGCGCGCATGACGCTGAGCGGGAGGTACGCGCTGACCACCCAGTTGGGCTGATCGACGACCTCGCTGATCTTCAGGTCGACCACGACGCTCGCGAGCACGTAGGCGTCGACCGGCTCGATCCCGTATGTGCGCCCGAGGTGCTCGATCATCGCCCGCACCGCGTCCTGCGAGGCACGCATCAGGTCAGGTCCGACGCCCATCGTGGCGTAGTAGCCCTGGTCCTCGATGCCGGCTCGCAGCGGGCCGGGGGTGCGGAACTGCGGCGCCGGGAGGGTGAGCCCCTTGTGCAGGGTCACCCGCAGGGCGCCGGACAGGCTCGCCTCGATCGCCGCGCCGCACACCTCGCCGTCGCCCTGGGCTGCGTGCGGATCGCCGACCATGATGCGAGCGCCGGGCACCTGCACGGGGAGCAGGATGCTCGAGCCCGCGGTGATGTCCCGGGTGTCGATGTTGCCGCCGAACGTGCCGGGCGGGAACGGCGACAGCGGCTCGGCCGTGTCGGGGGTCGCCCCCATCACGCCGAGGAACGGCCGCAGCGGAACGGTCGCGACCCCCTGGAAGTCGGCGGTCCGCTCCCCCAGCTCCCACCGGTGCAGATGCAGGTCGGGGAAGTCCTCGGTGAGCAGGCCGAAGTCCTCGAGCACACTCGTCCAGCCCCAGCTGCCGGAACGGTACTCGAGCACCTCGAGCTCGACCGCGTCACCCGGCTCGGCACCCGCGACGAGCACCGGCCCGACGAGCGGGTAGAGCAGGTCGTAGTCGAGAGCCGGGACCTCCTGGCCGTTCCGGAAGTCGTCCAGCTGCCCGGCCGCGCACTCCTGCGCGTCGAACTCGATCACCTCGCCGTCGGACACCTCGAGGACGGGCTCGTGGTCGGGGGTCCAGAGCCGGTGCACCGGACCCGGCACATGGTGGCGCGCCACGGTCATGCGGCCGAACGCGGCCGGGTCTCGCGGAGGCCGCTGGTCGTCGGCAGGTCGGCCTCGCCGTCGATGAGGTCGGTGCGCGCTTCGGCGAAGTGGCAGTAGACCGACTGGCCGGGCCGCTTCTCCTCCAGCACCGGCTCCTCGCTGCGGCAGCGCTCGCGCTCCGTCTCGGAGAGCTGGGTGCGGTACTTCGGGCAGCGGGTGTGGAAGACGCAGCCCGACGGCGGGTTGGACGGGCTGGGCAGGTCCCCGGTGAGCAGGATCCGCTCGCGCCGGCTCTCCACGGTCGGGTCCGGGATCGGCACCGCCGACAGGAGGGCGTGCGTGTACGGGTGCATCGGCGACTCGTAGAGCGTGTCGCGGTCCGTCGTCTCCATCACCTTGCCGAGGTACATGACGACGACGCGGTCGGAGATGTGCCGCACGACGGAGAGGTCGTGGGCGATGAAGAGATAGGCGAGGCCGAACTCGCTCTGCAGGTCCTCGAGCAGGTTCACGACCTGCGCCTGCACGGACACGTCGAGCGCGGACACGGGCTCGTCGCAGACGATGAGCTTCGGGCGCAGAGCGAGCGCCCGTGCGATGCCGATGCGCTGCCGCTGGCCGCCGGAGAACTCGTGGGGGTACCGGTTGTAGTGCTCCGGGTTCAGCCCGACGCGCTCCATCAGGCCCTGGACGGCCTTCTTCACGCCGCCCTCCGGCTTCGTGCGCTGGATGTGGAACGGCGAGCCGACGATGGTGCCGATCGTGTGCCGGGGGTTCAGCGAGGAGTAGGGGTCCTGGAAGATCATCTGGATCTCCCGGCGGAGCGGGCGCATCTGGCCCGGCCGGAGCCCGGCCAGCTCCCTGCCCTCGTACCGGATCGATCCGCTGGTGGGCTCGATGAGCTTCGACACGACGCGGCCGGTCGTCGACTTGCCGCACCCGGACTCGCCGACGAGGCCGATGGTCTCGCCCTGGTGCACCGTGAACGAGACCCCGTCGACGGCCTTCACGGGGTTGCTCCTGCGGCCGAGGAGCCCGACGCTCCGTCCGGGGAAGTGCTTGCGGACGTCGGTCACCTCGAGCAGCGGCGCGCCGGGCGCCGCCGGGCTGGCGGGGACGGCTGCGGTCTCGGTCGTCATGGTGGCGATCCTTCGTCTGTCGCTAGAGGTTCGGGCGGATCTCGGTGAGCAGGATCTGGCGCCGCTCCTCGGGATCGATGTGGCAGCGCACCTCGTGCCCCGGGGCGGTCGGCAGCAGGTCGGGGTGCACGGTGAAGCAGCGGTTCCCCTCGACACGGTCCGAGAACCGGCATCGCGGGTTGAACACGCACCCCTTCGGCACCTGGATGAGCGAGGGCGGCGAGCCGGGGATCGGGGTGAGACGGGTCTGCCGCACCCTGTCCATGCGCGGCATCGACGACAGCAGGCCCCAGGTGTAGGGCATCTCGGGCACGTCGAAGAGGTCGGCGACCGGTCCCTTCTCCACGGCCTGGCCGCCGTACATGACGACGACGTGGTCGCACGTCTCCGCCACGACGCCGAGGTCGTGCGTGATCAGGATGACGGCGGAGTTCAGCTCGTTCCGGAGCTCCTTGATCAGCTCGAGGATCTGCGCCTGCACCGTCACGTCGAGCGCGGTGGTGGGCTCGTCGGCGATCAGCAGCTTCGGTTCGCAGATGAGGGCCATCGCGATCATCGCGCGCTGCCGCATCCCGCCGGAGAACTGGTGCGGGTAGTCGCTGTAGCGGGCGGCCGCGTTCGGGATGCCGACCTTCTCGAGCATCTCGATGGTGCGCTTCCTCGCGTCGCGCCCCGACACCTTGTTGTGCACCCGGTACGCCTCGGAGATCTGGTTCCCGATCGTGTAGAAGGGGTGCAGGCTCGACAGCGGGTCCTGGAAGATCATGGCGATCTCGCTGCCCCGGACGGCGCGCATGTCGTCCTCGGAGGCGGGCACGAGGTCCTGGCCGTCCAGCCAGATGTGGCCGGAGATCTTCGCCTTCGACCCCTTGTGGAGTCCGAGGATCGCCTGCGCCGTCACGCTCTTCCCGGATCCGGACTCGCCGACGATGCCGAGGATCTCGCCACGGCGCAGGTCGAAGGTGAGCCCGTCCACGGACTTGACGAGGCCGTCGTCCGTCGGGAAGTGCACGCGCAGGTCCTCGACGGAGAGGAAGACGCCCGGATCGGTGGAGGCGGCGGACGGGACTGGGCTGGTGATGGTCATTGCATCCGATTCTCGTCGGGAACGGTCAGACCGTGACGCGCGGGTCGACGACGGCGTAGAGGATGTCGACCACGAAGTTCGCGACGACGAGCGCGACGGCGGCCACGATCGTGACGCCGAGGATGATCGGCAGGTCCTGCTGCTGGATCGACGAGATCGTGAGGAAGCCGAGGCCGCGCAGGTTGAACACGTTCTCCGTGATCACCGTCGTGCCGACGAGGGTCCCCACGTCGATGCCGAAGATGGTGACGATCGGGGTGAGCGCCGCGCGCAGCCCGTGCTTGATCACGACCGTGCGCCGGTCGAGGCCCTTCGCGCGTGCGGTGCGGATGTAGTCCTCGCTCATCGTCTCGAGCATGTTGGAGCGGGTCAGCCGGGCGTACAGGGCGGCGAAGAGGAACGCGAGTGAGACCCACGGCAGGATCATGCTCCGCAGCCACTGCACGGGGTTCTGCGTGATGGGGGCATAGCTGACGTCGGGCAGCCAGCCGAGCGTGTACTCGAAGATGAGCAGCAGCACCGGTCCGGTGAAGAAGATGGGGAGCGACACGGCGGCGAGGGAGCCGGTCATGCCGATGCGGTCGATGGCCGAGCCGGGACGGAGGCCGGAGATCGTGCCGACGCTGACGCCGCCGACCAGCCACAGGATGGCCGAGCCGACGATGAGGCTGAGGCTGACGGGGACGGCCTGCGCGATGAGGGTGCCGACGAGCTCGTTCTGCCGGAACGAGTAGCCGAAGCAGGGGGCCGGGCACTTGATCGGCACGCTCACCCCGTCGGTGATCGTCTGGCCGAAGAGGATGCCGGAGAGGTAGTGCCAGTACTGGGCGTACAGCGGCAGGTCGAAACCGAACCGGTGCGTCAGCGCCTTGAGCTGGGGCGAGCCGGGCTTGAAGGGCACCTTGCCCGTGTAGAAGTACACGGGATTGGTGTGCGACAGCAGCGGCACGGCCTGGAAGATCAGGAACGTGACGACGCTGACGATCCAGATCACGACGATCGCGCCGAGCAGTCGGTAGATGATGAAACGGATCATGGCTGACGCAGGCGGGTGGCCGGCCGGACCGTGGTCCGGCCGGCCACCCGGGGTTGCACTCCTTCTAGCGCATCGATGGACGGGGGGTCAGGGCCGAGGAGCTCAGCCGGAGACGCCCGCGTTGACGAAGTCGTAGATGCCGAAGGCGAGGGCGAAGTTCGCCGTCACGTTCGTCATCCGCGGGTTGCGGTAGTAGAGGTACTTGCCGAACGAGTACGGAAGCATCTGGCCGGTGGCCATGATCGCCTTGTTCAGCTGGAGGCCGCGATCCTGCGTCCACTTCGTACCTGTGTCGTCCAGCAGCTGGTTCACCGTCGGATCGTTGAGGTTGGAGTAGTTGCTGTTGCCCGTCGGCAGGATGGCCGCTCCGTTCGCGATGTTGGCGTAGAACCCGTACGGCGTCGGGAAGTCGGCACCCCATCCGGCCGAGATGATGCCGAGCTCCTGCGACTTCACGTTCGCCGGCGAGCCCGCGAAGGTGGAGTAGTAGCTGGAACCGTCGGCCGTCTTCGGCGAGAGGGTGATCCCGACCCGGGCGAGGGCGGCCTTCTCCGTCTGGAAGAGCTTGCCACCGGTCTCGCTCGGCGTGGAGTACGCGAAGTTCGTCGAGAAGCCGTTCGGCTTGCCGCACTTCTGCAGCTCCGACTTCGCCGCCGCGACGTCACCCGTGTGGTCCTTGCCGGTCGGGAACGGGTCGTAGGAGGGGTCGTAGCCCGCGACACCAGGAGGCGTCACGGAACCGGCGACCACACCGGCGGCCGCGCCACCCGTGACCTGCAGCAGGCCGGCCTTGTTGGTCGCGTACGCGATCGCGAGGCGGCAGTGCACGTTGGTGACCACGGTGTCCGGCACAGCGAGGTAGCTGAAGGAGTCACCGGCGCCGTCATCCGCATTCTTCTTCAGGGTCGGGCTGGACAGCACCTGCGCCTGCAGCGTCGTACCGATGATCGTGTTCGCCTTGGCGTCGGCCGTGCCGGCCTTCAGCTTCTGGTCGATGTCCGACGGGTTCGTGTCGACGGTGAAGTCGACCTCGTTGACCAGCGGCTTGCGGATCGTGTCGGTGCTCTGCTTCCAGTACTTGTTCCGCGTGAACACGACCGACTTGTTCGGCGTGTAGGAGCTGAACACGAACGGGCCGGAGGAGACCGGGTGCTTGGTGTAGGTGCCACCGACGAAGCCGGAGCCGCCCTCGACCTTGTCCGGGACCGGCGCCGTGGTCGGCAGGGCCATCAGGTAGTCGAAGTCCGCGAACGGCTTCTTGAGGTGGAACGTGATCGACTGGCCGGAGATGGAGACCGCCGAGTCGGGCAGCTCACCGCCCTTGTAGACGCCCTTGTAGCCCGCCGGAGCGTTGATGAGCCCGGTGAAGTAGAAGGTCGGGCCGCCGTTGATGACGTCGGACGCGAAGATGCGGCCGACCGCGTACTTGATGTCGGCGGGCGTGATCGTCTTGCCGTCCGAGTACTTGATCCCCGACTTCAGCGTGTAGGTCCACGTCTTGTTGTCGGCGCTGTGCTTCCCGAGGCCCGTCGCGAGGTCGGGCGCGAGCGTGAACTTCGTGCCGTTGACCTTGGAGTAGCCGACGAGCTGCCGCGTGAAGAGGCGCTGCATGTTCCAGCAGAAGCCGTAGTAGGTGCGCGCCGGGTCCCACGAGTCGCAGTCGTTGGTGCTCAGCAGCTTCAACGTGCCGCCGGTCTTGGTGCTCGGGTTGACGACGCCGTTCACGGCGGCGTTGAACGCGGGCTGAAGCCCGCCGGAGCCGCTGCTGCTGCTCGGCGAGGTCGTGCCTCCGCCGCCGGAGCAGCCCGCGAGGAGCATCGCTCCCGCGACTGCGACGCCGGCGAGTGCCAGCGCCCTCTTCTTGAACCTCATCGAGATGTCCTCTCGTCCTCGTGTGCTGTGTCCGTCAGCGGTGCGGCTGGCGGGTGGATGGGCGTGTCAGGCCCGGCGACGGATCGCGATGTGTGCACCGCGCTCCTTCGCACGTCTGGTGGGTCGCCGACGTCGGCGGCCGGCTCTGCGGCGGTCACCGCCCGGACTTGGGATCGAGCGCGTCGCGCAGGCCGTCGCCGAAGAGGTTGAACGCGAGGACGGAGATGAAGATCGCGAGCCCGGGGAGGAAGAGGTAGAGCGGATCGATCTGGAAGTACTGACCCGCGTCCGAGAGCATCTGCCCCCAGGACGGCGTCGGCGGGATGACGCCGATGCCGAGGAACGACAGGCCCGCCTCGCCGAGCATGTTGTTCGGGATGGTCAGCGTCGTGTACACGAGGATCGGACCGATCAGGTTCGGGATGATCTCCCGGAACATGATGCGCAGGTTGGAGGCCCCGAGGCTGCGCGCGGCCTCCACGAACTCCTTCTCGCGGAGCGACAGCACCTGGCCGCGAACGATGCGTCCGATGTACGGCCAGCCGAAGAAGCCGAGCACGAAGATGATGATCTCGAAGCGCACGATCTCGGCGCCCGAGATGTAGCCGACGACGGTGATCAGGGCGATGGAGAGCAGCAGGGTCGGGAACGACAGCAGCACGTCCATCGTGCGGGAGATCAGCAGGTCCACCCAACCGCGGAAGTAGCCCGCGGTGAGGCCGAGCGTCACGCCGAGGATGAGCGAGAGGGCGGTCGCGAGGCCGGCGATGATCAGCGACGTGCGGGCGCCGTACATGAGCAGCGTCAGGATGTCCTGGCCCGTGACCGGTGTGACGCCGAGCCAGTGGGCGCCGCTCACCCCACCGAGCGCGCCCTTCGGCATGGAGTCCAGGGGGTCCAGCAGGCCGTCGGTCTGGTGGAGGGTCTGGTAGTCCTGCCCGTAGAGCGCCTGCAGCAGGGGCGCGAAGACGGCGATGAGCACCAGCAGCACGATGACGATCCCGCCGGCCATCGCGACCTTGTCGCGCCGCAGTCGCCGCCACGCGATCGACCAGAGCGAGCGGCCCTGGATGGCCTGGGGGGCCTGGTCGCCCTCCGGGTCGAGCCCGGCACCGGTCAGCCCGTCCTCGGCGGCGACGGCTTCGAGTTCGGTGGGGCCGCTCAGCGTCATCGCCGTAACCCCTTTCCGGATCTGGAGCGGATGGTGTCCCGCTGGCTGTCGATCGGTGGATCCCCGACTTCGAGGCGTCGATGGGCTCGTGACCTGATCGACGTCGACTCCGGCGAGGACGAAGGTAGCGTAAGGATCGCGAAGTCGGGGACCAAAACGAGCGGGGGATTCGTTACATGCCGGAAACCGTCTTCGGCGGGGATCCGCAGCGAGCGGCAACATCGTTGCGCAAAACCTGGCCTTCGCGCACGATCCGTGCTCGAGCCGATGAACGCTGGGGAAACTGCCGGAACCTTGCGAGGGACGGCATCAGCGGTTCCCAGGAGCCCCGATGAGTCGGCTCGAGGACGCCCCGGCGACCGGATCCACCATCCCGGACGCCTCGCTCCGCCGCGTCCGTCCCGGCGCGGAGCTGCTGCTCGTGCTCGGCGTCTCCCTCGGCGCATCGGCGGTGTACGCGGTCGTCCAGCTGGCGGACACGCTGAGCCGGGGACCGCTCAGCGGGCAGACGACCACGCTCAACCCCAGCCAGAGCGACCGGGCCGTCTTCGACCTGATCTACCAGCTGCTCGGGATCGGCTTCGACCTCGTGCCGGTGCTCCTGGCCCTCTACCTGCTGGCTGCTCCCGGCGCGCCGGCGCTGCGCCGCATCGGGCTCGACGGCCGGCGGCCGGCGGCCGACCTGGGCGGTGGGCTGCTGCTCGCCCTCGTGATCGGCGTCCCCGGCCTGGGGCTCTACCTCGCCGCGGTGCACCTCGGCCTCGACGTGAAGGTCGCCGCATCCGGTCTCGACCCGCACTGGTATGCGATCCCCGTGCTCGTCCTCTCGGCCCTGCGCGCGGCCCTCCAGGAGGAGGTGATCGTCGTCGGCTTCCTCTTCGCGAAGCTCGACGACCTCCGGTGGCGGCCGTGGGCCGTGCTCGTCGCGAGCGCCCTGCTGCGCGGCTCCTACCACCTCTACCAGGGCTTCGGCGGCTTCATCGGCAACGCCGTGATGGGTGTCGTGTTCGGCCTGGTCTACCGACGGTTCGGTCGCGTCGCCCCGCTCGTCGTCGCCCACTTCCTGCTCGACTTCGTGAGCTTCGTCGGCTACGACCTGCTGAAGTCCCTCGCGCCCCACCTGCTGCCGTGACGGCCGCATCGATCGCCTTCGCCACGGACCTCGTCGCCCGCGTCGCGGAGGGCGGCACCGTCGAGCAGGCCGACGGCAGCCGGATCGTCCGCACGCCCGCGAACCCGGCATTCCGGTGGGGCAACTTCGTGCTGGCCGACCCGGGCGCCGATCTCACGGATCCCGAGGGCTGGGCGCGGCGCCACCGCGAGGCGTTCCCCGAGCTCGACTTCACCACGGTCGGCATCGACGACGCGCACGCGCGGTTCGACGAGGAGGCGTGGCGCGGCGCGGGCTTCGAGGTGGAGCGCTCCATCGTGCTCCGCGCCCCCTCCGCGGAGGTCGCCGCCACCGATGGCGCGATCGAGGAGGTCGACGGCGAGGCCGACTGGTCCGACGTCGAGGCGATCGAGCTGGAGCTCGGCAGCGGGGAGGCCGACCACGCCGTCTTCGTCGGGCGGCGCATCGATGCGGAGCGCACGGCGGTGCAGGCCGGCCGCGCCGCCTGGCTCGGCCTGCGCGAGGACGGGCGCATCGTCTCGGCCCTCGGCGTGCTGCCCGCGCCGCGCGGGATCGCCCGGTACCAGAACGTCGGCACGCTGGCCGCGTACCGCCGCCGAGGCGCCGCCGGCCGACTCGTACGAGCCGGAGCCGCCCTCGCCGCGAGCCGCTGGGGATGCAGCGATCTCGTGATCGTCGCGGACGTCGACGGCGCCGCGATCGCCCTCTACCGGCGGCTCGGGTTCCGGGACGCCGAGACGCAGGTGCAGCTGACCCGCATGGGCCGCTCGTAGGCTCGTCCCCCATGGTGCAGAGCGTCGAGCTGCTGCTCGAGCCGGACGCGGAGCAGCTCGTGCGCGACGAGTGGGTGGCGCTCGCCGACGCCGGCCTGCCGAGCCTCGCCACCCGGAGCAGCGACACGAACCGCCCGCACGTGACGGTCGCCGTCGCCGAGTCGGGGCTGGAGCCGGCGGTGGACGCGCTGAACGCGGTGTTCCGCGGCTGGCATCTCGCCGAGCGCGGGCTGCCCGTGGTCGTCGGTCCCCCGGTGCTGTTCGGCGGCCACCGGTCGCGGTGGGTCCTGGCGCGCCTCGTCGTGCCGTCCCGCCCGCTCGTCACCCTGCACTCGGCCGTCCATCGTGCGATCGACGCCGCCGCCCCCGACGCCGAGGTCGTCGATCAGACCCGGCCGGACTCCTGGACGCCCCACGTCACCCTCGCCAGGCGCATCGAGGCCGACCGCCTGGGCGAGGCGCTGACGCGCATCGACGCCTCGCCGATCCCGTGCCGCGTCACCGGCGCCCGCCTCTGGGACAGCACCCCGAAGACGGTGTCCGAGCTGTCTTGAACGCACACTTGCCACTTTCCGCCCTCAAAACGGCCGGATGAGGTCAGAAAGTGGCAAGGGTGCGCTGAGGGTCAGTCCTCGAACGCCTCCGGCGGAGGGCAGGCGCAGACCAGATTGCGGTCACCGTATGCCTGATCGATGCGGCGGACGGGCGGCCAGTACTTGCCCCGCACCGCTCGCAGCCGGTCGGCGCCGTGCACGCCGCCCTCGAACGGATAGGCGGCCTCCTCGCGGGAGTACGGGTGGGTCCACTCCGTCGCGCTCACCGCACGGGCGGTGTGGGGGGCGTTCCGCAGCGGGTTGTCGTCCGCCGGCCACTCCCCCGCGCCGACCCGGTCGGCCTCGGCCCGGATGGCGAGCATCGCGTCGACGAACCGGTCGATCTCCGCGAGGTCCTCGCTCTCCGTCGGCTCGACCATGAGGGTGCCGGGCACGGGGAACGACATGGTGGGCGCGTGGAAGCCGTGGTCGATGAGCCGCTTCGCGACGTCGTCGACCGTCACCCCGGTCGCCGCGGTCATCGGCCGCAGGTCGAGGATGCACTCGTGGGCGATGAGGCCCTCGTCCCCGCGGTAGAGCACCGGGAAGGCGTCGCCGAGGCGGGCGGCCACGTAGTTCGCGGCGAGCACCGCGGCGTCCGTCGCCGCGCGCAGCCCGTCGATCCCCATCATGCGGATGTACGCCCACGAGATCGGCAGGATGCCCGGCGAGCCGAACGGTGCGGCCGAGACGGGCGTGCCGCCGAAGCGCGCGGGTCCGTGTGGAGCGAGGCCCGTTTCTGGGCCTCGCGCGGGCATCGCGCCGAGCGCCGCCTCGGCGCTCGGGAGGTGCGACAGCGGATCCGGTCGCTGCGCGAACGGGTGCGACGGCAGGTGTGGCGCGAGGTGCGACTTCGCCGCCACAGGCCCGACGCCGGGGCCGCCGCCGCCGTGCGGGATGCAGAACGTCTTGTGCAGGTTCAGGTGCGACACGTCGCCGCCGAAGTCGCCGAACCGGGCGTGGCCGAGCAGGGCGTTGAGGTTCGCGCCGTCGACGTACACCTGGCCGCCCGCGGCGTGGACCGCATCCGTGACCGTCCGCACCTCGTGCTCGTACACGCCGTGCGTCGACGGATAGGTGATCATCAAGGCGCCGAGCCGGTCGGCGTGCTCCGCGATCTTCGTGCGCAGGTCGGGGAGGTCGACGTTGCCGAGCTCGTCGCAGGCGACGACCACGACCTTGAAGCCGGCGAGCACGGCGCTCGCCGCGTTGGTGCCGTGCGCGCTGGACGGGATGAGGCAGACGACGCGGCCGTCGTCGCCGTTCGCCCGGTGGTAGCCGCGGATCGCGAGCAGGCCGGCGAGCTCGCCCTGGCTCCCGGCGTTCGGCTGCAGGCTCACGGCGTCATAGCCGGTGAGCTCGGCCAGCCAGCCCTCCAGCTGCCCGACGAGCTCGAGGGAGCCCGCCACGTCCTCGGCCGGCGCGAAGGGGTGCAGCGCCGCGAACTCCGGCCACGTGACGGCCGCCATCTCGGTCGCCGCGTTCAGCTTCATCGTGCACGAGCCGAGCGGGATCATCCCGCGGTCGAGCGCGTAATCGAGGTCGGCGAGGTACTTGAGGTACCGCATCATCGCCGTCTCGGAGTGGAACGTCGTGAAGACCGGATGGGTGAGGAACCCAGAGGTGCGCCCGAGGCCCGGTGGCAGCCGATGCGGGAGCGGCACGTCCACGGGCGCATCGCCCTTGTGCAGCGGATGCGCGAGCACGGCCCCGACCGGATCCGACGCGTCGAAGGGCGCGTCCTCGAGATCGAGTGTCGCGAGCAGGTGGCTGATGGTGGTCGAGGCCGCCCCGGCGGTCACCTCGTCGAAGGCGATCGACACGGTCGTCGCGTCGACACGGCGCAGCCACAGGCCCCGCTCGGCCGCGCGGCGGAGCACGGCGTCGGCGTCGGGCACCCGCACCTGGAAGGTGTCGAAGAACGTCTCGGTGAGGATCTCGGCGCCGCGCGCGGCGAGCGAGGCGGCGGCACGGCGGGCGGTGTCGTGCACGTCCTCCGCGATCCGCGTGAGGCCCTCCGGCCCGTGGTAGACGGCGTACATCGCGGCCAGAACGGCGAGGAGCACCTGCGCGGTGCAGATGTTGCTCGTCGCCTTCTCGCGGCGGATGTGCTGCTCGCGGGCCTGCAGGCTGAGCCGGTAGGCGGGAGCGCCGGCGGCGTCGACCGAGACCCCGACGAGCCGGCCGGGCAGCTGCCGCTCGAGGCCCTTGCGCACGGCGAGGTAGCCGGCGTGCGGGCCGCCCATCGCCATCGGCACCCCGAACCGCTGCGTGGTGCCGGCGGCGACGTCGGCGCCGAGCTCGCCGGGCGGCACGAGCAGCGTCATCGCGAGGAGGTCCGCGGCGACGACCGCCAGGCCGCCGCGCGCCTTCGCCTCGGCGATCACCCGCGACGGATCCGGAACCCGGCCGGAGGCGCCCGGGTACTGCACGAGCAACCCGAAGAGGTCGCCGGCGGGCAGCCCGACGGTGAGGTCGGCGACGACGAGCTCGATGCCGACCGCCGCGGCGCGGCCCTCCAGCACGGCGAGCGTCTGCGGGAGCACGTCCGCGTCCACGACGAAGCGGTTCGAGCCGGCCTTGCTCGCGCGGCGGGAGAGGAGCATCGCCTCGACCACGGCGGTCGCCTCGTCGAGCATGGACGCGTTCGCCGTGGTGAGCCCGGTGAGATCGGCGACCATCGTCTGGAAGTTCAGCAGCGCCTCGAGCCGGCCCTGCGAGATCTCGGGTTGGTAGGGCGTGTACGCCGTGTACCAGCTGGGGTTCTCGAGCACGTTCCGCTGGATCACCGCGGGCGTCACGGTGCCCGAGTAGCCGAGCCCGATCATCGAGGTGCGCACGGTGTTCTTCGCCGCGATGCGCCGCAGCTCGGCGACGGCCTGCGCCTCGGTCGCAGCGGGCGGCAGGGTCGTCGGCGCGTCGGCGGCGAGCTGGATCGCGTCGGGCACCGCGGAGGCCAGCAGGGCCTCGACGGTCGGCTGCCCGACGGCGGCGAGCATCCGCGCCTGCATGTCCCGGGTGGTGCCGATGTGGCGGCGGGCGAAGGCGCTGCCGGCCGCGGCGAGCGCCCTGGGCCGGATCGCGAGGTCGGTCATGCCTCTCCCGTCAGCTGCTGGTAGGCGGCGTGGTCGAGCAGCTCCGGCGTCTCCGTGATGCGGACGCGGAGCAGCCAGCCGGCGCCGAACGGGTCGCTGTTGACGACCTCGGGCGACGAGGCCACCTCGTCGTTCACCTCCGTCACCACCCCGGTGACGGGCGCGTAGAGCTCGCCGACGGACTTCGTCGACTCGAGCTCGCCGACGACGCTGCCGGCGGTGACCTCGTCCCCGACGCCGGGCAGCTCGACGTAGACGATGTCGCCGAGCCGCGCCGCCGCGTAGGCGGTGATGCCGACCGTTGCGGTGTCGCCGTCGGCGTCCACCCATTCGTGCTCCGCGGTGTACTTGAGCTCCTGCTCGCCGGTCATGTCAGGCCTTCCGTTCCGGGCGCTTGTAGAAGGGGAGCGGCACGACGCGTGCGGGCAGCGCCGTGCCGCGGACGTCGATGGCGAGATCGGCTGCGACCGCGGCGGGATCCACGTACGCCATGGCGATCGGATGGCCGAGGCTCGGGCTGAGCGCCCCGCTCGTCACCTCCCCGACGACGTCGTCGCCCGCGCGGACGGGGTAGCCGTGGCGGCCGGCGCGACGCCCTTCGCAGGTGAGGCCGACGAGGATCCGCTGGCCGGCCGGGTCGAAGCCCTCCACCGCGTCGCGCCCCACGTAGTCGGCCGTCTTCTCGCCCCGCACGAGCCGCCCGAGCCCGGCCTGCTGCGGCCGGGTGAGCGGGGTGAGCTCGTTGCCGTAGAGCGGCATGCCGGCCTCGAGCCGGAGCGTGTCGCGGGCAGCGAGCCCGACGGGCACGACGCCGGAGCCGGCCCCGGTCTCGCGGATCGCGCGCCACAGTTGGGGCAGCAGCGCCGGTGCGAGGAACAGCTCGTAGCCGATCTCGCCGGTGTAGCCGGTGCGGGCGACGAGGATCGGATGCCCGCGGTACCAGGCGGCGAGGAAGCGGTAGTTCCGCAAGGCCGTGAGCAGCTCGACGAACCGCTGCTCGGTGCGCTCGTCCTGGTCGGCCGAGAAGCCGCCGACCTCGGTGAGCACGTCGAGCGCCAGCGGGCCCTGGAGCGCGAGGAGCCCGATGTCCTCGGACTCGTCCTGCACCTCGGTCTGGAAGCCGACGGCACGGCTGCGGAGCTCGGCGGCGACGGTCTCGCGGTTCGACGCGTTCGCGACGACGAGGAACCGGTCCGGCCCGGTGCGGTACACGACGAGGTCGTCGACGACCCCGCCCTCGCCGTTCAGCATCAGCGTGTACTTCGCGCGCCCGGTCTCGACGGCGGAGATCTCGCCGAGCAGCGCGGCGTCGAGCGCCTCGCCCGCCTCCGGTCCGAGCACCACGATCTCGCCCATGTGGGAGAGGTCGAAGAGGCCCGCGGCGGTGCGGACGGCGGCGTGCTCGGCGAGTTCGCTGCCGTACTTGAGCGGCATGCTCCAGCCGGCGAAGTCGGTGAAGGTGGCGCCTTCGGCGGCATGCACCTCGTGGAGCGGCGAACGGCGGCGTTCGGGGTCGCCGTGTTCGGGATCGGTCATGGGCGGGGGCTCTCTCAGCTCGGTGGCGCCGGACGCGCCGGCCGGTCCCCCTCTGTCGCTGCGCCTGAGAGATTCGACGCCTGCCTGGCGTCTTTCACCGTGGGCGGGAGCCGACACACCGCGAACGATGCTGCTCCGCTTTCCAGAGCGGCCACACCGACGCGGTACTGGACCTGAGAGATTGCCGGGGCGGTTGCTCCTTCGGTGCCGGACGAGCCGGCTCTCCCGCGTCGGCCTCACGGCCGGAAGTGTTCGGTTGTGGTCGCGAGTCTAGCCGCGCGGCCGACAGCCGCGACGGTCCCGTCAGTAGGTCCCGTCGACCTCGGTGACCATCTCGACGAGCCGCGTCAGCAGGCGCTCGTAGGAGTCCGAGCGGAGCAGCTCGAGCTGGTCGAGGGCGTTCAGCGGCGCGATGGCGGCGAGCTGCCACGCGGCGGCCGCAGGGTCCTCGTCCAGGCCCACGTCGGCGGGCCACGGCGACAGGTCCTCCTCGGCGAGGCGCTTCAGCACGCGGCGCACGAGGGCCTCGGCATCGGCGAGCGCCGGGCGCAGCGCCGGGTCCCAGTCGGGATCCGGCAGCTCGCGGACGAGGGCCTTCGGATACGGGTCGTCGGGCAGCCACTCCCGGACCTCGAACCGGGCGGCGCCCTGCGCGATCATCAGCACCGCCTCGTCCGCCGTGTCCAGGTCCGCGACCCGGGCGAGCGTGCCCGTGGCGACCCGCACGTCTCCGCCGCCCACCTCCTGCCCCCGCTCGATGAGCACGACCCCGAACTCGCTCGGCTCCTCCTTGAGGATGTCGGCGAGCATCGCGAGGTAGCGCGGCTCGAAGACCCGCAGGGGCAGCGGCATGTGAGGGAAGAGCACCGAGCCGAGGGGGAACATGGCCATCGGACGCATGGCGCAAGACAATCACGCCACCCCCTGGCCGTCGCACGCCGCCGGGGTGACAATGCCTCGATGAGCCTGCTCGACCGGTCGCGGATCGACCTCCCGCTCGCGCGGGACCGGCGGGAGCGGCGGCGCCTCGGCGGGATCGACCGGCTGTCGGCGCAGCGGGCGCTGCTCGTGCGGACGACGGATGCGCTCCAGGTCGCGGACGGCGTCCTCGCGGGCGGCTGGCTGCAGGACCGCTGGTTCGCCTGGCGCGACGCGGACGGGCGCAGCTGCGTCGCGGGGTCCGCGGGTGCGCACACCGTCCCGCTCGACGCCGTCACGGCCGCCTGCCTGGTCGGGGCCCTCGTCGCCGGATCCGGCGGCGCGGCCTCCCCCGTGCTGCGCTCATCGGTCGAGGCGACCTGGCACGCCCTGCACCGCTCGACCGGCCCGGTGGACTGGGTCCGCTCCCCCTCCGTCACGGAGCTGCACGTGCGGGAGCTCACCGCCTGGAACGACCGGCCGGATCGCGAGGCCGGGCAGGTCCGCGGGCTGCTCGCCGACGCCCGTGCCGTGGTCGACGCGGAGCTGACGCGCTCGGCGGAGCGGCTCGCGGCGCTGACCTGATCGCCCCCGCTCCCGCATCGTGGGGCTCGCCGTCGAACCGCCCTCGAGCCCACGGGATGCCCGAACCGGACGCACGGCACGGGGTGTAGGAACGAGGGAACCGGAAGGATCCGCCCGTGGCCCAGTTCGCCGTCCTGATCTACGCCGCCGATTCCGCCCACGCGCCGGACGCCTCCTCCGAGGAGTTGGCGGAGCCCGACGGCCACGCGGAGGAGCTGCTCGCGGCCGACGCGATGCTCGCCGCGTACGCCTTCACACCGCGCGAGTACGCCGTCTCGGTACGGAGGGACGCCGCCACCCCAGGCCCCTTCGTGGACGCCGAGCACGTCGTGGCAGGCGTCTACGTGCTCGAGGCGGACGACCTCGACGAGGCCGTCCGGATCGCGGCGACCAACCCGGCGGTGCGATCCGGCGGCGGCGTCGAGGTGCGGCCGGTGCACAGCGGCGGGGCGATCCGGGAGCCTCGGGGCCGACCCGGGTGCCGCGGCACAGCGGAGGTCCACACTCGCCTGATGGAAATCGAGCAGTGGTGGGCGCGGCTGGAGCCGGCGACGCGGTCCTGGCTGATCGACCACAACGGTGAACCGGTCCCCGGTCAGATCGTCAGCGAGATCGCGCGAACGGGCGGCCCGATGCCCGGCGACCCGTGGTGGGCCCATGACGATGATGGGAGCGGGTTCTTCCTGCCCGACGGTGCGGTGGACTGGGTGGAGGCGGACGCCAACGGCGAGACGCACCCGTGACCCACGGAGGCCGCGGGCCGCTCGGGCTTCGCCGGCGTCGTGCCGCCACGCCCACGCTGCCAGCGCAGGCGAGGTCGGATCCGCTGCCCGTCTCGGAGGGACGCTAGCCGTGCCGCCACTCGACAGAGCGTCTCCGTGCCGCAGTTCCGGCACCGGCCGATCACGGCTCCGGTCGGCAGCACCCGCGGCAGCATGATCACCTCGCACTGCGGGCAGTGGCTGTCGAGGTCGTCGTCGTTAGTGTGGGCATGGTAGTCATCCGCGCCGAGCGGTCGTCCAGGCAATCGATTTCCGCGCGCTCGCGCCGCCCCGCCGGACACGGAGCTCCGTGCGTACTGCCCGGGGCACTCGGGGTCTTTGATCACGAAGCGGTAACGACAAGCGTTCGCTTCCGCGGCCGGATACCAAACCGGCCCGTAGCCTTCGCCGGTGAGCACAGGAGCGGGCCAGACGCCCCCAGGCTGGTATGACGATGGCCGGGGGTCGCTTCGCTGGTGGTCTGGGCGCGGGTGGACCGAGCACACGCGACCGCTGCCCGGCGCGGCTGTCCCGCCCATTCCCCCGCCGTCACCCACTGGGACGCCCGTACCTGCAGTAGAGCCTGTTGCTCTTGCGCCTGCGGATGCCGCGCCGGCTCGTGAGGCCGGCTTCATCTCCGTTGCGCCTGCGGCCGCATCAGCTGACGCGCCTGCCGGGCCAGCGCCCCAGCCTCAGCAGCGACGACGGCGCGACCAGCTCGCGACGGGTGCGCTCGTCCTCGCGGTGGCTGCCTTCGTCCTGGGGCTTGTTCCGTTCCTCGGGTTCATCACCTGGATCATGGCCGTCTTTGCCATTGTCCTAGGGGCCATCGCTCTCAGCCGCCGCGTCCAAGGGCGTGGATTCGCCGCAACCGGGGTCATCCTCGGTGTGGTCGCGATCGTGACCGGGTTGGCGGTTTCAGGCGCCACTCTGGGCAACGTGTCGCAGACGACGCCCCAGGCGCACGCCGCGGCCACTGACCCGCCTGCGACTGCCGCGGCGCCCGCGGCTGCCCCAACGTCGAAAGCTGCGGTTTCTGCCCCCAAGGCGACGCCGAAGCCAACGCCCAAGCCGGTGGCAATTCTGAAGACGTACTCCGGGTCGGGAGACGACGTTGTGCACGTCAACTACTCCAACCCCGTCATCCTCTCCTTCATTTGCTCGGGCTGCAGCGGCAACACCGTGCTGCAGACCGACTCCGGGATGGACACGCTGTTGGTCAACACGATCGGCTCGTACCACGGCCGCCACATCGTCAACACGTCAGACGGAAGCCTTCTGACCAAGCTCACCATCACGGCAGACGCGCGCTGGACCTTGAAAGTGGAGAACCCCAGCGTCGCCATTACCACCCGGCTCACGAGCACCGGAGACATAATCTCCGGTCACGGCGACGACGTTGTGGAGGTCGGCAGCGCGATCGGTGACGCGAAGGTCACCAACCGGGGCGACAGCAACTTCGTCCTCCAGGCCTACGGCGGCTCCGACAGCTTGGTCATCAACGAAATCGGCAGCTACTCAGGAACCGTGCCTCTTCAAGGCCCGGAAGTCGTCCAGGTGGAAAGCAACGGCGATTGGTCGATCACAGGAGAGCAGTGATCCGTGCCGCGTCGGTAGGCTCCTCCACGCTGACGTGGGCTCGTGAGGCGGTCGGCCCCGTGTAGTGGTTCCGCATCGCACACAGGGCCATCTATTCGCCGCGGCCCCTGCTGCCCACTGGAGCGACCGCGGGCGTTGGCCCAGGGTTGACCCCCAGCTGCAAGTCCGCGTCGCGTCGCGCCTCGAACGCGGTGATCACGAGGTACATCCCCGCGCCGGTGCGAACCGAGTCCAGGACCTGGCTCGGCGAGACGACGCCGGAGACAGCGCCCGCGACCCACCAGGTCAGACCAGCGCTGAGGCCGAGCAAAAGGCCCGCCGGGGACACCCGGACAGTCCGCCAGCGGTTGAACCAGTCAAGCACCGCCCCGAAGTCGATGACCAACTCGTCGTCGGCTCCGGCGACCTCTAAAAGGTCGTCGAGAGGCTCGGCGAGCGCCGCCTGCAGATCGAGGTCGTCAGCAAGGAGTCGATCTACCTCGTCGGCAGCTCCGCTCACCCGGGAGTAGTTGAAGCCGAACGTCCCCCGTCGTAGATCCTCTGCGGGAGGCGCTCTCGGACAGAAAGCGCGAACGCCGCCCGTTCGGCCGCGTCTCCACAGTTGCCCCGGTAGTCCTGGCGCCCGGCGAACGCTGCGCCTTCTTCGCCGGGCTCGCTGGACCCGGCAGCCGCAAGCGAAGCGGTCAGGTGGCGTGCGACCGCGAGTTGGTCCATGCGCTCCACCTCGGCCATCAGCACATCATCCGGCGTCTCGTCATCGACGACGAAGGCCGTTGCCCACGCCTCGTTGAACCTCTCGTCGCTCAACTCGTCGTTCAACCGCGGGAAGAGTCTGTCCTGTTCGTCATCGACTGCTGAAGCCGCGTCCATGAGCCGCAGCACGTGCACAGCGTTCGGCCCGAGCAGTCGCCGGGCGGTAGCCGCAATCTCTCGGTCCTCGTCGTCAACGCACATGGGCCGACGCTATCGAGTGCCCCAGACGCCGGACTACGATCCGTGCCGCCACTCGACGACGTCGCCGTCCTGCATGACGTAGTCCTTGCCCTCGATCCGGGCCCTGCCGCGGGCCCGCGCCTCGGCGATGGAGCCGGCGTCGACGAGGTCCTGGAAGCCGATGACCTCGGCCTTGATGAACTTCTTCTCGAAGTCCGAGTGGATGACGCCGGCCGCCTCCGGCGCGTGCGCGCCGCGGGGGACGGTCCAGGCCCTCGACTCCTTGGGCCCGGCCGTGAGGTAGGTCTGGAGCCCGAGGGTGTCGAAGCCGACTCTGGCGAGCTGGTCGAGTCCGCTCTCGGTCTGTCCCGTGGAGGCGAGCAGCTCGGCGGCGTCCTCGGGGTCGAGGTCGATCAGCTCGGATTCGATCTTCGCGTCGAGGAAGACGGCGGGGGCGGGCGCGACCAGCTCCGCGAGCTGCGCCTTGCGGTCCTCGTCACCGAGCACGGCCTCGTCGACGTTGAAGACGAACAGGGCCGGCTTGGCGGTGAGCAGGCCGAGGTCCTTGATCGGGGTGAGGTCGATGCCGGACCCCGCGAGCCGCGTGCCGGCGTTGAGCGCCGCCTGCGCCGCCCGGATCGTCTCCAGCACCTCCGGCGGCGTGCGCCTGCCGCGCACCTCCTTCTCGACCCGCGGCTCCACCTTCTCGAGCGTCTGCAGGTCGGCGAGGATCAGCTCCGTCGCGATGGTCTCCAGGTCGCCGGCCGGGTCGACCCCGCCGGCGACATGCACGACGTCGGGATCGGCGAAGGCGCGCACGACCTCGGCGATCGCGTCGGCCTCGCGGATGTTCGCGAGGAACTGGTTGCCGAGGCCCTCGCCCTGGCTCGCCCCCTTCACGATGCCCGCGATGTCGACGAACGAGACCGCGGCGGGCACGATCCGCTCGCTGGCGAAGAGGTCGGCGAGCACCTGCAGCCGGGGGTCGGGCAGGTCGACGACGCCCACGTTCGGCTCGATCGTGGCGAACGGGTAGTTCGCCGCGAGCACCGTGTTCTTCGTGAGCGCGTTGAAGAGGGTCGACTTGCCGACGTTCGGAAGTCCGACGATGCCGATCGTGAGAGCCACGGCCGTCAACCGTAGACGGTGCCGGATCCGCGTCCGGCCGTGAACGCCGGCGCAGGGCCTGAGCGCCGGTCTGCAGGTCCCGGCCGCGTGTCGCGCGGCGTCTCCGCAACGGCGCGATCAGTGACGGACGGGGAGCCCCGGCCGGTGTCGGAGGGGGCTGCCAGCATGCCGCCCGTGCCACTGGATTTCACCGCCGTCGACTTCGAGACGGCGGGGCCGTCCAGCGCCTCCGCCTGTTCCGTCGGGGTGGTGGTGGTGGAGGACGGCCGGGTCGTCGAGAAGCGCGGTTGGCTGATCCGGCCGCCCGCCGGGCACGACGTGTTCAGCGAGTGGAACATCCGCATCCACGGCATCACGCCCGACCGGGTGGTCGAGGCGGCCGGATGGGCGGAGCAGATGGACGACCTGATGTCGGCGCTCGGCGACCGCCCTGTCGTCGCGCACAACGCCCGGTTCGACATGGGCGTCATCCGCGCGGCCTGCTTCGCGACCGGCGTGCCGACCCCGTCCCTCGACTACTTCTGCAGCCTGGCGGTCGCCCGCCGCACCTACGAGCTCCACTCCTACCGTCTGCCCGTGGCGGCCATGGCGGCCGGGTTCGAGGACTTCCCGCACCACGACGCCATCGCGGACGCCGAGGCCTGCGCCGCGATCGTCGTGCACGCGGCCGGGCGCCACGGCGCCGCTCACGTGCCGGAGCTGCTCGAGGCCGTCGGTGAGCGCCTCGCGCGGCTCACGCCGCTCGATCCGGAGCGCGGCATCCGCCCCATGGCCTTCGCCTGATCCCGGCGCTCGCCGCGAAGCAGCGCGAGCCCCGCGCCGGCGGAGACGACCGCGACCGCGCCGAGCAGCGCTCCGTAGGGCACGACGGCGATGAGCGCCGCTCCCGCGGCGATGGAGACCGTCTGCGGCGTGCTCGTGGCGAGGTCGACTGCGGCGAAGACGCGGCCCTGGAGGCGGTCAGGGGTGCGGCGCTGCAGCAGGGTGTTCGAACCGACGAGCAGCCATGACAGCGACGCCCCGAGCACGACGCCGCCCGCGATCACCACGGGCATGGACGGCACGATGAGCAGGGCGCTGCCTGCGGCCAGCAGCACCATGCCGAGCCCGGCGAGCACCGACTCCCCCAGGCGCCGCAGGACGGGGGCGGCGGTGAGCCCGCCGGCGATGGCGCCGGCGCCCTGGACCATCTGGAGCACCCCGAGGAACGTCGGGGGCTGATGGAGCCCCTGCGCGACCACCGCGAACGGCGCGGTCTCCAGGAAGCCGACCACGAGCAGCACGACGGCGGTCGCCACGGTCATCCGCAGCAGCGCAGGGACCGCCGCCACGTGCCGGAACCCGGCGGAGACCTCGCGCAGCCAATGCTCCCGCTGGGCGCGGTCGGGAGGGCGCTCGGCGACCCGGATCGCGAGCAGGGAGACGACCGCGACGACGAACGTCGCCGCGTCGAGCGCTGCGACCGCACCGCCGCCCGCGACTGTGAGCAGCCCGGCACCGAGCAGCGGCGCGAACAGGCGAAGCCCCTCGCGGACCGTGCGGAGCAGGGCGTTGGCGTCCGCGAGCAGCTCGTCGGGCACGATCGACGGCAGCAGCGCGGACTGCGCCGGGCCGAGCACCGTGTACGAGGCGCCGTAGAGCACCATGACGACCCAGACGATCCACACCTGGCCCGCGTCGTGCACGAGCAGCAGGGGCAGCAGGGCGAGGCCGGTGAGCGCGTTCCCCCACAGCAGCACCGCCCGTCGGCGCACGCGGTCGACGAGCACGCCGGCGAGCGGGGCGCACAGCGACGGGGCGACCACGAAGAAGAAGGTGAGGCCGGCCGCACCGTTCGAGCCCGTGAGCTCCTTCACCCAGATCGCCGCCGCGATCAGCAGCGCCGAGTCGCCGAGCATCGAGAACGCCTGCCCGACGAGGTAGAGCCGGGCGTCGCGGATGCGCATCAGGGCTCTCATGCGCCGGCCTCGGGCGCCTCGATCGGGTAGCCGAGCACCAGCATCTCGACCGGTAGCGCGCCCGCGGGACGGGCCGACGGATCCGTGAGCCGCTCGCGGAAGCGCGGCAGCAGCAGGTCGACGAGCTCGTCGCCGAGGGCGGCGAGCTCCTCCGCGGTCAGCCAGAAGAGGAACTCGGAGTCCTCGGCGGCTCGGCGCCACTCGGGCGGGTAGCCGCTCTGCGTCTCGAGCCAGCGCCGGTAGCGGTCGAGCTGGCGCTCGCGCAGCATCCTCGTCAGCATCGAGCCGGCCACCCGCGCATCCGCGCCACCGGCGTCACCGTCGATGCGCATGCCGAGCCTCGTCACCCGCCAGGGCCGGGACCGGCCGTGCCGCTCCCCCGCCTCCTCGACGAAGCCGTACTTCGCGAGCTGCCGGAGGTGGAACGAGCAGGTGCTCGGCGATTCGCCGATCCGCTCGCTCGCCTCCGTGGCGGTGAGCGGACCCCGCACCGTGAGCTGCTCGATCAGCGCGATCCGGATGGGATGCGCGAGCGCCCGCAGCGAACGGGGGTCGTCGACGAGGGGGAGATCGTCGACGGGGCGATGGTGCTCGGCCATGTTTCGAAAGTACCCTTTCGAAAGATTCCTTTCAACAGTGCATCGGCCCGTGTCGGACCGTCGTGACACGGTGCCGCCCATGGATCCGCTGCTCCTGCTCATCGGCCTGCTGGCCGGGACGGCGCTCGGTGCGCTCGTCGTGACCCTGCGGTCGCGCGGTGCCGACCCGCGCCTCACCGACGCCAGGCACGAGAACGACCTGCTGCGGGTGCAGACCGAGGCGGCCGCCGAGCGGGCCGATCTGCAGGCCGAGCTGGCGAGCCACGAGGCCACGATCGGCGCACTCCGGCGCCAGGTCGCCGAGGCCGCGGACCGGCATCGCGAGCTGCTCGAGCGCAGTCGCCAGGACGCGGAGGCGCAGCGCCTCCGCGAGGCGGAGCAGTCGCGGGTGCTCGCCGCGCTCGCTCCGGTGCAGGAGACGCTGCGCACGATGCAGGGCACGGTGCGGGACATCGAGCAGCAGCGCGCGGCCCAGTACGGGGCGCTCGAGCAGCAGCTCACGCGCTCGCAGGAGACGACGGAGCAGGTGCGGGCCACCGCCGAGTCGCTCGCGGGGGCGCTCCGCAGCAACTCCGTCCGCGGGGCCTGGGGCGAGAGCCAGCTGCGCCGGCTGGTGGAGGCGGCCGGGCTCACGAACCGGGTCGACTTCGACATGCAGGTCACGACGCGCGACCAGGACGGCGCCCGCCGCCCCGACCTCGTCGTGCGGCTTCCGGAGGGCAAGTGCATCGCCGTCGACGCGAAGGTTCCGCTCGCGGCGTTCCTCGAGGCGAACGAGATCCCGCCGTCGGCGCAGGGCGCGGAGGGCGCCCGCCGCGAGGCGCTAATGAAGGACCACGTCAAGGCGGTGCGCAGCCACATCGACGCGCTCACCGCGAAGGGGTACTGGAACGATTTCGACAGCCCCGAGTTCGTGGTCGCGTTCCTGCCGTCCGAGTCGCTGCTGTCGGCGGCCCTGTCCGCGGATCCCTCACTGCTCGAGTACTCGTTCGGCAAGCGGGTGGCGCTCGCCTCCCCGGTGAACCTCTGGGCGGTGCTGAAGACGGTCGCCTACACCTGGACCCAGCAGGCGCTCACCGAGGACGCGAAGAAGCTCTTCGACCTCTCGCGCACGCTCTACGAGCGCGTCGGCGGCCTCGCGGCGAAGGCGGACAAGCTGCGGGGCGCGCTCGAGCGATCGGTCGGCGCGTACAACGAGTTCGTCGCGACGCTCGAGACCCGCGTGCTCGTGACGGCGCGGCAGATCAGCCGGCTCGACGCGGCGGCGGTGCTCGGTGAGCCGACGCCGATCGACGTCGTGCCGCGGCCGCTGACGGCGGCGGAGCTCGTGTCGGACGAGCGGCCCCGGCTCAGCGCGGTGGAGTGAGGAGCGGGCGGGCGGGCGGGCGCCCGGCGGCAGGGCCGTGCCGGGCGTAGGCGGATGTGCCGCCTGTAGGCCGGGAGTGCCCGGTTCGGCCTACACCCGGGAACGAAGGCCTACTCCCGGGATGGAGCGCGGGCTCGCCCGACGCCGGAAGCGCCGGATCCGTGCGGAGGGGTCAGAGCCAGCGCTCGGCGACGTGGTCGCTGACGATGCGGCGAAGCGTGCCCGACCGGGACCGGAGCACGATCGACTCCGTGCGGATGATCGGACCCTTGCGCCGCACGCCTTCGACGAGCCCGCCGTCGGTCACGCCCGTCGCCACGAACATCGTGTTGTTCCCCGACACGAGGCCGTCCGCGTCGTAGATGCGCTCCAGGTCGAGGCCGGCGGCCTCGCCGCGGGCCCGCTCGGCGTCGTCCTTCGGCGCGAGGCGACCCTGGATGAAGCCGCCGAGGGCCTTGATCGCGCACGCCGTCACCACGCCCTCGGGGCTGCCGCCGGTGCCGACGCAGATGTCGATCCGCGTCTCGTAACGGGCCGCGTTGATGCCGCCGGCCACATCGCCGTCGAGCAGCAGCCGGGTGCCGGCGCCGGCCGCGCGGATCTCCTCGATCAGCTCCTGGTGCCGCGGCCGGTCGAGCACCGCGATGACCATGTCGCCGACGTCCTTGCGCTTCGCCTTCGCGAGCTCGCGGATGTTGTCGCCGATGGACTGCTCGAGCGAGCAGACCCCGATGCCGTGGGAGTCGGTGACGAGCTTCTCCATGTAGAACACGCTCGAGGCGTCGAGCATCGTGTGCCGGTCGGAGACCGCGATCATCGACAGCGCGTTCTGCCGGCCCTGCGCCGTCATCGTCGTGCCGTCGATCGGATCCACGGCGATGTCCGCCTGCGGACCGTCCCCGTTCCCGACGTGCTCGCCGTTGAAGAGCATCGGCGCCTTGTCCTTCTCGCCCTCACCGATCACGACGACCCCGGCGAAGTGCACGGTCGCGAGGAAGGCCCGCATCGCGTCGACCGCGGCCCCGTCGGCGGCGAGCTTGTCGCCCTTCCCGATGAACGGCACGGCCCGGATCGCCGCCGCCTCCGTGGCCCGCACCAGCTCGAGGGCGAGGTTCCGGTCCGGCTCCGCCATGAGATCGACACGCTCGGGCACGGGGTCCTCCTCGGTTCGTGCTCGAAGGCTACCGGGAGACGTCCCATCGGCCCCTCTGAGGTCGCCGTCACTAGACTGCGGGCCGTCCGGCCCACCCCTGAAGGAGCCCCGATGCCCGTCGCCACCCCCGACCAGTACGCCGAGATGCTCGACCGGGCGAAGTCGGGCGGCTTCGCCTACCCGGCCGTGAACGTCTCCTCGTCGCAGACGATCAACGCGGTGCTGCAGGGCCTCACCGAGGCGGGCTCCGACGGCATCATCCAGGTGACCACCGGCGGCGCCGACTACTTCGCCGGCCAGACGGTGAAGAACCGCGCGGCCGGCGCGATCGCGTTCGCGAAGTTCGCCACGGAGGTCGCGAAGAACTATCCCGTCACCGTCGCGCTCCACACCGACCACTGCCCGAAGCCCGCCCTCGAGACCTTCGTGCTGCCGCTTCTCGCCGCATCCGAGGAGGAGGTGAAGGCAGGCCGCCAGCCGATCTTCCAGTCGCACATGTGGGACGGATCCGCGGTGCCGCTCGACGAGAACATCGAGATCGCCGTCGACATGCTGAAGCGCACGAAGGCGATCGACGCGATCCTCGAGGTCGAGATCGGCGTCGTCGGCGGCGAGGAGGACGGCGTCGCCCACGAGGGCACCAACGAGGCGCTCTACACGACTCTCGGCGACGTCGAGAAGGTCGTCGAGGCGCTCGGCCTCGGCGAGCAGGGCCGGTACATCGCGGCGCTCACCTTCGGCAACGTGCACGGCGTCTACAAGCCCGGCAACGTGAAGCTGCGGCCCGAGCTGCTCGGCGAGATCCAGGCCGGCATCGCGGAGCGGTACGGCCACGGCCCGAAGCCGCTCGAGCTCGTCTTCCACGGCGGATCCGGGTCGAGCTCCGACGAGATCGCGGAGGCGGTCGGCAACGGCGTCGTCAAGATGAACATCGACACCGACACGCAGTACGCGTTCACCCGCTCGATCGCGGACACGATGTTCAAGAACTACGACGGCGTGCTCAAGGTCGACGGCGAGGTCGGGAACAAGAAGATCTACGACCCGCGCGCCTGGGGCAAGATCGCGGAGTCCGCGATGGCGAAGCGCGTCGTCGAGGCGACCGAGCAGCTCGGTTCGGCCGGGAAGTCGCAGTCGGCCTGAGCCGCCGGGCGCACCCCGGTCAGGGCGTGGGCGGGAGCTGCTGGATCGAGTCCAGGTAGGTGGGATCCGCGAGGATCGCGGCCGTGACGAGCAGGCCGGTGACGACGGCGCTCGCCGCGCCGGCCGCGAGCGGGATCCAGAACGCGAGCCGGTGGTCCCGGATCCGCGGCACCGAGAAGCCGATCGCCAGCACCAGGCTCGCGATCGCGGCGACGGCCATCGCCCAGCCGATGCCCGTCGCCACGTCGACGGGTGTGTACCTGCTGATGCCCCTCGCCTGGTAGATCCGGTCGAGCACCGCCGGAAGGTCACGGGCCTGCGCGACCGCCTGAACCGTGTTGATCACGCCGACCGCCAGCAGCCCGACGGTGATCGGGGCGTCCCAGATGGGGACGGTCCGCGCCGGCCGCCTCGTCTCGGTCACCGGGTCAGACCCGGCCGCCGAGCGCGCGGGGATCCCGGGCGCCCGACGCGTCGCGCCGCAGCTCCCGCGGCAGGGAGAACACCAGGTCCTCCTCGGCGGTGCGGACCTCGTCCACGGTGCCGTAGCCGGCCTCCGCGAGCCGCCCGAGCAGCGCCGTGACGAGCCGCTCGGGCACGCTCGCCCCGCTCGTCACCCCGACCGTCGTCGCGCCGTCGAGCCACGCGGGGTCGAGCTCTCCGGCGTCGTCGACGCGGTACGCCGAACGGGCGCCGTGCTCGAGCGCCACCTCGACCAGCCGCACCGAGTTCGAGGAGTTCGCGCTCCCCACGACGATCACCACGTCGGACTGCTTCGCGACCTTCTTGATGGCGACCTGCCGGTTCTGCGTCGCGTAGCAGATGTCGTCCGAGGGTGGATCCGCGAGGTGCGGGAACCGCGTGCGCAGCCGGCGCACCGTCTCCATGGTCTCGTCGACCGACAGCGTCGTCTGGGACAGCCACACCAGCTTCTCGGGATCGCGCACCTCGACCGTGTCGGCCTCGTCGGGGGAACCGACGAGCGTGATCCGCTCGGGGGCCTCGCCGCTCGTGCCTTCGACCTCCTCATGGCCGCGGTGGCCGATGAGGAGGATCTCGTAGTCGTCGCGGGCGAACCGCACGGCCTCGCGGTGCACCTTCGTGACGAGCGGGCACGTCGCGTCGATCGCGCGGAGCCCGCGGTCGGCGGCCGCGGCGACCACGGCCGGTGAGACGCCGTGCGCGCTGAAGACGACGTGCGCCCCCTGCGGCACCGCGTCGACCTCGTCGACGAAGACGGCGCCCTGCTCCTCGAGCCGCTTCACCACGTGCACGTTGTGCACGATCTGCTTGCGCACGTACACCGGGGCGCCGTACCGCTCGAGGGCCTTCTCCACCGCCACGACCGCGCGGTCGACGCCGGCGCAGTAGCCGCGCGGAGCGGCGAGGAGCACCCGCTTGGTCGGGGTGACGGTGCCGTCGGCTACCGTGGGGCGCTCCGCCGCAGCGGCGGGAGCGACGAGGTCGGCGGGCGAGGACACACCGCCGATTCTACGAGGGGCACGGATGACGGACGGCGTGGGGACCGCGGATGCGCCGTGGGCGGTCGGCCTGCTGGCCGAGAAGCTGAAGGGCTGGATCGACCGGCTCGGTCAGGTGTGGATCGAGGGTGAGATCACCCAGTGGGGTCCGCGCGGCCAGAACGTCTACGGCAAGCTCAAGGACCTCGAGCGCGACGCCACCGTGTCGTTCCAGATCTGGTCGTCCGTGCGCGCGAGGCTCCCCGACGACCTGAAGCAGGGGGACCGGGTCGTGGCCCTCGTGAAGCCCGACTACTGGGTCAAGGGCGGCTCGCTCAGCATGCAGGTCTTCGCGATGCGCCATGTGGGCCTCGGCGACCTGCTCGAGCGCCTGGAGCAGCTGCGGCGACAGCTGGCGTCGGAGGGGCTCTTCTCCCCTGAGCGCAAGCGGCGCCTGCCGTTCCTGCCGGGCACGATCGGCCTCATCACCGGCAAGGACAGCGACGCCGAGAAGGACGTGCTCCGCAACGCCCAGCTGCGCTGGCCGAACGTGCGGTTCCGGGTCGTGCACGCCGCCGTGCAGGGCGACCGCACCGTGCCGGAGGTGCTGTCGGCGCTCCGGGACCTCGACGCGGATCCGGCCGTCGACGTCATCATCATCGCGCGGGGCGGCGGCGACTTCCAGAACCTCCTCGGCTTCAGCGACGAGCGGCTGGTGCGCGCCGTCGCGGCCGCGACCACCCCCGTCGTCAGCGCGATCGGCCACGAGGCCGACCGGCCGCTCCTCGACGAGGTGGCCGACCTGCGCGCCTCCACGCCGACCGACGCCGCGAAGCGCGTCGTGCCCGACGTGACCGAGGAGCTGAACCGGGTGCGCCAGGCGCGCACGCTGATGTTCTCCCGGATGACGCAGCGCCTCGCCCGCTCGACGGACGAGATCGCGGGTCTCCGCGCGCGCCGCGTGCTGTCCGAGGGCGACTGGATCGTCACGGGGCGCGAGGACGAGCTCACCCGCTTCGTCGCGCGGGGCGCCGAGCTCGTCGAGCGCACCGTCGTGGCCGCCGAGAGCCGCCTCGCCGAGGCCCGTGGCCACCTGCGCGCGCTGTCGCCGCTGCGCACCCTCGACCGCGGCTACGCGATCGTGCTCACCGACGAGGGCACCGCGCTCCGGCACGTCGCCGACGCCCCGGCCGGTCACCGTCTGACCGTCCGCGTCACCGACGGTGCGATCGCGGCCGTCAGCGAGGGCCCCGCGCCTGTCGGCGACCGCTCGTAGAATCACCGCCATGAGCGACGCCCGCGACGATGACCTCGAGGTCCGCCTGATCGAGGTCGAGGAGACCGTCGAGGTGTCCACGGCCGCGCCCACCGACGACATCCCAGGGATGTCGGCAGCGCCGATCGACGACATCCAAGGGATGTCGTACGAAGCCGCGCGGGACGCGCTCGTCGCCGTCGTCGACCGGCTGGAGCGGGGCGGCAGCTCGCTCGAGGAGTCGCTGGCCCTCTGGGAGCGCGGCGAGGCGCTCGCCGCCCGCTGCGAGACCTGGCTGATCGGCGCCCGGGCTCGGCTCGACGCCGCGCGCAGCACCGCTCCCGTCGACGCGTGAGCGCGAAGCCCGCGCGCGTCGTCGCGGAGCTCGGCCGACCGGAGACGCCGGAGGAGACCGAGACGCGCGTCGCCGAGGGGCGGCGGCAGCGGCGGCAGCGGCAGAACGCCCGCAACCTCGCCTACTCGCTGATCGTCTGCGTCGGCCTCGTCGTCGTGATCGTGCTCGCCGTGCCGCGCGGCTCCCCACCGGCCCAGCCGCCGGTCGACTACCGATCGCTCGCGAGCCAGTCCGAGGACTCGGTCCACCACCCGCTGCTCGCGCCGGCGACGCCGGCCACCTGGAAGCCGAACGCCGCCGAGCTGCGCGCGGCGGACGGGGTCACCTCCTGGTACGTCGGCTTCGTGCTGCCGAAGAACGAGTTCCTCTCCTACACCGAGGGGCTGAACGGCAACAGCACCTGGCTCGCGGATCAGCTCGCCTCGGCGCCTGCGGGCGGCACGACCACGATCGGCGGCCTGCCGTGGCGCGTGTACGACCAGCGCAGCCTCGGCGACGCGGCCGGCAACGTCGCCTACGCCCTGTCGACGCGCATCGGCACGACCGACCTCGTCGTCGCCGGTACCGCCACCCCGGCCGAGACACGCTCGCTCGCCGCCGCGCTCGCGGCGCAGGCGGCCGCGAAGGGCCTGACCGGAACGGCGACCGCCCCGTGACCGCCCCGTCGCCCTCCGACGCCTGGCAGCGGCTCGCGGAGGGCAACACCCGCTTCCTCGTCGGCCAGCCGGACCACCCGCGGCAGGACGTCGAGACGCGGTCGAGGCTGGCGGCGTCGCAGACGCCGCTCGCCGCCTTCTTCGGCTGCAGCGACTCCCGGGTCGCCGCCGAGATCCTCTTCGATCAGGGCCTCGGCGACCTGTTCGTCGTGCGCAACGCCGGCCACATCGTCTCCGACGCCGCCGTGGCCAGCCTCGAGTACGCCGTCGCCGTGCTCGCGACCCCGGTCGTCGTCGTGCTCGCCCACGACCGGTGCGGCGCCGTCACGGCCGCGGTGGACGCGGAGTCGCCGGACGCACCCGCACTGCCACCGCTCATCGCCGCGCACGTGGCGCACATCCGCCCCGCGATCGACGCCGTACGGCGCGCGCACCCCGATGAACCGGTCGACGCCGCCGACGTGATCGGCGCCCATCTCGAGGCGACCGTGGCCGAGCTGCTGCGGGCGTCGGAGCTGATCTCCGCCGCGGTCGCCGACGGTAGCCTGGCGGTGATCGGCGCGCAGTACCGGCTGGCCGAGGGGCGCGTGGAGCGCCGCGTCGCGGTCGGCCTCGCGTAGCGCGCACCCGGACGTCGAAGGAGCCGTATGACCGGCGAGTACCGCATCGAGCACGACACAATGGGCGAGGTCCGCGTGCCGGCGGACGCCCTCTGGGCGGCGCAGACCCAGCGCGCCGTGGAGAACTTCCCGGTGTCGGGGCACGGGCTCGAGGACGCGCAGATCGTGGCCCTCGCGCGGATCAAGCGGGCCGCCGCACTCGTGAACGGCGAGCTCGGCGTGCTGCAGCAGGACGTGGTCGACGCCATCGTGGGGGCGGCCGACGAGGTGGTCGCAGGCCGGCACCTCGACCAGTTCCCGATCGACGTCTACCAGACCGGCAGCGGCACCTCCTCGAACATGAACATGAACGAGGTGCTGGCGGCGCTCGCGTCGCAGCGCCTCGGGCGGTCCGTGCATCCGAACGACGCGGTCAACGCGTCCCAGTCGTCCAACGACGTCTTCCCGACGTCGGTGCATCTCGCGTCGACCGAGGCGATGCTCGGCGATCTCGTGCCGGCGCTCGAGCACCTGGCCGCCGCGCTCGAGCGCCGCGCAGGTGAGTGGGGGTCGCTCGTGAAGCCCGGCCGCACCCACCTCATGGACGCCACGCCGGTCACCTTCGGCCAGGAGTTCGGCGGCTACGCGCGGCAGATCCGGCTCGGCATCGCGCGCATCCGCTCCGCCGTCCCGCGCCTCGCCGAGGTGCCGCTCGGCGGCACCGCGACCGGCACCGGCATCAACACCCCGGCCGGCTTCTCCCCGAAGGTCATCGCGATCCTGGCCGAGACCACCGGCCTGCCGATCACGGAGGCGCTCGACCACTTCGAGGCCCAGGGCGCCCGCGACGGGCTCGTCGAGGCCTCCGGCGCACTGCGCGTGCTCGCGGTGAGCCTCACGAAGATCTGCAACGACCTCCGATGGATGGGCTCCGGGCCGAACACCGGCCTCGGCGAGCTCCACATCCCCGACCTGCAGCCGGGGTCGTCGATCATGCCCGGCAAGGTGAACCCCGTCATCCCCGAGGCGGCGCTCATGGTCGCGGCCCGGGTCGTCGGCAACGACGCCACCATCGCCTGGGCAGGCGCCTCCGGCGTCTTCGAGCTGAACGTCGCGATCCCGGTCATGGGGACCGCGCTGCTCGAGTCGACGCGGCTGCTCGCGAACGTGTCGCGACTGCTCGCCGACAAGGTCGTCGACGGCCTCACCGTCAACGTGGAGCGGGCGCGGGCCCTGGCCGAGTCGTCGCCCTCGATCGTCACCCCGCTGAACCGGGTGATCGGGTACGAGGCCGCCGCGAAGGTGGCCAAGCACGCGGTGGCGGAAGGGGTCACCGTGCGGCAGGCGGTGATCGACCTCGGGTTCGTCGATCGCGGCGAGGTCACCGAGGAGCAGCTCGACACGGCGCTCGACGTCCTGTCGATGACGCACCCCGGATGAGCCGGGCCGCGAAGGGGTAGCGTCCGACCCGACAGGGAGGTCGCCGTGGCCGAATCCGATCCGCTCAGGGCGATCCTGATCAACTGCTCCATCACGCCGCGGAAGGCCGACTCCCACACCCAGCGGCTGCTGAACCGGGTCGCGGGGGTGCTCGAGGCCGAGGGCGTCGACGTGACGCACGTGTACGCGCTCGAGCACGCCATCGCCACCGGGATGCTCGAGGACGGGGCCGTCGTCGGGCTCGAGGACGAGTGGCCCGGCATCGAGGAGCGGGTCCTCGCCTCGGACATCCTCGTGCTCGGCACGCCGATCTGGCTCGGCCAGAAGTCGAGCGTCGCGACGCGCGTGATCGAGCGGATGTACGCCTCGAGCGGGCGCCGCAACGATCGCGGCCAGTGGCTCTACTACGGCCGGACGGCGGGCTGCGTGGTCACCGGCAACGAGGACGGCGTCAAGCACTGCGCCATGGACCTGCTCTACGCCCTGCAGCACATCGGCTACATGATCCCGCCTCAGGCCGACTGCGGCTGGATCGGGGAGGCCGGACCAGGACCCAGCTACGGCGATCGGCTGCCGGGCGGCGGCCCCCCGGTGGGCTACGACAACGACTTCACGAACCGCAACGCCACCTACATGGCCTGGAACCTCATGCACACCGCGCGGATGCTCCGCGCCGCAGGCGGGCTGCCCGCGGTCGGCAACACCACGGAGGGCTGGGAGCACGTCAGCAACGCCAAGGACCAGAATCCCGAGTACCGCTGACCGGCGGGGACGGGAAGGGGCCTCATGCGTGCGATCCAGGTGACGGAGTTCGGCGGACCCGAGGTCCTCGTGGTCCGCGACGTCCCCGAGCCGGTGCCCGGCCCCGGCCAGGTGCTCGTCGAGGTCGAGGCCGCCGGGGTGAACTTCGCCGAGACGATGCAGACGAGGGACGCCTACGTGCAGCGCACGACGCTGCCGTTCGTCCCCGGCTCCGAGATCGTCGGTCGCACCTCCGACGGCCGCCGGCTGCTCGGGTTCTCGAGCTCCGGCGCCTATGCGGAGCGTGCGCTGCTTTACGAGCGCTCGGCGGTACCGCTGCCCGACGGCGTGCCGGCCGGGGTCGCGCTCTCCCTGCTCGTGCAGGGCGCCACGGCTGCGATGGTGCTGCGGGACGTCGGCCGGCTGGCCGCCGGCGACACCGTGCTCGTGCACTCGGGCGCGGGTGGGGTGGGCAGCCTCGCGATCCAGCTCGCGCGCCGCTGGGGTGCGGGCCATCTCGTCGCCACCGCCTCGACCGAGCGGAAGCGTTCGCTGGCGCTGCGGCTCGGCGCCGACGAGGCCGTCGACTCCGGCGCCCCCGACCTCGAGGCGGCGCTGCGGTCCGCCGCCGGGAACCGGCGATACGACCTCGTCCTCGACGGCGTCGCGGGCGCCGCCTTCGACGCCGGATTGAAGGTGCTGAACCGGCGGGGTCGCATCGTCGTCTACGGAGCGGCGGGTGGGGATCCGTCGGCGCGGGTGGATCCGGTGGCACTGATCGGCGGCAGCCGCACGGTCGCCGGCTTCTGGCTCGTCGACCACCTCGACCGCGTGCCCTCCGTCGTCGGCGAGCTGCTCGGCCTCGTCGCCGAGGGCGTGCTGCAGCCGATCGTCGGCGGCTCCTACTCCCTCGAGGACGCGGCGCAGGCCCATGAGGACCTCGCCGGCCGCCGGACGGAGGGAAAGCTCGTCCTCACGCCCTGACGGGCCGCTCCCCCATCGCGGAGACGATCTCGTACGCGACGTGCGACGCCGCGATCCCGGTCACCTGCGCGTGGTCGTACGCGGGCGCGACCTCGACGACGTCCGCGCCGACGAGGCGCAGCGTGGCGAGAGCGCGGATCATCCGCAGCAGCTCGCGGCTCGTCAGCCCGCCCGCTTCCGGCGTGCCGGTGCCCGGGGCGTGCGCCGGATCGAGCACGTCGATGTCGATCGAGAGGTAGACGGGCGCGTTCCCGATGCGGCGGCGCATCCGCTCGATCGCCGCCGGGACCCCCTCGGTCTCGATGTCGACGCTCGAGACGATCGCGAAGCCGAGCCGCTCGTCGTCGCGGAGGTCCTCGCGGTCGTAGAGCGGACCGCGGATGCCGACGTGCAGGCTCGCGGTGCGGTCGATCAGCCCCTCCTCGGACGCCCGGCGGAACGGGGTGCCGTGCGTGACCGCCGCGCCGAAGTAGGTGTCCCACGTGTCGAGGTGGGCGTCGAAGTGGACCACCGCGACAGGACCGTGCCGCCTGGCGGCGGAGCGCAGCAGCGGGAGGGCGATGGTGTGGTCGCCCCCGATCGTGACGAGCCGGGTGCCGCCCTCGGTCAGCGCCGTGGCCGCACGCTCGATCTCGGCCACCGCCTCCCCGATGTCGAAGGGGTTCACCGCGATGTCCCCCGCGTCCACCACCTGCTGGACCGCGAAGGGCGAGACGTCCTGCGCCGGGTTGTACGGCCGCAGCAGCCGGGACGCCTCTCGGACGTGCGCCGGGCCGAACCGGGCGCCGGGGCGGTAGCTCACGCCGCTGTCGAACGGGACCCCGACGACGGCGATGTCCGCGTGCTCGACGTCCTCGATCCGGGGCAGGCGGGCGAAGGTCGCGATGCCGGCGTACCGGGGCGAGCGGCTCGCGTCCGCGGGTCCGATGGGGTCCGTCATCCGTGCTCCTCCTCGTCGGGTCGGGGTGACAGGTGCTCGTGCACGGCGAGCCAGGCCGATCCGCGCCGCTGGAGGACGATGGTCTCCCGCTCGCGCACCGTCTCGCGCACGCCGCCGAGCTCGAGGTCCGTCGTCACGTCGTGCACGAACACCGCGGCGTCGCCGAGCAGCTGCACCACCGCGTCGCGGCTCTCGCAGCCGTGCACGTGGAAGCCGTCCTCCGCCTCCCACCGGCGCCACAGCCGCTCGTAGGCGCCACGGTCCGGCAGCCGCTCCGGCGTCGTGTGGAAGACGAACGTCGCATCGGGCGCGAAGGCGGCGAAGTACGCGGCGGCGTCGTGCGCGCCGAAGGCGGCGACGAGCTCGGCGGCCGCGCGCAGGACCGCCCCCTCGTCGGACGTCGGCTCAGCCAAGCGTCTTCGCCCGCCGGACGGCCGCGCGGGCGGCGGCGGACGCATGGTCCTGCTCGATCGGCTGCGGCGTGCCGGGTCGGCTCGGCACCAGGCGCGGGCCGTCCGGGCCGAAGACGTAGTCGGGCTCGGGGAAGATCCAGAGCGCCGCGACGTAGAGCACGGCGGCGGTGACGATGCCGCTGAGCAGACTGAGGTCGATCCCGCCGGCGAGGTCCCGGAACGGTCCGACGACGATGGGCGGGTAGTTCGAGAACAGCAGGCCGACCACCGCCGCCACCAGCCAGGCGATGAGGCCCCGCCAGTTGATCCCGGCCCGGAACCAGTACCGGCCGCCGGTCTCACCGCGGTTGAAGACCTGGAGGTCGCGCTCGTCGTACCAGCCGCGATGGGTGAAGTAGGCGATGGCCAGGATGATCATCCACGGGGTCGTGGTGACGACGATCGCCCCCACGAAGGCGTTGACCGCCCCGAGCAGGTCGAAGACCAGGCGTCCGACGAGGATGAACAGGAACGCCAGGGTGCCGATCCCGATCGTCGCCTGCACCCGCGTGAAGCGCGGGAACACCGAGGAGAAGTCGAGGCCCGTGCCGTACAGCGACGTGGTGCCGGTGGAGAGGCCGCCGAGGAACGCCACGACGATCAGCACGATCGCGTACCAGAGCGGCGACGCCTGCACGAGCCCGACGACGTAGTCGACCTTCCCCGACACGAGGGTCGCGGTCGCGACGCCGAAGAGGAACGGGATGAGCGACGCGCCCTGCCCGAGCAGGGTGGCGCCGACCAGCCGCCGGGTCGACGTGCCCTTCGGGATGTAGCGCGACCAGTCGCCGAGGAACGCACCGAACGAGATCGGATTGCTCATCACGATGAGCGCGGCGAGGATGAACGTCGGCCAGAAGCCGCCGAGCGCGTAGTGCGACGGTCCCGGGTCGTAGCCGGCGTCGAAGGTGCCGGCGAACGCGACGATCGCGAGCAGGAACAGGATCGTGTTCGCGATCACGGCCACCTTGTTCACGAACAGCATGAACTGGTAGCCGTAGACGACCACGACGATCACGAGCGCCCCGATGAGGGCGTAGACCACGGAGCGGAGCAGCGGCGAGTCCGGTACCCCCGCCAGGCGGCCGAGGGCGCCGACGATCGCGTCGCCGCTGACCCACACGGAGATCGAGTAGAAGGCGATCGCGGTGAGCAGGGAGAGGAACGAGCCGACCACCCGGCCGCGCACGCCGACATGCGCTCCGGAGGACACGGCGTTGTTCGTGCCCGTGCGCGGCCCGAACAGGCCCATGGGCGCGAGGATCAGCGCCCCGACGGCCACGCCGAGGAGCGTGGCGAGCACCGCCTGCCAGAACGAGAGGCCGAGCGCGATCGGGAAGGTGCCGAGCAGCACGGTGGCGAACGTGTTCGCGCCGCCGAACTGGATGCGGAAGAGGTCGAGCGGCCGGGAGGTGCGCTCCGCGTCGGGGATGGTGTCGACGCCGTGCTGCTCGACCTCGGTGATGCGGGGCGGCGGGGTGGTCGGAGCAGATGCGGTGCGAGCGTCGTTGCTCATCGGAGCCTTCCTCGAGTGCGGCCGAAGATCGCGGGAGAGCGTATCGCGAATGTGTCCCCTGAGCGAAGATGGTTGACCGTGGCGATACTCGACCTGATCGATCTCTCCGTCCCTCTGCGCGAGGGGATCCAGACCTACCCCGGCGATCCGCAGCTCGCGTTCTCGCCGCACAGCACCGTCGGGCGCGACGGCTTCAACCTCCTCAACGTGCACATGGGAACTCAGACGGGCACGCACGTGGACGCGCCCTTCCACTTCGAGGACGACGCCCCCACCCTGGACGCCCTGCCGCTCTCGCGGTTCCTCGGTCCGGGTGTCGTCGCCGATGTGCGGGAGGTCGGTGCCCGCAACCCGGTCACGCGGAAGCACCTCGCCGGCGCGCTCGCGGCGGTGCGGCCCGGCACGATCGTGCTGCTGCACACCGGCTGGAGCCGGCACTTCGGCACGGAGCGGTACTTCGACCATCCGTACCTGGACGCCGACGCGTGCCGCGCCCTGCTCGACGCCGGGGTGCGCACGATCGGGATCGACGCGATCAACCTCGACGAGACGCCCGACGACGACCATCCGGGCGTCGGCTTCCCGGTGCACCACCTGATCGCGCAGGCCGCCGGCGTGATCTGCGAGAACCTCACCAACCTCGGCGCGATCCGCTCGGCGCATCCGACGGTGTCGCTGCTGCCGATCGCCTTCGCCGGCACGGACGGCGCGCCCGTGCGTGCGGTCGCCTACGAGGAGCGCTGACCGCTCAGGAGGATCCGCTCCACGCGGCGGGCGACATGATCCACACGACGTCGGTCGGGCCGTCGGACCCGTTCGTCCACGTGTGCGGATCGCGGCCCGCGAAGGTCAGGGCGTCGCCTGCGCCGAGCACGATCTCCTCCGTCACGAAGCGGAGACGGAGCGCACCCGAGAGCACGTGCACCACCTCGACCTCGCAGTTGATGGTGTAGAGATCGGGGCCACCGGTCGCGGCGGGCTCCAGGGTGGAGCGCAGCAGCTGGAGCCGCGCCTCGCGCCGGGGCGTGAGCATCCGCTCCACCACCCCGGCGCCGCCCATGTTGATGCGCGGCGCGTCGGCGAGCCGGACCACCTCGCGCTCGGGCGTCTCGAAGAGCCGCCCGACGGGGAGCGACAGCACCTCGCAGAGCATGAGCAGCGTGGCCACGCTCGGCGACGTCTCGTCGCGCTCGACGCGGCTGATGAAGCCCTTCGTGAGGCCCGTGGCCTCGGCGATGTGGCCGATGGTGAAGCCCTGGGCGCGCCGGGTCGCCCGCAGCTTGGCGCCGATCGCGAGCGGCTGCTGCGACGGCGTGGGGAGCACGGCTCGGATGGCGGTCCCCGTTCTGGTCGGCGGCGTGGCTCCTCATCTTGGGTTCGCGGCGCCGGACGTCGCAACTCAGGCGAGGAGGACCGCGGTCCAGGCGCCGAGCAGCATCGCCGGACCGAACGGGATCCGGGTGCCGGGGCCGGACCGTACGAGGGTCACCACCGCGACGCCGCCGCCCGCCAGGAAGGCGAGGAGGGGCGCGGCGACGGCGGCCGCCGGTGAGACGGCCGCGGCCGTCAGGCCGAGCACCGGTGCGAGCTTCACGTCACCGAGGCCCATGCCGCCGACGAGGTGGAGCACCATCAGCAGCGCCGCGTAGGCGGATCCGGCCGAGACGGCGACGAGGATCGGCGTGCCGCCCGCCACGGACCCGGCGAGGGCCGCGGCGAGTGCGACGGGCAGCGCCGGAAGCACGAGGCGGTCGGGCAGGCGGTGCTCCGCGATGTCGATCGCCGTCAGCCGCGGGGTGATCGCGGCGAGGAGGAGGAGGCCGAGCATCGCCGGCCGCGGGCCGACCGCGACCAGCGCACCGAGCGCGAGCAGCACACCGAGCACCGCCTCCCACTCGTGACCGCGCAGCCCGAGGCGAGGCGAAGCGGCGGGAGCGAGCGCGGACATGCGCGCACGCTAGCCACGTCCTGGTTCGTGGGCCGGCGGTTCTCCACAGCCCGCGCTCGCCGGCGCGTTCCGGCTCACCCCGTCGCCACGAGGCGCTCGAGGGTGCGCGAGCCGAGCCTGCTCATCGGCGGATTGCTGCGGAGGTAGTACTCGACGAGCCCGACCGCCTGCACGAACGCCCACGCCCTGCCGCGCTCCCACTGCAGGTCGTCGATCGCGCAGGCCCGGCGGAACACCGCGCGGGGCCCGTCGTCGAGGAGGTGCCACGCGCCGACGAGCTCGAGCGCCGGATCGGCCGCGGCGAACCCGCCGACGTCGAGGACGCCGGCGAGCCGGACCCCGGCGGGCGCCGACGACACGAGCACGTTCCCCGGGATGAGGTCACCGTGGGTCATCGCGTCGGGATCACGCCTCGGCAGCTCCCGGAAGCCCACCCACATCGCCCGCAGCCGCGGGACGTCGAGCAGCCCCTCGCTCCGTCCGAGGTAGCCGTCGACGGCCTCGTCGTGCTCGCGCAGGTCGCCCCCGCGCCCGTCCCCGGTGAAGCGCTCGCCCCTCGTGTCCGCGCCGCGGAGCGCCGCCACGAGCTCGGCGAGGTCCGCTGCGAAGGCCTCCGACGTCGCAGGATCGGTCTCCTCGGCGGTCGCACCAGGGAGCCAGGTCTGCACCGACCAGGGCATCGGGTAGCCGGGGCCCGGGTCCCCGACTGCGACCGGCAGCGGGGTCGGCACGGTCGCGACCGCGGCGATGCGCCTCGCGGCCTCCGCTTCGGCGAGCAGCGTCCGACGCAGCGCCTCGGGCTCGCCGGGCCGACGAGGGAACCTGGCCGAGAGCCCGTCGCCGATGCGGAACACGGCGTTCACCGTGCCGGCCGTCTCCAGCCGGCGGATCGGGAGCCCCCGCCATCGCGGGAACTGCTGGTCGACCAGCGCGCGAACGGTCTCGCTCGCGATCGGCACCTCGTCGGCGTGCACGCGGCGACGCCGCCCGTCGCCGACGGGAGCCGCCCGGCGACCCGGGGCGGCTCCCGCGCCGCTCAGGTGAGCTCGTTCGACTCGAGCATCTCCGTGACGAGTGCAGCGATCGCGCTTCGCTCGGACCGGGTGAGCGTGACGTGCCCGAACAGGGCGTGGCCCTTCAGCGTCTCGATGACGCTCGCCACACCGTCGTGCCGGCCCACCCGCAGGTTGTCGCGCTGGGCGACGTCGTGGGTGAGCACGACGCGGGAGTTCTGGCCGATGCGGGACAGCACCGTGAGCAGCACGTTGCGCTCGAGCGACTGCGCCTCGTCGACGATCACGAACGCGTCGTGGAGGGAGCGGCCGCGGATGTGCGTCAGCGGCAGCACCTCGAGAACACCCCGTTCCACGACCTCGTCGATCACGTTCTGCGAGACGACGGCGCCGAGGGTGTCGAACACCGCCTGGCCCCAGGGGTTCATCTTCTCGGCGGCGTCGCCCGGCAGGTAGCCGAGGTCCTGCCCGCCGACCGCGTAGAGCGGTCGGAACACCATGATCTTGCGATGCTGCTGCCGCTCGAGCACGGCCTCGAGGCCCGCGCAGAGCGCGAGCGCGCTCTTGCCGGTGCCGGCGCGGCCGCCGAGGGAGACGATGCCGACCTCGGGATCGAGCAGCAGGTCGATCGCGAGGCGCTGCTCCGCGCTGCGGCCGTGCAGGCCGAACACGTCCCGGTCGCCGCGCACGAGCCGCACCTCGCCTCGGCGCACGACCCGGCCGAGCGCGGAACCGCGGTCGGAGGTGAGCACCACGCCGGTGTTCACGTGCAGCCCGTCGACCTCGTCGAGCGCGAGATGGTGCTCCTCGTAGAGCCGGTTCATGGCGTCCGAGCCGAGCGCGACCTCCGCGACGCCGGTGTAGCCGGTGTCGACGGCCAGCTCCGCGCGGTACTCCTCCGCCCTGAGGCCGATGGAGGCCGCCTTCACCCGCATCGGCAGATCCTTCGAGACCACCGTCACGTTCAGGCCGTCGTTCGCGAGGTTCTGCGCGACCGCGAGGATGCGGGCGTCGTTGCCGCCGAGCTGCAGGCCGTTCGGCAGCACGCTGAGGTTCGAGTGGTTCAGCTCGACGCGGAGCGACCCGCCGTCGCCGACCGGCACCGGGAAGTCGAGCCGTTCGTGCTGCACCCGCAGCTCGTCGAGGTTGCGGAGCGCCTGCCGGGCGAAGTACCCGATCTCCGGGTCGTCGCGTTTGCTCTCGAGCTCCGAGACGACGACCACCGGGAGCACGACGGCGTGCTCCGCGAACCGGAACGGAGCCTTCGGATCCGAGAGGAGCACCGACGTGTCGAGCACGAAGGTGCGCTGCTGCGTCGCCACCTCCTCGGGACGCCGCACGGACTCGGACGACAGCGCTTCAGGCACCGGGCCTCCAACCCGCCGGACTTCCGACGGGGATCTCGCGTCTACCGCGACGTGCCGCGCGCCTCCTTCTGTCGGGCCGTTGGGCACGTCCCGGACCGGGTGAGGTACCCGATTGGCGACACCGTACTTCACCCGTGCGACGGTGCGGCAGCGCCGCGCTGCCCCCATTCCACGTGACGCCGGCGGCCGCTGCCCGCCGCGGCGGACTAGCGGCCGACCGGGCGGAGGGCGGTCGCGTACGCGAGCAGGGCGGAGCGGAGCAGCCCGAGGGTCTCCTCCGTGGTGCCGGCGTGGGGGGCGATCCGCACGGCGCCGCCGCGGATCGTCACGGAGACGCCGTGGTTGAACAGCGCGGCGGTGAGCGCCGTGAGCTGGTCGGGCCGGGGCCCGAGCACGACGATGCCGGCGCGCTCGGCCCGCGTGCGCGGCGAGACGACGGGCGCGGCGACCTCGTCCGCGAGCTCGATGATGCGGGACACGTGGCCGGCGATGCGGGCTGCGACGGCGGGGACGCCCGCCTCGGCGAGATCCTCGAGGGCGGCGGCGAGCCGGCCGGCCGCCGACTGGTCCGCGCTGCCGAGCTGCAGCCCGGCGGCACCTTCGGCGGGCTCGGGCACCGCGTCCCAGACGAGTCCCTCCGGGAACCCGCCCGTGCCCGACAGGACCGGGGTGAGCCGGTTCGCCGCCCGGTCCGACACGGCCAGGAACCCCGTGCCGTACCCGGCCCGCAGCCACTTCTGGCCGCCGCACGCGACGACGTCGGCCGCGGTCCAGGGCAGGTCCACCGCGCCGAGCGCCTGCACGGCGTCGACGATCAGCAGCCGGTCGCCGATCACCTGCCGGAGGCCCTCGAGGTCGGCGACGAAGCCGGTGCGGGCGTCGACGGCCGAGACGGCGACCGCGGTCGTGGTGCTCGTCAGCTGCTCGCGGACGAGGCCGGGCGTCACCCGGCCGTGGTCGGTCTCGAGCCAGATAGGCGCGGTGACGCTGAGCGACTGCTCCGCCCGGACCGCAGCGAAGGACAGGCTCGGGTACTCGCCCGGCGACATCAGCACCCCGCCGGTGAGCCCGAACACGGCGTGCATCAGTGCGGTACTGGTGTCCGGCTGCAGGACGATCTGATCCGCCCGGAAGCCGAGCAGGTCGGCGACGGCGGCGCGGGCACGCGGCGCCTGCTCGAGGACCGCGCCGGTCGAGCCGAAGCGGGCGCGCGTGAGGACCTCGCGCTGCCAGTCCGTCTCCACCGCAACGGCGCGGGAGAACGGTCCGAACGCGGCGTAGTCGAGGTAGCCCGGCTCCTCGTCGAACCCAGCGGCGAACTCCTCGATGGTCGTCATAGCGTCGGCAAGCCTACGGCGCGTCGCGCGCCGTCCGCGGGGGGTTGCTCAGCTGCCGAAGCGGCGGTGGCGCTGCCCGTAGGAGCGCAGCGCGCGGAGGAAGTCGACCTCGCGCAGGTCGGGGCCGAGCGCCACCACGAAGTAGAACTCGCTGTGCGCGCTCTGCCACAGCATGAAGTCGGAGAGCCGCTGCTCGCCCGAAGTGCGGATGACGAGGTCCGGGTCCGGCTGCCCCGCGGTCGACAGGTGCTGGGCGATGATCTCGGGCGAGAGCCGCTCGGCGATCTCGGCCACCGTCGCGCCGTCCGAGGCCGTCAGCATCTTGCGCACGGCCTCGACGAGCTCGTGCCGGCCGCCGTA
>NZ_JAODBE010000055.1 GCF_025463795.1 Amnibacterium sp.
AGGCCGCATCCGTCCTCCGCGAGCGACCGGATCCTCCGTCAGCCATGGCCGGCCGGGCCGGGCGTAGGCCGATGTCCCCGGCGTAGGCCTCCGCCCGGCGTGTCGGCCTACACGCGGGACGGACGCCTCCGCCGGGACCCGCGCCGTTCGGCGGGCTACTGGCCTCGGCCCGTCTTCTCCTGCAACCGCTCGATGTGCTCGGACGCCTCGGCCTTGGTGATGTCGGCCGGGATCTGCTCACCCGCCTCACGCGCCAGGGTGTCGAGGTAGCTCTTCTGCGCGCCGGTGGCCGGCTCGTCCCCCGTCACCCACTCGCTCGGGTCCTTCTCGGTGCTCGATCCCTGCGGGCCGCCGAGCATCTCCGTCTCGTTCTCGCTCATACGTTCGAGAGTACGGACGCCGGATGAACGCGCGCCGAGCGATCAGCCGCGGTACAGCGGACTCGCATCGAGCTCCGAGAGCAGCTGCGCGACATCGTCGTAGACGGCGACGGCCCCCGCGTCCTCGAGCTCGCCCGGCCCGATGCCGCCCGTGCGCACGCCGATCGAGGCGACGCCGGCCTTCTTCGCGGCCTGCATGTCCCAGGCCGCGTCCCCCACCATGAGCGCCTGATCCGGCCCGACCCCGGCCTTCTTCAGCGCCATCTGCACCACATCCGGCGCGGGCTTGGCCGTCGAGACGTCCTCGGAGGTCGTGTACTCCGCGATCGCGTCGTCGACCTGCAGCACCTTCTGCAGCACCTCGAACTCCTCCTGCGGCGCGGAGGTCGCGAGCACCACCTTCATGCCGCGCCCGGCGAGCTCCCGCAGGAGCTCCTGCGCCCGGTCGAAGGAGCGCAGCCGCTCGGCGTCCCGCCGGTAGTGCGTCGAGTGCCGCTCCTTCGCCTCGTCGCCGAGCCGCTCGAGGTCGTCGCCGAGCAGGATCTCCATGAGCTTCGCCGAGTCCATGCCGATGGCCCGATGGATCCGCCAGGCCGGCACCGGATGTCCCACCTCCTCGAGCGCGCGAGCCCACGCGTCGACGTGCAGGTAGTTGGAGTCGACGAGGGTGCCGTCGATGTCGAAGAGGACGGCGGCGTAGCGGGGATCGGGCATGCGCGCATCGAAGCAGAGGCGCCTGCACGGGACCCCGGACGAGGATGGGGAGATGCCCGTCCGCCTGCTCGTCGTCGCCGACACGCACCTGCCGATGCGGGCGAAGGCGTTGCCGCCGGAGGTGCTCGCCGAGCTCGAGGCCTGCGACGGGGTCGTGCACGCGGGCGACTGGGTGGACGAGGCGACGCTCGACCTGCTCGAGGCGCGCGCGCCGTTCCTGCTCGGCTGCGCCGGCAACAACGACGGCCCGGGGCTGCATCGACGGCTCCCCGAGGTCGCCCGGCGCGAGATCGAGGGCGTCCGCCTCGCGGTGGTGCACGAGACGGGGGCCGCGACCGGGAGGGAGCTGCGGATGGACGCCCGCTTCCCGGACCTCGACCTACTCGTCTTCGGCCACAGCCACATCCCGTGGGATTCGACGACGCCGGACGGCCTCCGGCTGCTCAACCCCGGCTCCCCCACCGACCGGCGCCGGCAGCCGCGCCGCACCTACGGGGTGCTCGAGCTCGACGCCGGCCGCGTCGACTGGACGCTCCACCGCCTCCCGGCCTGATCCGGGGATCCACGATCGCGCGGATCCGGAGAAACCGCGCGACGCGCCGCCTCGGCGGCCCCGGGCTCGGCGTGTCGCCCGAGAACTCCGGAACGGCGCGATCCGGGTCAGGCGGTGACGAAGTCGATCAGCTGCTCCACCTTCGCGAGCAGCGCCGGCTCGAGGTGCCCGTAGTGGTCGACGCGGCCGAGGATCCGCTTCCACGCGGCGGCGATGTCGGCCTGGTCCTCGTGCGGCCACTTCAGCGCCTGGCAGATGCCATGCTTCCACTCGATCCCGCGCGGGATGACCGGCCACGCCTTCAGGCCCAGCCGTTCGGGCTTCACGGCCTGCCAGATGTCGATGTAGGGGTGCCCGACGATCAGCACCGTGTCGCCCCACGGCTTCGCGACCGCCTCGGCGATCCGGCTCTCCTTGCTCCGCGCGACGAGGTGGTCGACGAGCACGCCGACCCGGCGCTCCGGGTCCGGTTTGAACGCCTTCAGCACCGCGTCGAGATGGTCGACGCCCTCGAGGTACTCGACGGCGACGCCCTCGATCCGCAGGTCGTGGCCCCACACCTTCTCGATGAGGTCCGCGTCGTGGCGGCCCTCGACGAAGATGCGGCTGCCGCGGGCGACGCGCGCCTTCGCATCCGTCACCGCGTACGAGCCGGATGCGCTGCGCAGCGGCCGGGACGAGGCCGGCTGCACCTTGGGCACGCGCAACGCGACGGCCTCCCCGTCGATCAGGAAGCCGGGCCCGATCGGGAAGACGCGCACCTTGCCGCGGCGGTCCTCGAGCTTCACCATGCGGGCCTCGACGCCCACGACCGCGCCGACGAAGCCGCTCGCGACCTCCTCCACGACGAGGTCGCGCACCGCCTCGACGACCTTGGGCGGCGGCGCCTTCTTCTTCCACCCGCCGTCGGAGAGCACGTCCGTGCCGTATCGATCCCAGCTCACCCGGTCGACGGTATGCGGCGCATCGCGGAGCGCCGGGATCCTCCGCCGCGCGTCCCCGGACCGCCCGGTAACCGCTCACCGGGCCCCGCTAGCGTCGGGTGGGGAGGCGCACGATGATCCGGATCCTCATCACCGGTGCCGCCGGCCGCATGGGCACGGCGCTCACGCCGCTGCTGCGCGACCACGGGTTCGCGCTCCGGCTGCTCGACCTGGCGCAGCCGCAGGCGGCCGCTTCGGACGACGAGGTCGTGCTCGGATCCGTCACCGACGAGGCCGTGATGCGGCAGGCGGCCGACGGTGTCGACCTGCTGCTGCACCTCGCGAGCTTCCCGAACGACCGCGAGTGGCGGCGGATGATCGACACCAACCTCGAGTCGGTGCACGTCGCGCTCGAGGCCGCGCACGCGGCTGCCGTGCCCGTGACGCTCCTGGCGAGCTCCGGGCATGCCGTCGGCTACACCCCCGCGGACGGCGTCGGGGACCGCGTGCCGTACCCGCGGCCCGACAGCCTGTACGGGTTCGCGAAGGCGGCGGGCGAGGCGCTCGCGAGCCTGTACGCGGACCACTACGGGATGCGGATCGTCTCCGCGCGCATCCTCACCTTCGACGAGCGGCCGCGCACGCCGCGGGCGCTCTCGACCTGGGTCTCCCCCGCCGATCTCGCCCGCCTCGTCGTCGCGTCACTCGACGCACCGGCCGGCCACTCGATCGTGTGGGGCGTCTCGGCGAACACGCGGCGGCCGGTGTCGCTCGACGCCGGCCTCGAACTCGGCTACCGGCCGCAGGACGATGCCGAGCGGTACGCCGACGAGGTCGCGCGGGACCTCGGCCTGCCGAGTGGCTCGGCGATCCCGCCCCTGGGCGCGGAGCCCCTCGGCGGGGAGGTCGCCGACCCGGCCCGGCCCCTCGGCGAGCCCTGGTGACGCACCACGTCGGCACGTCCGGCTGGAGCTACGACCACTGGAGCGGCGTGCTCTACGAGCCCCAGCTGCCGCCACGGCAGCGGCTCGACGTCTACACGGCGCACTTCCCGACCGTCGAGCTGAACGCGAGCTTCTACCGCTGGCCGCCCCCGGCCACGTTCGCGAGCTGGCGGCGGCGACTGCCGAAGGGCTTCCAGCTCTCGGTGAAGGCGCCGCGGGGCCTCACCCATGCGAAGCGCCTGCTCGAGCCGGAGCAGTGGATCGAACGGATCGCCGCCGGTTGGCACGAGCTCGGACCGGTGCGGGCGGTGCTGCTCGTGCAGCTGCATCCGAAGCACGTGCGCGACGACGCGCGGCTCGACTACTTCCTCGGCCACCTGCCCGACTGGATCAGCACCGCCGTGGAGTTCCGGCACCCGTCCTGGCACACCGAGGAGGTGTTCGCGATCCTCGAGCGGCACGGCGCGGCCTACTGCGTGATGAGCGGCGCGAAGCTGCCGTGCATCCTCCGCGCGACGGCACCGCGCGTCTACGTGCGGTTCCACGGCCCGAGCGCGGAGTCCCTGTACGCCGGCTCCTACTCGGAGGACGACCTGCGGTGGTGGGCGGACCGGATCCGCGAGTGGGAGCAGGCCGGCCACGAGGTGTTCGCCTACTTCAACAACGACGGGGAGGGGCATGCGGTCCGCAACGCGTGGCGGTTGACCGACCTGCTCCGTTGAGCGTGTCGGACCGGCGCGGCAGGATGCGCAGCGAGGTGCGACGAAGCGCCGGGAGGGACCGTGTGATGCGCGCACGCATCGAGGTGGTGACGGTGCCGGTGTCGGATCCGGACGTGGCGAAGGAGTTCTACGTCGACCGGCTCGGCTTCACGCTCGACCACGACCAGACGGTCTCCGAGGAGATCCGGTTCCTGCAGGTCACGCCACCGGGGTCGGCGTGCTCGATCGCCTTCGGGCGTGGGCTGTCCACCATGCAGCCGGGCTCGCTCAGCGCGGTGATGATGGTCGTCGACGACGCGGACGCGGCGCGCGCGGAGCTCCTCGAGGCCCGTGTGCAGGTCTCGGAGGTCGACGAGCAGGCGTGGGGCCGGTTCGTGACGTTCGACGACCCGGACGGCAACCACTGGACGCTGCAGCAGCTGCCGGCCCGGCGCTGACCGCTCAGTCCTCGCCGATGTCCTCGTTCCAGACCTCGGGGTTGACCCGGATGTAGTCCGCCATCATGGCGATCAGGTCCGGGTCGTTCAGCACGACCACATCGGTGCCGTGCTCCGCGAGCCACTCCTGGCCGCCGTGGAAGTTCACGTCCTCACCGACGACGACGCGGCCGATGCCGAACTGGCGGACGAGTCCCGAGCAGTACCAGCACGGCGACAGGGTGGTCGCCATCGTCGTCCGGCGGTAGGAGCGCTGCCGGCCGGCGTTGCGGAAGGCGTCGGTCTCACCGTGCACGGACGCGTCGCCCTGCTGCACGCGGCGGTTGTGGCCCGCACCGAGCAGCCGTCCCTCGTGGTCGAACAGCGCCGCGCCGATCGGGATGCCGCCCTCACGAGCGCCGATCCGGGCCTGCTCGGCCGCGACGGCCAGCTTCTCGTCGTCCGTGAGGTAGCGCCGCTCGTCCGTCACGCCGTCTCCGCCGCATCGGTGTGCGCGGGCACCTCGAAGCCGTCCTTCGGCAGCGCACCGCCGAGCCGCGGCTTGAAGACCGGGAAGAGGGCGACGTAGATGACCGCGGCGAGCACGAAGCCGACGAGCGGCGTGAGGTCGCCGAGCCCGTAGTCGGCCACGAAGCCGTGGCTGATCGTCTCGGTGGGCCCGACGAGCAGTCCGGTGTACAGGGTCTGATTCGAGAACAGCCAGATCGAGACCACGATGCCGACGATCAGCGCGATGAAGCCGGGCCAGTTCGCGTAGCGGGCGTCGTCGGCGAGGAACGCCGCGATGCGGGTCCCGCGGCGCATGTAGCGGTCCGCGAGCACCACGCCGAGCCAGGGGGCGATCCAGTAGGCGATGACGAGCAGGAAGTTCTCGTACGTGCCCTTCGGGTCGGCGCTGGCCGCGAGCGCGATGAAGAAGCCGACCACGCCGAACCCGACCGCGACGATCGCGCGGCGCAGCGTGAACGGGATGCGGACGCCGGCGGCGAGGAAGCTCATCGCCCCCGAGTAGATGTTCAGCGCGTTGGCCGCGATGGCGCCGACGCAGATCGCGAGCAGGGTCAGCTTCCCGATGATCAGCGGCATGACCGCTGTCGAGGCGAAGAGGTCGGTGGGTGTGCCGGCGCCGAAGTCCACGACGGTGGCCGCCGCGGCGCCCGCCGCCATCAGCACCGTGCAGGAGACGAAGTCGCCGAGGAACGCCGCGACACCCGTCTTCACCGGCGACGTGCGAGCCGGCAGGTAACGGGCGTAGTCCGTCGCGTACGGGTTCCAGCCGGCGGCGTAGCCGAACGCGGCGGCGACCGCGACCGTGAAGCCCCCGAAGCCGGCGGTCATCCCGCCGGGTCCCCCGTGCGCGCCACCGGCGAGGTGGCCCGACGCGATGGCGAAGACCGTCGCGAGCAGGAAGATCACGCCCAGCACGATCGACGCGTACCGCTCGAACCCCTGCACGAGGTCGTGGCCGATGAACGCGACCGCCACCTGCACGATCACGATGATCAGCAGGCTGAGCCAGATCGGGATGGAGGTGAGGCTGGTGAGCGCGAACGCGCCGCTCACGGAGTTGGTCGCGAACCAGCCGAGCCCCGCCATCACGGTGTTCAGCGCGGCCGGCAGGATGTTGCCGCGGGTGCCGAACGCGGTGCGGCCGAGCACCATCTGCGCCACGCCGTCGCGGGGTCCCCAGCTCGACAGGATGCCCTGCGTGACGCTCCCGAGGAGGTTGCCGAGCACGAGGGCGCCCATGGCCGGCCAGAACCCGAGGCCGAAGAACGCGACGGCGATGATCCCCACGTAGACCGTGGCGAACTCGAGGTTCGGGGCGGTCCAGGTGGCCAGGAGCTGCCACGGCGAGCCGTGGCGGCGGTCGAGCGGGATCGCCTCGATCCCTCCGGCCTCGACGATGGACCTCTTCTCGGCGGGCGGTGAGCTCAGCGTCGTCACGGGGGAAGCCTAGAAGGACGGAACGACGTCGGGCCCCGTCGTGATCGAACCGCGAGGGGCCGGTAACAGGACCGAAACGTCCGCCCGCGCGATCAGTGCAGGACGGGCGGCGTGCGGACGCCGAACTCGTGCCGCAGCACGCTCCGCGCCGCGAGATAGCCCGGCTGGCCGTGCACCCCCGGACCCGGCGCGGCGGCGGCCGAGCAGAGGTAGACGCCCTTCGCGATCCGCCACGGATCCGCGGACGGGAGCGGCCGCGCGACGAGCTGCCGCACGTCGACGGCGCCGGCCGCGATGTCGCCACCGCCGTAGTTCGGGTCGTAGCGCTCCATGTCCGCGGCGCTGTTCGCGTTCGAGGCGAGCACCAGGTCACGGAACCCCGGCGCGTAGTGCTCGACGCGGGAGGTGATCAGCTCGGTCGGATCGATCCCGGATCCGTTCGGCAGATGCGTGTACGCCCACAGCACGTGCCTGCCCGCGGGCGCGCGGGTGGGGTCGAGCACCGTCGGCTGCGAGACGAGCACGTAGGGGCGCTCGGGGACGCGGCCCCGGGCGACGGCACGTTCCGCCGCCGCGATCTCCGGGCGCGTCCCGCCGAGGTGCAGGGTCACGGCCCGGCGGGACTCCTCGTTCGCCCACGGCACCGGGCCGTCGAGCGCGTAATCCACCTTGCCCACGCCGTCGCCGAAGCGGAACCGGGCGAGCAGCGCCCGGCGGGGTGCCGGCACGCGGTCGCCGGCGATCGCGAGCAGCGCCGGGACGCTCGTGTCGAACAGCACGGCGGCCGCCGACGGCAGGTCGGCCGGCCCGCGCACGTCGCGGCCCGTCTCGATCCGGCCCCCGTGCGCGACGAGGTCGGCGGCGAGCGCGTCGACGATGGCCTGGCTGCCGCCGACCGGGATCGGCCAGCCGCCGGCGTGGCCGGCGACGGCGAGGGCGAGCCCGGCCGCCGCGGGGCCGATCGCGGGCATCGGGCGGATGGTGTGCGCCATCACGCCGGTGAGCAGCGCGGCCGCCTCGAGGTCGCGCCACCGCCGGTTCCAGCCGGGCAGACCCTGGTCCAGGACGGCGAGCCCGAACCGCAGGGCCGTGATCGGATCCGCCGGCACGCGGAGCACGGGACCGCCGGTGAACCGGGCGACCTGCGCGGCGCGAGCGACGAGCGGGCCGAGCAGCCGGCTCCATGCGGGACCGTCGGCGCCGAGGCCGGACGCGGTGCGCCGCAGGTCGCGCCAGGCCAGCGCAGCCCGCCCGTCCTCCAGCGGATGCGCGTACGAGAGCTCCGGCGTGAGGAACGGCACGCGGTCGGCGAGGCGGAACCGCCGGAAGAAGGGCGAGGCGACGGCCATCGGATGCACCGCCGACCCGAGGTCGTGCCGGAAGCCCGGCAGGGTGACCTCGGCGGTGCGCGCACCGCCGCCGATCGTGGTCCCCCGTTCGAGCACCGTCACGGCGAGGCCCGCTCGCGCGAGCACGACGGCCGCGGCGAGCCCGTTCGGACCCGCACCCACGACGAGCGCGTCGATCGCCGTCACGGCCGGGCGCCGGAGCCGGGTCGGCGAGGCATCCCCCGATCCTCCCCGGCCGGGCCTGCCGGCACAACCCGGGACGCCCCGGATTGCCCGGGCACCCGCCGACCGGCAGGATGGCGCGCATGGCCGACATCGTCACCGTGCACGACGAGGTGCACTCCCGCTACCTCGCTTCGCTCGACGGCGAGGTGATCGGCGAGGCGGTCTACCGCGACACGGCCGACGGCCGGATCTTCACCCACAGCGAGATCAACCCCGCCTACGAGCACCAGGGCTTCGGCACCCAGATGGTGCGGGCGGCGCTCGACGACACGCGCACGGCGGGTCTGAAGCCCATCGGGCAGTGCTCGATGGTGCGCAACTTCCTCGCCGAGCACCCGGACTACGCCCGCCGCTGACGCGCAGGGGTGCCGGGCACCCGCCGTAGACTGGTTCGGCCGCCGGATGCGGCGATCGACATCATGCAGCCGTTGACCGAAGCCCAGATCCGCGCGTCGTTCGTGAACGTGTCCAAGGGCGACGCGGCCCGCGTGCCCATGCCCGGCCTGCACGAGGTCGTCTGGGACGAGCGCGAGTACCTCGGCTGGCACGACGCCCGCGCCCCACAGCGCGCCTACCTCACGGTGTGGCAGGGCGACCGGCCCGTGTCCATGCTGCTGCGCAGCGCCGACCGGCGGATCCGCTCCGGGATCAGCGCGATGTGCTCGCTCTGCCACATGCCGCAGCCCGGCGGCCAGGTCGCGCTCTTCGCCGCGCCCCGGTCCGGGGACGCCGGCCGCAACGGCGACACGGTCGGCACCTACATCTGCGCGGACCTCGGGTGCTCGGCGATCATCCGGATCGCGCCGCCGCCCGCCCCGATGCACATCCCGCCGGAGGAGATCGTGCAGCGGCGCATCGAAGGCCTGGAGAAGCGCCTCGAGGCGTTCACCGGCAGCGTGCTCGGCGCGGCCTGACGCCTCAGAAGCCGACGCCGCCGCCGGAGAAGCCCGGGGTGCCCGCGATCGCCGCGATCTTGTAGATCGCAGCCCTGCGGTCCTCGTCGACCTCGGATCCCGAGCCCGCGATCGCGTCCAGCTGGTCACGCAGGTAGCGGAACAGGGCCGTCGCGACCCGCAGCCGGTCGGCGTCGTCGTCCCGGTGCTCGCGATCGGGCTGCTGCAGCGTCAGCGCGATCACCGCTGCGGTGGCCCGCGCCCGCACGAGGGCCTTCGCCTCGGTGACCCGGTTCACGTCGCGGCGCGGCGCGGCGCCCGGTTCGAGGTGCCATGCGCGCGGCAGCAGCTCCTCGAAGCCACGGATCACCAGTCGGACGCCGTCGAGGTCCTCCCGGAACCGGTTCGGCCCCGCGTCGCCGGCGAAGAGGCGCGAGTCGCCCGCGAGGATCCGCTCGAGCTCGGCCTCGCGACCGCGCAGCACCGCGAGGTGCTCCCCCATCACCGTCCGAAGGACCGCCTTCCGCATCCCGCCTCCTCGGTCCAGGTGTACTCCCGCCGGGCGGCGGGCGCCATGGGGCTGCGCGTCGTGGGTGCCGGAGCGTCCGCGCGGCGGTGCCCTGCCCCGGGCACTCGCTCGTCGCGCAGGGAGGGGGCAGGGATGTGGGTCGCTCGTCGCGGACGGAGGACCTCGTCGACGGCGGAGGATGACACGCCGGGTCTCCGTCCGCGGCGGGCGCCCGGTACTCCGTCGGTGACCGCCCCGGCCCTCCCGCGTGCCGGGTGGGGGCGTCCGTCCCGGGCGGAGGGCGGATGCCGGCGTGTCGGGCCTGCAGCCGGGACGTCCCCCTGCTCCCGGGCCGCGGCGAGTCAGGAGGGTGGGCGCAGGAAGCCCTCGACGAGCAGCTCCCGCACCGCCGGGAGCACCCGCGCGAGGGTCGCGTCGCCGTCGACCTGCAGGATGCGGGCGACCGCCCGGACGAGCTCCCGCACGGTCAGCTCGCCGTCGCAGGCGCCGACGACCGCAGCGAGCACGGTGTCGACGCGGCGGACGCGGGCGAAGCCACTCCCCTGGCGCAGCTCGAGCACCGTCGGGTCCGCCTCCCCCGGCCAGTGGTGCCGGTGCTCGGTCACATCGGGCGCGACCGTGAGGCGGGAGTCGGCGAGGGCGTCGTCCCTGCGGACGGCCTGCCAGTCGTGCGCGGCGAGCCCTGCGGCGAGCGCCCGGGCGAGCCCGCCGCGCAGCGCGGTGTCGAGATGCTCGAAGCGCCGCAGGGGCGCCGTGCCGGGCCCGGGCGCGCGCAGGAGGAGGTAGCCGGCGCCGATGCCCGTGACCCCCCGGTCGGCGAAGTCGTCGAGCCACGCCCGCACGAGGGACCGCCAGCGGGGCGAGCCCGGCTGCGCGCCCCCGTCGCGGACCCAGGTCTCCGCGTACTCGGCGGGATCGAGGAGGTCGCGCTCCACCACCCAGGCGTCGAGGGGACCCACCCACTCGAGCACGCGCTCGCGGGCGGCGGCGGCATCGTGCTCGCGCACCTCCCAGTTGCCGAGCAGCTGGGCGATCCCGCCGGGCGCGAGATGGTCGCGCGCGCCGCGCACCACGGCGGCCACCAGACCGTCGCCGACGCGGCCGCCGTCCCGGTAGGTGTACGCCGGCACCTCGGACGCGCCGCGGGGCGTGATGACGAACGGCGGGTTCGAGACGATCCGGTCGAACCGCTCCCCGGTCACCGGCGCGTAGAGGTCGCCCTCCCGCAGGTCGAGGTCGACGCCGTTCAGCGCCGCGTTCAGCGCCGCGAAGCGCAGGGCGGGCGCAGACACGTCCGTGGCGACGACGTGCGCGGCCGTGCGCGCCGCATGCAGGGCCTGGATGCCGCTGCCGGTGCCGAGGTCGAGCACGCTCCCGCCGTCGGTGGGCACCGTGATGCCGGCGAGCGTCGACGACGCCGACCCGGCACCGAGCACGTGCTCCGGCGGCAGCTCCCCGCCGAGCGCCAGCTCCCCGAGGTCGGAGAGGATCCACCAGGATCCGACCCCGTGCTCGTCCGCGATCGCCGACGGCCGCAGGTCGACGGCCGGCCGCACCTCGTCGCCGACGACCACGACCAGCCTGAGCGCCACCGCGCCGTCGAGCCCGAGCCGCGGGAACGCGACCGCCGCGGATCCGACCGGGATCGCACCGCCGAGCACGAACAGCCGTCCGAGCAGGCGCACCGCGGTGACGGGCCGCCGGTCGAGCTCCCCGAGCGCGGGCACGGGGTCGTCGCGACCGAGCGCCGCCGCGGCGACCGCGCCCCAGGCCGTTTCGAGCCCGTCGACGGTGAAGCCGGCCGTGTCCAGGTCCTCCCGCAGCGCGCCGAGCAGCTGCGGATCCGGCGCGTGCTGCACGCTCCCATCCTCGCCGCCCGCGGGCGGACGAGCCATCGGCGCGGCGGACGAGGTCGGCGGGATGCGCGGCGCACGGTCTCACGGCGCGCCACGCATCCCGCGGCGCCGTGACGGGTGGGTCCCGGTCACGGTCGAGGACGCTGCGGATGAAGAGTGAAGAGAGGAGCTGCCTCCGCCGCGTCTGGAAGGACACTATCCGGGGCTCGAAAGCCTCGGGATCCATGTCGTGCACCCCGTTCCGGGGGGTTTCGGTAACGATTCGATCCGGCCCCGTGCGGACGCCTGGGAAGGGCGTCAGCGGGTGCCCTCAGAACCCGGGGGACGGGCCCCCGGTCGACCAGGAGCCCGGCGTGTCGTGGGTCGTCAGTCGCCCTCCTGCAGCACCGCGAGGATGTTGCCCGCCGGGTCGGCGAACCAGGCGATGTCCGGTCCGCGGCCCACGGAGCGGCCGCGGGCGACACCCCGTTCGTCCTGCCAGAAGCCCTCGTACACCGTCATGGTCACGCCCGCCGCGGTGAGCGCATCGACGGCGGCGTCGATGTCGGGCACCGAGAAGTTCAGGACCGTGAAGGCGGCCGGCCGGTGGTCGGACTTCGGGTACACCCAGAGGTGCGCGTCGCCGGGGAGCTCGACGTTGATGCCGCCCATGCCCTCGTGGATGCGCAGCCCGAGCGTCTCGCCGTAGAACGCCCGCGCGGCGTCGAGGTCGTCGACGGAGATCCCGCCGAAGGTCGTGGCCTGCTCGAACATGTGCGCTCCGTCCGCGACGGAGGGGCTCCGTCCGCGGCGCGACCATAGACCCGCGGTGCGACGCGCGGAAGAGGCCGCCCTCGGCGACCTCGCAGGCTCGCGGCCGTTCCGGGGGGTCCACCCAAGAGGCCCTGGGAGTCCGGTCCGGCCCCGTTCCGCCGCGCGGACGCCCGTGCCACCTTCGTTGCCGGAACGGGAGGAGCACGACGATGTCGATGCCGAAGGAGCAGCAGGACCCGCCTGGCACCACCGCGGCCATGGGCCGCAAGCCCGACCACGGCGAGGAGTCCTACCGAGGAAGCGGGCGGCTGGCCGGCAAGACGGCGGTCATCACCGGCGGCGACAGCGGCATCGGCCGTGCCGTCGCGATCGCCTTCGCGCGGGAGGGCGCGGACGTGCTGATCTCCTCCCTCGACGAGCACGAGGACGCGAAGAACACCGCCTCCTGGGTCGAGAAGGCCGGCCGCAGGGCCGTGCTCGTCCCCGGCGACCTCGCCGATCCCGCCCACTGCCGGGCCGTGATCGCGAAGGCGGCCGAGGAGTTCGGGTCCATCGACGTCCTCGTCAACAACGCCGCGTTCCAGGCCACGCACGAACGGCTCGAGGACGTGCCCGACGAGGAGTGGGACCGCACCATCGCGATCAACCTCTCCGCGTTCTTCCACCTCACGAAGGCCGCCCTCCCCCACATGGGTCCGGGCGGCTCGATCATCGGCACGACCTCGGTCAACTCCGACACCCCCGTGCCGACCCTCGCGCCGTACGACGTGACGAAGGCCGGGGTGGCGAACTTCGCCGCGGCCCTCGCCCAGCTGCTCGCCGAGCGCGGCATCCGGGTCAACAGCGTGGCGCCCGGCCCCATCTGGACTCCGCTCATCCCTTCGACGATGCCGCCGGAGCAGGTGGAGCAGTTCGGGCAGCAGGTCCCCTTCGGTCGCCCGGGCGAGCCGGCGGAGGTCGCCCCCGTGTACGTGCTGCTCGCCTCCGACGAGGCGAGCTACGTGTCCGGTGCTCGGATCGCGGTCACCGGCGGCAAGCCCATCCTCTGATTCCTGGACACAGTCTGTGATCGGCGCCTGTCCAGGCGTTCCTCTCACCGACGGCAGCGGAGCCTGAGCGGGGTCCCAGGCTCGGCCGACGGACGGCCGCATCCGCGCCGATCGCTCGCGGAGCGCCTCGGCGTCGTCCATGATGTCCCGGTGCCCACCCCGCGCCGCTCCGGCCGACCGCGTCTGCTCGGCGCGCTCGCGGCGCTCGCCGCGACGGCCCTCGGCCTCTCCGCGTGCTCCGTCGTCGTGCCGGTCCGGGTCGCGGCCGCGGCCGCGGTGAACACGTACGCGCAGGACTACGGCACCGCGAAGGTGATCGACGACCGGGCGACCGCGTCGGTGCTGATCGTGCCGGCCCATCCGATCGGCACGCTCGCCGTCTTCGTGCACGGCAGCGGACAGACGCGGGACTCGATCCTCAGCACCCGCCGCGACTTCATCGTGGCGAAGGAGCTCGTCGAGCACGGCTACCTGGTGCTCGCGGCCGATGCGGGCGGCCGGGCATGGGGCGACGCCGCGAGCGTCGACGACTACGAGCACCTGATCGACACGACCGTGCGCGACCACGGCGTGCGGGACGTGTTCCTGATGGCGGAGTCCATGGGCGGACTCGCCACGATGCAGCTCGCCTCCCGGCTGCCGGACGTGCGCGCGGTCACCGCCTGGTACCCGGTGTGCGACCTCCGCACGATGGAGCACAAGCCGCACTTCGCGGCCGCGATCGCGAAGGCCTGGCGGACGGGCGACCGGCGCCTCGTCTCCCCTGTCGCCGTCCCGGCCGTGCCCCTCACCATCTGGGCGTCGCCGAAGGACACGGTCGTCTCCGCCGCCCGCAACGCCGCCGTCTGCGCCGCGGAGGGGCGGAAGGCCGGCGCACCCGTGACCTACGTGCGGACCACGGGCGAGCACGGCAGCCTGTCGAACTTCCACCCGGCGCAGGTGCTGTCGTTCTTCGAGGCGCATCGGACGGCGGTCGAGGTGCGACGCGCGGTGGCGGAATCGGCCCCGAACGCCCGCTCATGACGCACACTGGGCGGATGCCTCGCCCCGTCGTCCGTGCGCTGATCGCAGCCGCCGTGGCGACCGGCGCGCTAGTCGCCGTGCCGCAGGCGGCCTTCGCGAGCGTCCCCGCCACCGACACCCGCAGCGGCGGCGTGCACATCGGCGCGCTGATCGCACCTCGTGCCGTGGCGGCGACGACGGCACCGCGGGTGGCGGCGACGACCACGCGGCACGCATCGGCGGCCAGGACGAGCACCGCGGTCTCGCGGTCGGCCAAGCCCTCGAGCAGCCCGGCCCCGGCCAAGGCCGTCGCGCCGACGACCGGATCCGACGTCTCGTACCCCCAGTGCTCGTCGACCCCGCCCTCGAACCAGCTCTTCGGGGTGGTCGGCGTCAACGGCGGGACGGCCAGGGACTTCAACCCGTGCCTCCTCCCGCAGTTCACCTGGGCGTCCAAGACGGCCGGGAGCACCCCGCAGGGCACGGCGTCGCTGTACGTGAACACGGCCAACCCCGGCTCGCAGAGCAGCTGGTGGCCCGCGTCGGACGCCGACCGGCCCGCGATCGACACGAGCGCCGCCGGACCCAGGAACGCCCTGCCGGCCGAGCCGATCACCTATCCGGGCGGAGCGGCTCCCGGATGCTCACCGAGCGTGGATCCCCACGGAGCCGCCTGCGCATACGTCTACGGGTATGTCCGCGCGGAGCAGGCCGTCGAGTACGCGAAGGAGACGCTCGGACCGGCATACAGCGGCGGTCTCCGCTGGTGGCTGGACGTCGAGACGAGCAACACCTGGGCCGGCCCGACCTCCGCGAACGCCGCGTCGCTCGCCGGCGCCGCCACGTACCTCGGCCGCGTCGGCGTGGCCGCCGACGGCGTCGCCAGGATCGGCGTCTACTCGAGCACCGCCCAGTACCGCACGATCACCGGGGGCACCGGCAGCGCTGTACCGAACCTGCCCGACGGCGAGCGCAGCCCGCTCGTCGGCCTGCCCGAGTGGGGCGCAGGGGCGTCCAGCCTGAAGGGCGCGCAGTCGAACTGCGGCGTCACGCCGTTCACCGGCGGCTCGATCACCCTCACCCAGTTCGTCTCGGGGGCGTTCGACTACGACGTCTCCTGCCGCGGGTACTGACCGCTCCCAGTCGTGGTGGCGGCGCTCCGGCGCCTCCGCACGCATCCGGCCCGGCCGCGGCGACGCAGGGTGCACCGTACGGTGAGGTGTGCCCCGGGTCGTCGTCGTGCTGCCGTTCGGCCCCCCACGTCACCCGGACCGGCGGACTCCCGCCGCCCGGCGAGGCGACCCTGCGGCACCTCGCGCTCGTGTCGATGGACCCCGACGATCGGGGCCGGTTCGCGGTGCGCTGGGCCGGCGGGCTCGCGGGCAGGCGCCGGGGCGCGGGCGGCCCGTCAGCATCCGCTCGGCCGACGTCCGGGCTCCGTTCCTCGCATCGGGGGATGCCGCTCGCGACCCCTCCGATCCTCACCACCCTCGGCGTGCTGCAGGTTCCGGCCTCGAGCACCGTCGCCAGCACGGCGCTCGTGATCATCGCGGTCCTGGTCGTCGTGGTCGTGATCGCGGCGATCGTGTTCTTCGTGCGGCGGAAGCAGTAGCCGGCCGACACGCCATCCCCGCGCCGTCCGGAGGGCGCAGGCGTGGTTGCGTGTGGGGATGACGGGCAACACGTACGACCGGCACCGGTTCAACGCCGGGCTCCGACTCGTCGTCATGGCGGTGGTCGGGATCGTCGCGGGCGTCGGCGTCGGTCTGACGGGCCGATGGATGGTCGCCCCCGACGTCGGGTGGGCGGCCGCCGCCGGCACGTTCCTGCTCGTGGTCGGCGTGACGGTGGGCCGCATCCCGCCCGACGAGACCGCCGCGCACGCCACCCGCGAGGACGGCAGCCGCACGGCGTCGCACGTGCTGCTGACGGTCGCGCTCGTCGCGAGCCTCGGCGCCGTCGGTCTGCTGTTGCTGGCCGCCGGCGACACGTCCGGGGCCGCGCGCATCGGGACGATCGCGCTCGCGCTCGGCACCGTCGCCCTGTCGTGGCTGCTCACGCACACGCTGTTCGCGCTCCGCTACGCGGCGCTCTACTACGAGGAGCGCGGCGGCATCGACTTCAACCAGCGGCAGTCCCCGACCTACGGCGACTTCCTCTACCTCGCCTTCACGGTCGGGATGGCGTTCCAGGTCTCGGACACCGCCATCCGTTCCCGCCGGATGCGCGGCGTCGTGCTCCGCCACGCGCTGCTGTCCTACGTCACCGGCGCGGTCGTGCTCGCCACGACGATCAACCTCGTGTCCGGGCTCATCCAATGACGGCGACGGTGCTGCGCGCAGACGATGCCCGGGCCCCGACGCTGCTGACCGGCGGCTGGCGCGTCGTCGGCGAGTCGTGGGGCGCGCGCCTGCGACTCGACGAGCCGCCCGACCTCGCACGCTTCGAACGGCTGGTCGAGCGCGCCCGCCGGACCGCCGAGATCCGGGAGCTGCACGTCACCGAGGCCGCGGCGATCGCGACGCTCGAGGCCGACACCCACGCGGACTTCCCCGTGACTCCCGCCACGCCGCACCACCTGCGGGACGCGGCGGCGACGGCCGCACTGCTGCGCGCCGGGTTCCGGGCCTTCGGCGCGGTGCTCCAGGGCCGGCTTCTCGCCGTGACGATCGTGCGCGCCGAGGGCGAGTCGGCGGAGACGGACGTCACCGCGGTCACCCGCGACGCCCGGCGACAGGGCCTCGCGGCAGGCGTGAAGGCCGCGTCGGTGCTCGTTCTCGCCGCCGAGGGGGTGCGTACGTTCGGCACGGGCGGCGCCGCGATCAACGCCGGCAGCCTCGCGATGAACCGGGCGGTCGGCTACACCGTCGAGGAGCGCTGGCTGAGCCTCGCGCCCCCCGCGGACGGAGCGTGACCGTGCCGGACGAGGCCGTACCCGCCTGGGCGGTCGAGCGGGTGCGCCTGGTGCCGGCGGACCCCCGGTGGCGGGACGAGGCTCGCGGCCTCGCCTCCTCGGTCGAGCACGAGCTCGGTGCGCGGCTCGCAGGACCTGTGCACCACATCGGGTCGACGTCCGTGCCGCACCTGGCAGCGAAACCCGTGCTCGACCTGATGGCGGCGATGTCGACGTTCGACGACGCGCCGGCGGTCGCGGCGGCCCTGGCGCCGTCGGGCTGGGTGCTCGTGCCGCTGGAGCTGGATGCGCGTCCGTCGCGCCGCTTCCTGGTCCACGTCGTCGACGAGGCGCGGCATGCGCACCTCCACCTCGTGCTCGAGAACTCCGACGAGCTGTCCCTCCATCTCGCGTTCCGCGACCGGCTCCGCGCCGAGCCGGGGCTGCGCGGCGAGTACGCGGCCCTGAAGGCCGCCCTCGCCGCCCGGTTCCCGGACGACCGCGAGCGCTACACCGACGGCAAGGCCGCGTTCATCCTGGCCGCGGCCGGGCCGGGCGCCGAGAGGTGAGCCTGCGCACCGGCCTGCTGCTCGGCGGCGGCGTGCTCCTCGGCGGCCTCGCGCTGCAGACCGCCGGCCTCGTCGGGCTCGGCCGCCTTCCCGTGGTGGCCGCGCTCGTCGCGCCGCGCGACGCGGAGACCGCGGCGCTGCTCGTGGCCGTGGTCCTGCTGCTCCTGGTCGCGATCCGACGGCGACCGCGCCCGGCGGCCCTCCCGGTCGCAGTGGCGCTCCTCGCGGCCGGGGTCGTCGGCCTGGTGCCGGCGGCGGCACGCGGCTGGACGGCCGAGTCCGCGGGTCCACCCCGCGCCGGGACGGTGCGGATCCTCTCCTGGAACATCAACGGCGACCTCGTGCCTCCGTCCACGGTCGCCCGCCTCGCCGCCCGGGAGCGCGCCGACGTCGTCGTGCTCCCGCAGATCGCGCCCGAGGAGCACGGCGCCGCCTACCTCCCCGCGTTCCGCTCCGCCGGCCTGCCGGTGACGGCGGCACCGCCGATCGGCGGCGGGCGCCGGCAGACGGTCGTGCTCGTCAGGACCGCGGCGGGACGCTACCGGAGCGACGCGGCCTGGCCGGCGGCCTCCGACAGCTGGGTCACGGTCCGGCCGTCGGATCCGCGGCTGCCGGTCGTCGTCGCCCTCCACGCCGCGATCCCGGCGGCGGGCGGCAACACCCTGTGGCAGGCGGAGGCGGCGCGAGCGGCGCTGGCGTGCCGCGATCCGCGCACGATCGTGGTGGGCGACTTCAACGGGACGATCGACGACTTCGGTGGTCCGGGTCTCGGCACCTGCCGGGACGCGGCGGCGGAGCGCGGCGCCGCGTCCCTCGGGACCTGGCCGACCGCGCTGCCGCCCGTGCTCGCGATGCCGATCGACCACGTGCTGGTCGGCCGCGCCTGGACCGTCGACCGCTTCTCGGTGCTGACGTCCGAGGACGCGTCCGGCGCCCGCCACCGACCGATCCTCGCCGTGCTGGCCCCACGCTGACCCGGATCGCAGGCGCTCCTGCCATCCAGCACGGATGGACGACCGGCGCCTCGCGAGCCGACCTCGTCGCCGAGCTGGGACGGATCCGCGTCTGCTGAACCGTTCGTTGCGATCCGGTAACGGCGGAGAGGATCGGGGGCGGCGCGCACACGTCAGGGTGTGAGCACCTTCCCAGCCCGCCGATCCCGCCGCGCCGCCGTCGCGCTGCTGTCCGCCCTGACCGTCGGCGCGCTCGCCGGATGCACCGCTTCGGGCGGGTCCGGCGGGTCGGCCGCCACGACCTCGCGCGGTGGGGTGAGCGCGAGCGCGAGCGGGGCCAAGTCGGCCACGACCGACAGTCGAGCGGTCGTCACGACCGGCACCCTCGATCTGATCGCCACGGACCCGGTCGCCACGGCCGACTCCGTCGCGACCGTCGTGGCCGGGAGCGGCGGCCGCATCCAGGCGCGTGACGAGCATCCGACGCGTCCCGCTTCCGCGGACCTCACGGTCCGCATCCCGTCCAGCGTGTTCGACAGCACCCTGACCGCGATCGAGCACCGCGCGAAGTCGGTGCGGAGCGTCAGCATCCACGCCTCCGACGTCACCTCGCAGGTCACCGACTACGCGGTCCGGATCGCGAACCTCCGCACGTCGATCACCCGCCTGCAGACGCTGCTGGCACGCGCCTCCGACACCGCCGCCCTGGTCGAGATCGAGTCGTCGCTGACCACGCGACAGACCGACCTCGAAGAGCTGCTGGCCCAGCAGAAGGACCTCACCGACCAGGTCTCGTACGCGACCCTCGCCATCACGCTCGAGTCGCCCGCGATCGCCCACCCCGGCAGCCCGTCCACCTTCATCAGCGGCCTCGTGGCCGGGGTCACCGCGCTCCTCCGCACCGCCGGCGCGATCGCCGTGCTCCTCGGGGTGCTGCTCCCGTGGGTCCTCACCCTCGGCGCGCTCGCCGCCGTGGGATGGTGGGTCCTCCGGCTCGTCCGACGCCGGGCTCGGGCCTCGGCCGCACCGGGGGCATGAACGCGGTCGCGATCGGAGGCGGCGTGGCGGTCGAGTCGAACCGGTCGACGGCGGCGGCGCCGTCCGATCGGGTGCTGCTCGCGGCGTCGGGATCCGCCGCCGAGGGGGCCTTCCGGCAGGTCATGCAGCGGCACAGCGGCGTGGTCTACGCGGTCGCCTATCGGCAGGTCGGCAGCGTCGCGGATGCGGAGGAGCTCGTGCAGGACGCGTTCGTGCTGCTCTGGACCAAGCGCGCCCGGCTGCGCTTCGTGGGCGAGTCCGCGCTCCCGTGGCTGCTCGTCGCGGTGAAGCATCTCGCCGCCAACCGGCGGCGGGCGATGCAGCGCCGCGGCAGGCACGAGACGGGGAACGACGCGCTCGCCGTGGCGGCCGCTCCCCCCGATCCGGCGTTCGACGACTTCGTGGCTCGGGCGTTCGACCGGCTCGACCCGCTGGACGCGCTGATCGCCCGGCTGTGCCTGGTCGAGGACCTCTCCTACGCGGAGGCGGCCCGGCGCGCCGGGCTCACGGAGGCGGCCGTCCGGAACCGGCTCTCGCGCACCCGCGGCCGGCTGCGCCGCGAGCTCGCCGACGGACGGGGGGCCCGATGAGCGGCGGCATCCCCACCGACCGGCAGCTCGCCGCGCTCGAGCAGCGCGTCCTGACCCGCATCCGCCGGCGGGCCGCTGTCCGTGCGCGGCTGATCTCGGGCGCCTCGGCGGCGGCGCTGGTGGTGGGCGCGATCGCCCTCGTGCATCCCGCCGGCACCTCCCTCTCGGGCGGATCGGCGGGCTCGGGCGCCGGCGATCGGAGCGCCGCGTCGGCGGCCGCCGTGGTGCTCTGCCACAGCACGAGCGCGGCCCGGTCCCCGGCGACGAAGGTGCCGCTGCCGGGCCACCCGACGAGCGCATCGATCGTCGCCGCGTGCGCCGAACCGGCTGCGCCATCCGCATCCGGCTCGCCCGCGTCGGGGTCGCCGTCGACGACGGAGCTGCGGTCCCCGATCGTCTGCCGGAACGCGAACGACGGCTGGGAGGTCTTCCCCGCCGACGGTCATCCCGCCACCCTCTGCATCCGGAACGGACTCAGGGCACGCTGACCGCGCGCCGAACAGCCGCCCAGCGGACGGTCAGCCGCATCCCGGAGAGTGCGCTCATGAGCTTCCCCGCCGAGAACATCCGCCTCTGGGCGGGCAAGGACGTCGTCGACTCGAAGGGCGACAAGATCGGATCGATGGAGTCGATCTACTACGACACGGGCGCGGACGAGGCGACGTTCGCAGCGGTCCAGGTGGGTCTCGTCGGCAAGCATCTCGTGTTCGCGCCGCTCCACGGCGCGGTGGTCGGCCCCGGCTACGTGAAGGTGCAGGTCGACAAGAAGATGGTCCGCGACTCGCCCTCCCTCGGTGTGGACGGGGAGCTGACGCGCGATCAGGAGGCCGCGGTGTTCGCGCACTACGGCCTGCCCTACGACTCGTCCGGCGAGCGGCGCCTCGGTCGCCGCTGAACAACTTCAGCCAGGACCGCCGCCCGTGTCGCGCATGTCGAACCGGTAGGCGTCCGGCACCGGCACGCCCGGGCGGACCTCCCGCCAGAGGTCGGCGATCGCGTCCTCGCCCTCCCGCAGATCCGGCACCTCCAGGCCCGCTTCGAGCAGCGCGGCGGCCCGCTCCGGCTCGCCGGTGCGGGCGAGCGCGGTCGCCAGCAGGAAGCCGGTCCTGCCCCGCTCGACCTCCGCCACCCGGGCCACGGCGAGGAGCGCGAGCGCCCGGTCTGCGCTCCCGGCGGCGAGCAGCGCGGTGACGGCCTCGACGAGCAGGGGCACGCTCGCTCGGTCGAGTGCGCAGGCGGCGTCGTACGCGGCTCCGGCGGCTCCGATGTCGCCGGCGGCGAGCGCGAGCAGCGCCAGGCCGCGGTGGGCGATCGGGTGCTCGCGCAGGTGGTTCGCGCGCACGTAGGCGTCCGCCGCCTCGGCGGAGCTGCCGTCGGCATGGGCGATCGCGCCGAGCTGCAGCAGCGTGTCGGCGGTCTCCGGCGCCGACCGGAGCCGTGCTGCCCAGTCGTCGCCACGGACCGTGGACGACGTCCCGTCGAATCGGCCGGTGTCGAGCAGTCCGGCCCAGGGCCGCTGCTCCTCCCCCATCGAGCCGTGCGGGAACGGCGCACCGGCGTCCCCGATCGGCGCCTCACCCGCCCGCGCGCGGCGCCGCTCCTCGAGGGCGCCCCAGCCGGATCCGGTGAGCACGGTCCGGTGCGGCGCGCGGGTCCGCATGCCCGCGAGCGCCGCGTCGGCGCGGGCGAGGTCCTCGAACGCGGGCCCGAGCCGACGTTCGGCATCGGCGACGGCTGACGGAAGATCGGGGCCGAGTGCGACCGCCGGATCGAGCTCGGGCGCACCGAACGCCTCGGTCCACGCGACCGTCGCGCCGCCGCCGAGCGGCACGTGCTCGAACTGGGTCTGGGCGAGGCCGGACTGGATCTCGAAGTACCGGCCGCCGCCCTCCGGGTTCAGCCACCGCTGCCAGCGGTCCCCGCCGGGACCCGCTCCCCAGGTGAAGAGCTTCCGGCCGCGCAGCGGCGCCGTCGAGAGCAGGGCGAGGCCGGGCTCCCCCGGATCGACCGCCGCGATCCAGCGCCGCTGCCCGGGCGCGAGGTCGAAGAAGAAGTCGCGTGAGGCGGGGCTGCGGCTCGGCCACGTCGCATCCACCCCGCCGTCGTGGGCGGGATCCACCCGGCTGACGCCGCCGTCGTCCTCGGTCCTGAACGCGGTCGTCGCCGGCGCGAGCACCCGCGTCTCGGACCGCTCACGGACCGCCGCGTTCGTCCACCAGTACATCGGCACCGGGTCCGGTGACGGGTTGCGGACCGTCACGCGCGTGAAGAGCCACGGCGACCCGGCCGGCAGCCACGCGTCGATCGTGAAGACGACGCCCCGCAGCCGCTCGAGCTCCCACATCCGGAGGACGGTTCCGCCGTCCGGACCCTCGACGAGCGCGGCGTGCAACGGGCTGCACGTGGTCGGCGAGTGCCCGCGCGTCCCGATGTTCCACTCCACGCCCCCGGCGAACCATGCGTTCCGCAGCGCGAGGTTCGCGAACTGGATCGCCGGCGGCGTGTGCACGAGGGACCGTCCGGAGCGCCGATCGGCGAGCTCCCAGAGCCGGCCGCCGAACGACGGCAGGAACACCGCCCGAAGCCGGTCGTTCTCGAGCACGACGACCGGCAGCTCCTGCTCGGTGCGCACGCGGTCGTAGTCGTCCTGCGCGGTGTAGGGCGAGAACGACGACGGGTGGCCGTAGCGCGCGCCCGCGACGATCGACTCCGGGACGGGCGGCTCGATGCGGAACGGCGACTGCAGGGGCGGAGCGAGCATCGGGAGCGGGCTCGCCGGCCCCAGGCGCGCGATCCGCTGCCGCCGGACCGTGACCTCGACCCGCGTCGACCCCGTCATCGCGCACCGCCTTCCCGCCCCGAGTCTTCCGGACGGCCCGGCGGGACACCCCGAAGTGCGCAGCGCGACCCATCGTTACTGTGGTGCTCCGGCGCGAGGAGGGTCCCATGGCGGTCGTGTTCGGCATCGACATCGGGGGCACGAACATCAAGGCGCGGCTCGTCGGCGCGGGCGACGCGGTGCTGGCGCAGCAGGTCGTGCCGACACCCAGGAACGACCCGGACGGCGTCGCGACCCTCGACACGGTCGCCGAGCTGGTCCGGCGGGCCGGTCGGGTCGACGCGGTCGGTCTGTCGGTGCCCGGCGTGGTCGATGAGGCGTCGGGCACCTGCCGGTACTCGGTCAACCTCGGCTGGCGGGACCTGCCGGTCGCGCGGCTGCTCACCGAGCGCACCGGCGTCGCCGCGCTCGCGCTGCACGACGTCCGCGCGGGGGCGATCGGCGAGAAGTGGTCGGGCGCCGGAGCGGGGCGCTCCGGCCCGCTGGCCTTCGTGCCGCTCGGCACCGGCCTCGCGGTCTCCTTGGTCGACGACGACCTGCGGCGCGTCGGACCGCCGACGGCCGGCGAGATCGGCCACATCCGCCTTCCCCGCGGCCCGTTCGCCGGGCTGGTGGTCGAGGACGTCGCCTCGGCCGGCGGCATGGCCCGCCGGGCCGGGTTGCCGGATGCGGAGGCGGTGCTCGCGGCGGCGCGGAGCGGGGAGCCCCTGGCCGCGGCGGTGTGGCAGGACTGCCTCGATCTCCTCGGCGACGCGCTCACGTGGCTCGTCACGCTCACCGCGCCGACCACCGTCGTGATCGGAGGCGGACTCGCGAACGCGGGCTCGGCGCTGTTCGAGCCTCTCGCTGCCGCGGTCGCCGCGCAGACGCCGACGTTCCTGCCGCCGGTGGAGCTGCTGCCGGCCCGCCACGGCTCGAGCGCGGCCGCCGTCGGCGCGGCCCGGCTCGCCCGCGTCGTGCTCACCGGTGACGCGGGCTGACGCCGATCAGCGCGCCGCACGCTCCAGCACGAGCTCCCGCACGCGGGCGGCGTCGGCCTGCCCGCGCATCGCCTTCATCACCGCGCCGATGACCGCGCCTGCGGCCTGCACCTTGCCGTCCCGGATCTTCTGCAGCACGTCCGGCTGCGCGGCGAGCGCCTCGTCGATGGCCGCGGTGAGCGCCGTGTCGTCCGAGACGACCGCGAGACCCCGCGCCTTGACGACCTCCTCCGGCGATCCCTCGCCGGCGACGACGCCCTCGAGCACCTGCCGGGCGAGCCGGTCGGTCAGGTCGCCGTTCTCGACGAGGGCGATGAGCTCCGAGACGTGCAGCGGCGAGACGAGCGTGCCGGCCTCGACGCCGCGCGAGTTCGCGATGCGGAGGATCTCGCCCAGCCACCACTTGCGGGCCTGCGCCGGCGCCGCGCCCTTCCCGACGGTCTCCTCGAGCTCGACGAGCAGGTTCGCGTTGACGAGATCGCGGAACTCCGACTCGGTGAAGCCGTAGTCGGCCTGGAGCCGGCGCCGGAACTGCGTCGGCGTCTCCGGCAGCGCGGCCCGGAGCTCGGCGATCAGCTCGGCCGACGGCTGGATCGGCAGCAGGTCGGGCTCCGGGAAGTACCGGTAGTCGTCCGCGTCGGACTTCGGCCGGCCGGCCGACGTCGTGCCGGTGTCCTCGTGCCAGTGCCGGGTCTCCTGCACGATGGTGCCGCCGGCCTCGAGGATCGCGGCCTGGCGCCGGATCTCGTAGCGCACGGCCCGCTCGACGGAGCGGAGGCTGTTCACGTTCTTCGTCTCGGTGCGGGTGCCGAACCGCTCCCGACCGCGCGGCCGCAGGGACACGTTCGCGTCGCAGCGCAGGTTGCCGCGCTCCATGCGCGCCTCCGAGATGCCGAGCGAGCGGACGATGTCGCGGATGGTCGCGACGTACGCCTTCGCGAGCTGCGGCGCGGCCGCGCCAGCGCCCACGATCGGCTTCGTGACGATCTCGACGAGCGGAACGCCGGCCCGGTTGTAGTCGACGAGGGACCAATCGGCGCCCTGGATGCGGCCGGTCGCGCCGCCGACGTGGGTGAGCTTGCCGGCGTCCTCCTCCATGTGGGCGCGCTCGATCGGCACCGTCCACGTGGTGCCGTCCTCGAGCTCGACCTCGACGGATCCGTCGAACGCGATCGGCTCGTCGTACTGGCTGATCTGGTAGTTCTTGCCGAGGTCGGGGTAGAAGTAGTTCTTCCGCGCGAACCGGCACGTCTCGGCGATGGAGCAGCCGAGCGCGAGGCCGAGCGAGATCGAGTACCGAACGGCCTGGGCGTTCACGACCGGCAACGAGCCGGGCAGCCCCATGTCGACCGGAGCGACCATCGTGTTCGGCTCCACGGATCCGCTGTCCGCGGCGGCGGGGTTCGGCGCGGCGGAGAACATCTTCGTGCGGGTCGAGAGCTCGACGTGCACCTCGAAGCCGAGCACCGGTTCGTACTTCGCCAGTGCCTCGTCGTAGTCCAGGAGCGCGTCGCTCGCGAAGGCGGTGCCGTCGGCCACTAGAGGGTCCCCCCGTCGGGTTCGGTGCCGTACCCGGGTGCGGGTGCGGTGCCGGGCGTCGTGCGGATGCGGTCGGATCGCGAGGCGGCCGAGCCCAGCGCGGGCGCCTGCGCGAGGAGCGGGCCGCCCCACTCCCGTTCGAGGATCGCCTCGAGCGTCGCGCCGACGCGGTAGAGCCTGGCGTCCTCGCGGAGCGGCGCCATCACCTGGAGGCCGACCGGCAGGCCGTCCTCGGGGGCGAGGCCGATGGGCATGCCGAGACCCGGCACCCCGGCGAGGTTCGCGGGGATGGTCGTGATGTCGTTCAGGTACATGGCGAGCGGGTCGTCGATCTTCTCGCCCAGCCGGAACGCGGTGGTGGGCGCCGAGGGCGAGACGAGCACGTCGGCCTGCGTGAAGCACGCGTCGAAGTCGCGCTGCACGAGGGTGCGGACCTGCTGCGCGCTGCCGTAGTACGCGTCGTAGTACCCGGCGGAGAGCGCGTAGGTGCCGAGGATGATGCGGCGCTTGACCTCGGGGCCGAAGCCCGCCTCGCGGGACAGGGCCGTGACCTGCTCGACGGTCGAGCCGCCCGGGTCGACGCGCAGGCCGAAGCGGACGGCGTCGTACTTCGCGAGGTTGCTCGACGCCTCCGCGGGCAGGATCAGGTAGTAGGCGGCGAGGGCGTACTCGAAGTGCGGTGCCTGCACCTCGACGATGTCCGCCCCGGCTTCGGCCATGCGCTTCAGCGCCTCGCCGAAGCGCTGCCGCACCCCGGCCTGGAACCCGGATCCGTCGAGCTGGTGCACGACACCGACCTTGAGCCCGGCGAGCGAGCCGGAGGCGGCGCCCTCCCTCGCGGCGTCGGCGAACGACGGCCAGCGCTCGTCGAGGCTCGTGGCGTCGTTGGGGTCGTGGCCGCCGATCACGTCGTGGATGAGCGCCGCGTCGAGCACGCTGCGCGAGACGGGGCCGACCTGGTCGAGCGACGAGGCGAGGGCGATGGCCCCGAACCGGGAGACGCCGCCGTAGGTGGGCTTCACGCCGACCGTGCCGGTGACGGCGGCGGGCTGGCGGATCGAGCCGCCCGTGTCACTGCCCAGGGCGACGGGCGCCTCGAACGCGGCGACCGCGGCCGCCGACCCGCCGCCGGAGCCGCCAGGGATGCGGGTGAGGTCCCACGGGTTGCGGCTCGGCCCGTACGCGGAGTGCTCGGTGGAGGAGCCCATCGCGAACTCGTCCATGTTCGTCTTGCCGAGCGGGATGAGCCCTGCGGCGCGGAGCCGGGCGACGGGCGTCGCGTCGTACGGCGGGATCCAGCCCTCGAGGATGCGGGAGCCCGCGGTGGAGGGCATGTCGCTCGTGCAGAGCACGTCCTTGATCGCGATGGGCACGCCGGCGAGCGGGCCCGGCGCGGTCCCGTCGGCGCGCTGCCGGTCGATCTCCGCCGCGCGGACGAGGGCGTCGTCGCCGGCGACGTGGAGGTAGGCGTGCACGTCGGCGTCGACGTCGCCGATCCGGTCGAGGTGGGCCTGGGTCGCCTCGACGCTCGAGACCTCACCGGCGGCGAGCGCCTCGGCGAGCCGGGCGGCGCTCCAGCGGACGAGTTCGCGCTCCGCGGCCATCTACTGCTCCTCGCCGAGGATGGCGGGCACCCGGAACCGGCCGTCGCTCGCGTCCGGCGCCCCGGAGAGCACCTGCTGCTGCGTGAGCACCGCACCGGGCACGTCGGGCCGGAGCACGTTCACGAGCGGCACCGGGTGGCTCGTCGCCGGCACGTCGGGCGTCGCCACCTCGCGCACCTTCGCGACGGAGTCGACGATCTGGGTGAGCTCCCCCGCGAGGTGCTCGATCTCCTCGGGGGTCAGTGCGATTCGGGCGAGGCCGGCGAGGTGCTGGACGTCGGCGGCGGTGATCACCACCGGTTCGGGCGCGTCGGTCATGGGATCGATTCTAGGAAGGCGGCCCGCCCCGCCCCGCCTCAGCGGGCGAGGGCGAGGGTGCCGGACGTGCGATCGGTGCCGGCGGTCACGTCGCTGCCCCGGCCGATCCCGACGAGCGCGAGGTTGCGCATCGCCTCGCTCCCGGGCGCGAAGTAGCCGTTGTGGCCCACCGCCGACCCGAGGTTCAGGTGGGTGAGCGGATCCACTCCTCCCGAGGTGCCGAGCGGCGTCGCGCCGTAGGAGGGCGCGGCCGGGTCGCTGCCGAAGAACCCGCTCGTCGCGATGCCGTCCCAGACGGCCTGGCCGACGAACACGTCGCCGGCGGGCACCGAGAGCTGGTGCACCGACTGCGCCGGGCTGCCCGGCGCACCGACCATCGCGAGTGCGTCGGCCGAGAACGCGTGGTTCTGCAGCGCGAGCAGCGCTGCCGTGGCGCCGTAGGAGTGCGCGAGCACCGCGGTGTACGGCCTCGAGGCCGGACGGGCGGCGTTCAGGCCGTTCACCGCATCCGTGAGCCGCGCCGCCCCGATCTGGGCGAGGCCGAAGCTCGCGACGGTGAAGACGTTCGGCGTGCGGTAGCCGATCCACGACACCACGGCACTCGCGCGGGAGTCGTCGAACCGGTGCAGCCACTGCTGCTGCTGCGACTGGATCGAAGCGGCCGTGCTCGTCCAGTCGACCATCTGGTCGACGACCGTGAAGTACATCCCCGGAACCAGGAAGTCGACGTAGTCCGCGGTCTGCACGTCGCCGATCGCGATCGCGGCGCGGTCGCCGTTCGTCGGATCGAGGGCGAGCAGCGACCGGGCCGGGCCGCCCGGCGCCCGCTGCAGCGCGAGCCGCACCTGCTCGAGGGTGCGCAGCCGCTCGGCCAGGAACTGCGACTCGCCCCGGCCGGAGCCGGCGCCGATACGGGCGCGGGCGCTCGCCAGGTCGGCGGCGAGCACCGCCCGGTTCGCCACGTCCCGCACCGGGTAGGGCACGCCCTCGAGGTTGCCGACCACTCCGGGCGCGGCGGCGAGCAGCACCGACCGGGTGGTGGGCGCGAGGCCGGCCCACCACAGGGCGGTGCGGGCCGGATCGGGGGCCACGTCCTCGAAGGCGGCGAGGTGCGGCACGAGCGCCCGGACCGCGGCGGCGGCGCCCGTCGGGCGCTCGGCGGCGGCCGTCAGCAGGCCGAGGTCGTGCTGCACGACCGTGCGGTCCGGTGCCCGGTACGGATCGGTCGCGGCCTTCGGCACGGCGACGGCGCCCATCGTGAGCAGGGCCGCTCCGAGGAGCACGAGGACGCGCATGATCATGCGTCCCCCTTCCCCCGACTGCACACCGCGGACCGGCCCCTGCCACGGCGTGCCCCCAGAGTAGGGGCCGATTCGCAGGACTCGCCATACCCCGGCGGACACGATCGGGGTACGTTCCCGCGCGCCGCGGCGAGGGCGCGCCCCTCAGCGCTCCGGGGCCCGCTCCACGGCCTCCTCCGCCGCGCCGACGGACCCGTCGAGCATCGCCCGTGCGGCGTCCGGACCCTGCTCCAGCAGCGTCCGGAACCCGTCCGCGTCGAGCAGCGGGACGCCGAGCTGCTCGGCCTTCTGCAGCTTGGTGCCGGCGCCGGGTCCTGCGACGACGAACGCCGTGCGCTTCGACACGCTCGAGGCCGCCTTGCCGCCCGCGGCGAGGATCGCCTCCTCAGCGCCCTCCCGCGAGAAGCCCTCGATGGCGCCGGTGACGACGACGCTGAGCCCGGCGAGGAGACCCTGCTCGGCCTCCACCGCACCGGGCCCGGGATGCCCGGGTGTCGCGAGCTGCACGCCCGCCGCGGTCCACCGGTCGATGATCTCGACGTGCCAGTCGACGGCGAACCAGTCGACGAGCGCCTCGGCGATGATGGGACCGACGCCGTCGACCGCGGCGAGCTCCTCGACGCTCGCGGCCCGCATCGCGAGGATCGAGCCGAAGTGGGCGGCGAGCGCCCGGGCGGCGACGGGACCCACGTGGCGGACCGACAGGCCGACGAGGAACCGCCAGAGCTCGCGGGTCTTGGCCTGCTCGAGGTTGGCGAGGAGGTCGGTCGCCTGCTTCGAGGCCGCCGTCTCGGTGCCGTCCAGGGTGCGGCCCTCGGCACGCGCCTGCCGCTTCTCGTCGGCGTTCAGCTGCCGCCGGAACGGCGCGACCCGCTTCGGCGACCCGTCGTCGTTCAGCCGGGGCAGCCCGGTCTCGGGGTCGCGGACCACCGTGCGGATGGGCAGCAGCTTGTCGAGCGTGAGGTCGAAGAGGTCCGCCTCCGTCACGACGGGCGGGACGGCCGGCTCGTCCGGCTGGGTGAGGGCGGCTGCGGCCACCTCGCCGAGCGCTTCGATGTCGAGCGCGCCGCGGGAGCCGATGTGCTCCACCCGCCCGCGCACCTGGGCGGGGCAGCTGCGCGCGTTGGGGCAGCGGAGGTCGACGTCGCCCTCCTTCGCCGGCCGCAGCGGGGTGCCGCACTCGGGGCAGTCCGCCGGCATGACGAACTCGCGCTCGTCGCCGGTGCGCAGGTCGACGACCGGGCCGAGCACCTCGGGGATCACGTCGCCGGCCTTGCGCAGCACGACGACGTCGCCGATCAGCACGCCCTTCTCCTTCACGACGTCCTGGTTGTGCAGCGTCGCCTGCCGCACCTCGGATCCGGCGACCCTCGCCTTCTCCATGACGGCGAACGGCGTCGCGCGGCCCGTGCGGCCGATGGAGACGACGATGTCGAGCAGGCGGGTGTGCACCTCCTCCGGCGGGTACTTGAAGGCGGTCGCCCACCGGGGCGCGTGGCTCGTGGCGCCGAGGGCGACGTGCAGGTCGAGGTCGTCGACCTTGATCACGATGCCGTCGATCTGGTGCTCGACGCTCGCCCGCGCGGACCGGTAGTGCTCGATGTAGCCGGCGACGTCGTCGACCGCGTCGAAGACGCGGTAGTGGGTCGAGGTGGGCAGCCCCCACTCCGCCAGCAGCGCGTAGACCTCGCTCTGCGCCGTGACCGGGGTCTCGTGCTCGATCCGCTCGACCGGCCACGCGCCGATGCCGTGCACGAGCATGCGGAGGCGCTGGAGCCGGTCGCGCATGAGCGCGAGCCTCGCCTCCGACTTGCCCTCCTCCTTCTGCCGCAGCGAGCCGCTGGCGGCGTTGCGCGGGTTCGCGAAGACGCGCTCCCCCGCTGCGGCCTGCATCGCGTTCAGCTCGTCGAACGAGGCCACGGGGAAGAAGATCTCGCCCCGCACCTCGACGAGGTCGGGATGGCCGGTGCCCTTCAGGCGCTCGGGGATGCCGCCCATGATGCGGACGTTCGGGGTGACGTCCTCGCCGGTGATCCCGTCGCCGCGGGTGGCCGCCGAGACGAGCACGCCCCGCTCGTACCGGAGGTTGATCGCGAGACCGTCGATCTTCAGCTCGGAGAGCCAGCGCACCGGACGGTCGGGCGCGACCTTCGCCGCGTCGCGCTGCACCTTGGCCGCCCACGCGTGCAGCTCCTCGATGCTGAAGATGTTGTCGAGGCTCAGCATCGGCTCGGCGTGCACGACGGGCGCGAAGAGGGTGGTCTCGGGCGCGCCGCCGACGGTACGGGTGGGGCTGTCGGGGTCCGCGAGCTCCGGATGCTCCTGCTCGAGCCGCTCGAGGCGGTGCACGAGCTCGTCGTACTCGGCGTCGGAGGCCGTGGAGCCGTTGCCCTCGTAGTACTCGCGGCGCAGCTGCCTGATGCGCTCGGTGAGCGCGGCGACCTCGTGCGCCGCACTCGTCGCCTCGGTCGCCTGCACGGGGTCGCTCATGCAGCGAGTGTAGGAGCGGGCACCGACGCCGGCGCCGGGCGGATGCCGTGGATCCGCCTCGCGAAAGACGGCCCCGATCAGGCGAGCGCCGGAACGCCGACGGTGCGGTCGACCGTCACCTGGCCGAGCACCCGGGTGCCGTCGTAGAGCACGGCGCTCTGGCCGGGCGCGAGGCCGAGGATCGGCTCGTCGGGCCGCACGACGACCGCGTCGTCCGCGATCCGCGCGGTCGCCGGAACCGGGTCGGCGTGGGCACGCACCTGCACCGCGCACCGGAACTCCCTGGCCGGCTCGGCGCCCGTCCAGGACCAGCGGCTCCCCCGCAGCTCGCCGACCGCGAGCGCCTCCCGCGGGCCGACCACGACCGTGTTGCTCGCGGGCTTCACCTCGAGCACGAACCGCGGCCGGCCGTCCGGCGCCGGCCGGGTGAGGGACAGGCCGCGGCGCTGGCCGACGGTGTAGGCGTGGGCGCCCTCGTGCCGGCCGACCTCGGCGCCGCTCGTGTCGACGACGGGGCCGGGTGCGCTGCCGACGCGCTCGGCGAGCCAGCCGCGGGTGTCGCCGTCGGGGATGAAGCAGATGTCGTGGCTGTCGGGCTTCGAGGCCACCCGGAACCCGCGGCGCTCCGCCTCGGCCCGCACGATCGCCTTCGACGGCGTCGTGCCGAGCGGGAACATCGCATGAGAGAGCTGGCCCGCGGTGAGCACGCCGAGCACGTACGACTGGTCCTTCGCCTCGTCGGAGGCGCGGTGCAGCTCCCTGCGGCCCTCGCCGTCCGTCCTGACGAGGGCGTAGTGGCCCGTGCAGACCGCGTCGAAGCCGAGCGCGATCGCCTTGTCGAGCAGGGCCGCGAACTTGATCCGCTCGTTGCAGCGGAGGCACGGGTTCGGCGTGCGGCCGGCGGCGTACTCGGCGACGAAGTCGTCGACGACGGCCTCCGCGAACCGGTCGCTGAAGTCCCAGACGTAGAACGGGATGCCGATGAGGTCCGCCGTGCGGCGGGCGTCCATGGCGTCCTCGATGGTGCAGCAGCCGCGGGCGCCGGTGCGCAGCGTGCCCCGGCTGCGGTTGAGGGCGAGATGCACGCCGGTGACGTCGTGGCCGGCGTCCACGGCGCGCGCGGCCGCCACCGCGGAGTCCACGCCTCCGCTCATCGCCGCGAGCACCTTCACGGCTCCAGGCTAAGCGCCGGACGCCCGACCACGGCGACTTGCCGCTTTCGCCCGCTTCAGCACCCCGGAACGGTGCAGAAGTGGCACGTCAGGGAAGGGCGGCGGCGAGGCGCGGGAGGGCGGCCAGGAGGGCGTCGACGTCGGCCTCGGACGACGTGTGGCCGAAGGTGATCCGCAGGGCGCCGCGGGCCTCGTCGGCCGGGAGGCCCATGGCGAGCAGCACCGGTGAGATGCGGGCGACACCGGCGAGGCACGCGGAGCCCGTGCTCACCGACACGCCGGCCGCGTCGAGGAGGAGGAGCAGGTCCTCGCCGTCGGCGCCGGGGACGGTCACGTGGAGGTTGCCGGGCAGCCGCGCGCCGGGCGCCGCCGGATCCGCGCCGCGCACGACGGCGCCGGGCAGCCCTGCGACGAGACCGGACAGCGCGCGGTCCCGCAACCGGGCTGCGCGGACCGACTCGGCGTCGAGGTCGGCCACGGCCTCCTCGGCGGCCGCGACGAAGGCGACCGCGAGCGGCACCGCGACCGTGCC
>NZ_JAODBE010000062.1 GCF_025463795.1 Amnibacterium sp.
ACGGTCGCCTGCGGGGCGAAGGAGAAGATGAGGCTGCCCGCCTTCGGTGTGCCGTCGACGGCCCCGTGCTGCTGCGCCCATGAGTAGAGGGCGGCGACCGTGTTCGTCTTCGGGGCGCCGGCGCCCTTCAGCAGCCACTCCACCCAGGCGGTGTTCCACTCGGTGAGCCGGTTGCCGAAGTAGACCTGCCAGGCGCTGTTCGCGAGCGGACGACCGACGGTCGACGCCGCGGCCGCGACGAGGGCCCCTGCGGCCGGGCTGCCCGTCGCCTGGCTGGCGTCGGCGTCCGTGTGCTCGAACCCGACCGAAGCGGTCACGATGCCGCCTGCGGTGACGAGCAGGGTCCCCGTCGCCGTCACGAAGGTGCGGCGTGAGAGCACGGCGACGTGGCGGCCGCCGGGTGCCTGGACGGCTGCGGGCTGGTAGGTGGTCCTGTGCTTCGACATGTCAGGCCTTCGGTCCGTTGCGGTAGGAACGCGGGTCGGCCTTCTCGACGGTCGGCGCGATCGTGTGGCCGGTGTGCCACAGGGTGACGGTGGGGATGCGGTCGACCACGCGGTAGATCTGCATGTCGGTCCGGAAGGCCTGCGAGTTCGGCCGCAGCAGCACGCGCGGCAGGCGCGTCAGGCCGTTGACCGTGAGCGGCTGCACGGCCGTCCCCTCGCCCTGGTTCACGTAGGTCTCCATCCATCCGCGCTCGATCGAGCTCGAGGCGTGGATCTTGAACACGACATCGGTCCACCGGCCGCGGCGGTACGGGATCGCCAGCTGGTCGGCCGGGTCGCCCGGGTTCAGGGAGTTGCCGCGGATGTTGAACTCGTCGACGGGGTCGGCGAGCGTGCGCCGGTGGGCGTGCAGCACCAGCGGCGATCCCTGCTCGTAGGGCGGGCCGTAGAACTGGAAGATCGCGAGGTAGCCGCTCGCGTCCTTGCCCGCCGGGTTCGTCGGGTCGTTCCGCGGATAGACGGACGGGAAGTCGGGCGGCGGGTAGAACGCGAAGCCGACGCAGAACTCGTCACCCTCGACGATCGTCCGCGGCCCGGACGACTGGAACCGCAGCGTCGTCTTCTTGGGCTGGTCGCTGTCGTTCTTGGCGCTGTTCGGCAGGACCACGCGGATCGCCTTGCGCTGCTTGCCGAGCACCGGGTCGTCGAGCAGGGCGGCGTGCCGGGCCCCGATCACGGCCGCGCCGTGGCTCTTCTTCCAGTCCTCGAACGTGCCGTCGTACTTCGCGGACCACGCCAGCTTGTCGCGCCAGCCGGAGCGGACCGAGGCGGGGCGCATCGTGTGCGTGAGGTTGGCGGTCGTCACACGGATCATCGGCGCCCGCACGAGCGCGCCGTCCACCACGGCCGTCGCGGTGATCCAGTACATCGCGTCGCTCGGATTCGGCACCGCCGGTTCCTCGAGGCTGTGCGTCGTATCCCAGTGCGCCCGCCACGTGCCGCCGGAGACGTGCGTCGCCGGCTTCGAGCCGATGGCGGGGTCGCCGACGATGACGGTGACGGCGGAGACGGCGCTGCCGCCGGTGACCGCGACGTCGACGGTCACGACGCCGTGGACCCGTCCGAGATTCGACGGAGTGACGATGTGGATCGAAGAAACCATGAGGAGCTCCCGGTCGACGGCTCGCGCTTCGCCGTCCGGGGTCGGGCGGTGAGCCGCTCCGGGCGCCGCAGCCGCGGACGGCCCGGAATGCGCTCATGGTTCCGGCGAGGCGGCAGCGGTCGACGGAGGACGCGCGCGTGTCGGAGAAATTCAGGTCACTATTCGGTGTGCATCGGCGTGTCGCGGGCTCCCGAGGGTGCCGGTCGTGCCGCCGCCCGGCAGGCGCCTCCGGAATACTGGTCCGGTCATGAGCAGACCCGAGCCCACGTTCCGCCTCCGTCGGCCGGGGGAGGGCTCGTGACGCTGGTCAGCGTGGTCGTGCCCTGCTACGACGTCGCCCCGTTCCTCGAGGCGGCCGTGCACCGGCTGCTGCGGCAGACCCACGAGGACCTCGAGATCGTGCTGGTCGACGACGGCTCGAAGGACGGCACCGGCGACCTCGTGCGGGAGCTCGCGGCCCGCCATCCGCGGGTCGTCGGGCTCTCCCAGCCGAACGCCGGCGTCGCTGCGGCCCGCGAGACCGCCGTCGGGGCGGCGCGCGGCGACTACGTGTGGTTCGTCGACGCGGACGACGACTGGCCCGACGAGGCCGTCGCGGTGCTGCTCGGCGCGGCGACGTCGACGGACGCGGATGTCGTGTGCGCGGCGGCCGACTACCGCTTCCCGGACGGCCGGGTGCGGCCGGTCGGCGAGGCGTTCTCCGGCGTGCTCGACGCCGGGGAGGCGTTCCGCCGGTTCCTCGTGGGGCGGATCACCGGCCACCTCTGGAACAAGCTCGTCCGCCGGGAGCTGGCCATCGCCATCGAGTTCACCCGCTCGCGGCACCACTCCGACCAGGCGATGGTCGCGCAGCTGCTCGCTGGCGCGACCCGGGTCGCCGGCATCGAGAGGTCCGTCTACCGCTACGTGCTGCGCACCGGTTCGATCATCCGCAGCGGCACGCCGCGGTCCGCCTCGCTCGAGACGGTCGGCGCCGTCGTCCGGTCGTGCGCGGAGCGCCTGGGCCTGCAGGACTCGCTGGAGTACCGCTACTACGTCGCCCGGTACGCGCTGCTCAGCCGGCTGAAGGACGCGACCTCGGGCGCGTACCCGCCCGAGGAGGCCGCCCGGCTCGCCCGCCGGATCCGCTCGGAGGTCTCGACGGGGGAGCTCACCGCCCTGTGGCGACGCGGCGACCGGCGGCGCTTCGCGCTCCTCGCCGCCGGCCGCTGGGCCCCGCCGCTGTACCGTGCCGTCATGCGCCGCGGTGGCGCACGGGACTAGCCGCCCACGTCTCGGCGGTTGCCACTTTCTGCTGCTTCAGACGGCTGGAAGCAGCAGGAAGTGGCAACCCTCCGGAGAAGCACCGCCCGGCGCCGAGCGCTGATCCCGAAGTGATCACGATCCGGCCCTCGCGGCAGCGGGTGCGCGCGTCCGGCTACCGTGGTCGGGCCGGATCGGCCGTGCCGCACCCCCCGCCGCGGGCAGGGTGATCGAGCGCGGCCGCAGGGCCGCATGAAGGGGACGGGACGTGGCACGGACGCACGAGCGCACCGAGGGCCGCGCAGGTGTGCGCGCCCTCGTTCTCGTCGTGATCGCGTCGATCGCCTGCATCTCCGTGCTCGGGGTCGCCGAGCTGCTGAACCCCCCGCGCTCGCACCTCATGCCCGTGCCGTCCTCGTCGTCCCCGCCGCCGACCGCCACCCCGTTGCCCGGCCCCGTGCCGGCCGCGCTCGCCGGCACCCGGTACGAGCGGGGCGTGAACGTCTACACGCTCGAGTTCAACCGCGGCCGGTCGGCGCCGATGACGCAGTGGGGCGAGCCGCAGTCCAGCTACGACCTGCTCGCGCAGCACGGGATCAGGATCGTGCGGCTCGCGTTCTCGTGGGGGATGATCCAGCCGGTCCGGTCCGCGAATCCGACGCCCGCGGATGTGCAGGCCTCGCTCGACGCGCCCCTCGACGGCCCCGGCATGGCGGTGGTCACCGACGAGGTGCACAAGATCGAGCAGGCGGGGATGTACCCGATCCTCGACCTGCACAACGGCTGCGGGTATCCGAACGGCCCGGGCCAGCCGCCCGCCTACGAGGTCTACTGCGGCAAGGGCATCAGCACCGTCCAGGTGCAGCACGTCTGGGGGCTGCTGTCGGAGGCGTTCAAGCACGATCCGAAGATCGCCGGCTACGACATCTTCAACGAGCCGGAGACGACCGAGGTGTCGTTCGCGACCTACCGCTCCTACACGCAGGCGGCCGTGACGGCGATCCGGCGGACGGGCGACCGGCACCGCATCTGGGTCGAGTCGATGCTGCGCAACTTCTCGCTCGCCCAGAACGCGCCGAAGGGGCCGTGGATCCGCTCCAAGGGCGTCATCGACCGCTCGATCGTCTACTCCCAGCACTTCTACCCGCTCGGCGCGAACAGCACCGACCTGCACTACCCCGGCGTCAACACCACGTTCCTCGAGGGCCTCACCGCCTTCGGCGACTGGTGCAAGCGCGGCCACGTGCACTGCTCCGTCGGCGAGGTCGGCTGGCCGAGCGGCAGCCGGCTCGGCACCGATACGGCGAGCGTGACCGGGTGGAACGACCTCGGGGAGATGTTCTACGAGATCGCGGACCGGTACCGCATGGACGTCACCTACTTCGCCGCGTCGTCCGAGACGAGCGGCTTCCTCATCGCCTACCACGGGGACGCGGACGCGTTCCCCGCCCCCGGCATCACCGTCGCCGACACCCAGACGAACGTCATCGAGGCGCACCCGACGCACTGATCGGCTCGATCACGATTCGGGCACCCGCTGGCTCGGCCGGTGCCCCGTCCGTAGACTGAGAGGCCGTTTCCGTCAGGGGTTCCGCTGCGCGCCCGAACGCGTCGCCGGCACCGCGCCTCCGCGATGCCGGCCTGGCCGAGCAGGAAGGACGACCACGTCGATGCCCACGACCTGCGACCAGGGTCGCGTCCCCGCCGCATGAGCCGGCGCCCTCGCCCCCTGAAGATCTTCGTGCCCAGCCGGGGCCAGTACGACAACGTGGGGGACATCATCCTGCGGCGCCAGCTGCTCACCTGGCTGCGCCCCCTCGGCACCCTCCACACCTACGTCGGCCAGGCCCCGGCCGGTTACGCGGAGGGCCTCGAGCTCGCGCCGCAGGACGTGCGCTACGCCTCCTTCGCCGCCTGGTACCGCGCGGCCCTGTTCGCCGCGCTCACGGGCCGGGCGGTCTACGCGTTCAAGCCCGGCGAGATCCAGCTGACGATGGCGGGGATGAAGGAGCACCTCAGCGTGCTCCCGCTCGTGGCGCTCTGCCGGCTCCGCGGCGGCCGCGTCGTGCGCGTCGGATCCGGCTCCCGCAACTTCGCGCCCCTGCCGCGCCTGCTGATGGCGCCGTCTGTCGCCGCCTCCCAGTTCACGGCCTGGCGCGACGCCGACACCGCCGCGTACATCGGCCGCGGATCCGTGATGCCCGACCTCGCGTTCGGCGAGGGCTCGCCCGCCGAGGCGCTGGAGCGGGGTACCCGTGACCGGCTCGTCGTCTCGCTGCGGAGCGACCGCCCGATGCCCGCCGACGCCTGGTTCGCGGGCCTCCGCGAGTACGCCGACCGCGCCGGCCTCGGCATCACCGTGATCAGCCAGGTCACCCGCGACCGGCAGCGCTCCGCCGAGGTGGCGGCGCGGCTCCACGCGGAGCTCTTCGACTGGGACGGCACCGACCCGGCCGCGCACGAGGCGGCGCTGCGGCGGCTCTACGCCCGCACCCTGCTCGTGGTGAGCGACCGGCTGCACGTGCTCATCGCCGCGCTGACCGAGGGCGCCGCCCCCAGCGCCGCCGTACGCGGCGGATCCGAGAAGATCGAGCGGCACTTCGCCGCGGCCGGCTTCACCGGGGTCTCCGCCGCCGTCGAGGGCCTGAAGGCGCCGGCGATCGCGGCGCTGCTCGAGCAGGCCGTGCAGCAGCGGCCGGCGACGCTGGCGGCGCTCGCGGCGGCACGGGCCGAGCTGCAGGAGGTGCGGGAAGCGATGGTCGAGGTCGTCGCGGGGGAGCAGCCGGCGCTCGCCGGCGCGACCGTATGACCGCCCGGGCGGCGGGCCGCCGCCCCTACGCCGCATGGCACGTCGGACGCCGTGGCGAGGTCGCCGGCGGCATGACGCAGGTCGTGAACGGCTACCTGGCCTGGGACTTCGAACGGTTCGACGTCGACGTGATCGTCTCGCGGGACGGCTCCGGCGGACCGCGCGCAGTCCGCCTGTTCCTGTCCGCCGCGGGGCGCATCGTGACGCTGCCGCGGCGCTCGACGCCCGTCGTCGTCGTGCACCTCTCGCAGGGCGGCTCCTTCGTGCGCGAGGGCCTCCTGCTGCTGCTCGCCCGGGCGACCCGCACCGCTACCGTCGCGCACCTGCACGGCAGCTCGTTCGCCGCCTTCGCACGGCAGCGTCCGCGCCTCACCGGCCGGGTGCTCCGTGCCGCCGACCTCGTGCTCGCGCTCAGCGACGAGTCCGCCGCGACGGCGTCGTCGTTCGTGCCCGCGGAGCGGGTGCGGCGGGTGCCGAACGTCGTCGCGGGCGACCGGCCGGAGCCGAAGGAGCACCGCGTGGTCTTCGGCGGCACCGTGGGCAGGCGCAAGGGCGTCGACGTGCTGCTCGCCGCCTGGCGGGGTCTCGACACCACCGACTGGACGCTCGACGTCGTCGGCCCGGTCGCGGACCCCGACGTCGTCGACGAGACCGTCCCCCACGTGGTCGTCCACGGCGCCCGCCCGCACGCCGAGCTCATGGGCCTGCTGCGGCGCGCATCGGTGGCCGTGCTGCCGTCGCGGGACGAGGCGCTGCCGATGTTCCTGCTCGAGGCGTTGGCCCGCGACGCGTGCGTGATCGCCACCGACGTCGGCGGGATCCCCGCGCTCCTCGAGGGCGATGCGGGCATCGTCGTGCCCGCGGGGGAGATCGAACCCCTGCGCCGGGCCCTCGAGTCCGTGATGGTCTCGGAGGCCCGGCGGCAGGAGCTCGTCGAGAAGGGCCGCGCGCGGTTCGCCGAGCGCTACTCGGCGGACAGCGCGTACCCGGTCATCGAGTCGCTGTGGCTGGACGCGCTGCGCCGCCGGCGGCCGACGGCCTGAGCACCCGGATCGGGTCGGGCAGCAGCCCGTCCCGGCGGATGGAGGCGATGATGCCCGCAGCCGCGAACACGAACGGGAACGACGGCGTGGACACGAACACCGGCGCGACCGCGGATTCGACGATGAGCGCGATCATCCAGCCGACGCCCGCGACGCGCAGCCAGCGCACGAGCACGTCCTCGTTCCGCGATGTGCGGCGCAGCAGGGCGACGAGCATCAGGATCAGGCCGAGCGCGAACGCGGCGCCGCCGATCCAGCCCGCCTCGCCGTAGATCGCGGGCCACTGGGTGTCGTTCAGGAACTTGCCCGCCGTGCCCGGCCCGAGGCCGTACACGTGCTGGAAGCTCCGGGCGACGTACTCCGGGCTGTAGTCGGTCGCGGCCGTGGAGCTCGCCCACCGGCCGAGGCCGGCGCCGAACGGGAAGTAGTGGTTCGCGATGTCGGCACCACCGGTGGTGAGGCGACCACGGGCGGACGTCTGCACGACGTACGCGGTCACATCCCGGCCGATGAACCGGACGAGCAGCGGCGCGAGCGCCGCGATCACGAGCGGCGCGAGGCACACGACGACGACGACCCCACGCACCCGTGCGAACCGGATGGCGAACAGCACCGCGACGAGGATCAGGCCGACGAGCGACTTGGTCTCGAAGCTCAGCACCGCGAGCCCCGCCGCGATCACGAGCAGCAGGAGCACGCTGAACCGGGCCCGCACGACGAACAGGTACGCGAGGCATGCGACGGCCAGGATCACCGAGAACCGGCTCAGGGCCGCGGGGTGCTGGAACGGCCCGTTCAGCGGGTGGATGCCCGCGACGGCCGCGAACGGCCCATGATGCATCGTCAGCTGCGCCCATTGCGTGGGCAGGGCGAGGTTCACCAGCGCGAGCAGCGCGATGACCACGATCGCCAC
>NZ_JAODBE010000064.1 GCF_025463795.1 Amnibacterium sp.
GGGGTGTTGGTGATTCCGACGAACATCGGGGACCGTCCTTGCACGCGAGCGGGGGGCGCCGGCTCTGGTGGCGCGTCTGCCTCCGTTCTACCGTGCCCGCCCGGACGTCGCCCGGGGACGCCGTGGCATCCCGCCGCCCCGGCGCGCCCCATCCGCCCCTTTCAGGCTTCCCGGGCGGCGCGCGGCATCCGCGGCCCGCATGACCTGAACACCGCAGGCGGATCCTGAGAACGGCAGATGGCCGTAGCCGGGTGGGGGCTGATGAGCGGCCCGGGTCCGACGCGCGCCAGGCATCGGCTCCTCCCCAGGGGCTACGCGCGGGCGATCCGACGACCCTGGCGCAGCCGCGGCACCGGCCGGCCGCGCCATGACCGAGCATCCCTTTCCGCGGAGAGCGTCGGGATCTACTCGGAGCAGCAGCTGCGCCGTATGGGCTGGACCCGCGATCAGCTCGCGGCCGCCCGCGCGGCCGGCCGCTGGTACCACGTGCGGCGCGGCTTCTATGCGGTGCCGGGCTCGTCCGCGGACCTGGTCCGCGCCGTCCGGCTCGGCGGCCGGGCGACGGCTCACTCGGCGCTGCCGTTCCACGGCGTGTGGCGACCCTCCGACAACCGGCTCCACGTGCTCGTCCCGAGCAACGGCGGCCGCCTCCGCGACCCGGACGTCCGCGCGCTGCCGCTGCTCGACCGCGGCGACGTGCACGTGCACTGGCAGGACAGGGAGCCGGTGAAGGAGAACCTGCTGGGGTTTCGCCCGGTGGCGGGGGTGGCGACGGCGGTGCGGCAGACCGTCGAGGACTGCGACGACGTATCGGCGGTCGCCGTGCTGGACTCCGTGCTGCATCTCCGCCTGCTCGACATCAGCCAGGTCCGGGACCTCCTGCCGCGCGAACGTACCCGGCTGCTGGGGGATCTCGATTCCCGGGCGGAGTCCGGGCTCGAGTCCGTCGTGCGGTTCCGCCTGCGGGCTGTCGGCTTCCGGATGGAGTCGCAGGTCGTCATCCCCGGTGTCGGCCGTGTGGACGAGCTCGTGGAAGGCCGGCTGGCGCTCGAGCTCGACGGCCGTGAGCACCACCTGACGGAGGCGGCGTTCGAGGAGGACCGCCGCCGGGACATGGAGCTCGCCGCCCGCCACTACCTGCACCTGCGCTTCACCTACAAGCAGGCGTTCGGCCAGTGGCCCACCTGCCTGCGAGCGATCGCGAGCGCGCTTGACCGACGCCCGTCACAGCCATCACCGCGTCCGCCGTATTCAGGAGTCCCCGGCGGATTTCAGGACGATCCGACGGTGAGCCCGGCGTGTTCAGGCAAAAGTCCTGAAAACGGCGGAGGGGGAGCCGACAATGGCCGGATGCGAAGGGGCCTGGGCGTCGTGGTGCTCGGCATCGCGGTGGCGGCGCTCGCCGGATGCTCCGCCGGCCCCTCCTCCCCCACGTCGAGCTCCACCCACGCGCCTGCAGGGCAGACGCCGGAGCCTGCAGCGTCGACCTCCCGCGCGGTGCCCCGGTTCGCGCACGTGGTGATCGTCGTCGAGGAGAACCACGGCCCGGCAGCGGCCATGGGGATGCCCTACCTCGCCCAGCTCCGCCACGATGGGATGACCTTCACCGACTCCCACGGCGTGGCCCACCCGAGCCAGCCGAACTACCTCGCCCTGTGGTCCGGATCCACGCACGGCGTCACCTCCGACGTCTGCCCGATCGACCTGGGCACCACTCCCTCGCTCGGCTCGCAGCTGCTCTCCACCGGTTCCAGCGTGGCGGCGTACGCGCAGGGGCTGCCGGCCGCGGGATCCGCCGCCTGCCTCGGCGGCGCCTATGCCCGCAAGCACGACCCGTTGGCCGACTTCGCGGCGACCGCCGGATCCGCCCACAACCTCCCCTTCAGCGCCTTCCCGAGCGATTTCGGCGCCCTGCCGTCCGTGTCGTTCGTCGTGCCCGACCTCGACCACGACGCGCACGACGGCTCCATCGCGACGGCGGACGACTGGCTCCGGACAGAGCTCGGCGGCTACGCCGCCTGGGCACCGACGAACGACTCCCTCCTCATCGTCACCTTCGACGAGGAGGACGGCGGGAAGGCGGGCAACCGCATCCTCACCGTCTTCAGCGGCGCGCACGTACGAACCGGCGCGTCCTCCGAGCCGATCGACCACGTCCGCGTGCTGCACACGATCGAGTCCGCCTTCGACCTCCCGCTGCTCGGATCCCACGGGGCCCCGATCACCGACGTCTGGCAGTAGCCCTCCCCCGTTCCGAGAATCCGCCGGGAGTTCTCGGGGCATCCGCGCCGGTACCCGGCGTGTCCGCCGGGACGTCCTGAACGCGGCGGATGGCGCAGCGCCGGGTCGGCGGCCGCGAGGGGCGGGCCCGCTCGCTAGGTTGGGACCGTGCGGCGGGGGTGGTGGAAGGACGCGTACGCCTTCGTCGCCCTCTTCTCGCTCTGGGACGGCGACGGCCTCCGCGACGCGCTGTCCTGGTGGGGCTTCGGCGCCATCTCGGTCCTGCTGCTGATCACCGGGATCGTCGTCACGATCCGGCACCGCCGGCGCTTCCTGGAGCTGATCACCTCGATCGACTCCTGGCCGATCGTCGGCTTCATCGCCCTGTGCCTGCTCTCCACCGTCTGGTCGGCCTACCCGGTCGCGACCCTGCTCGGCTTCTTCATCCAGATCGCGACCGCCCTCGTCGGCGTCTCGCTGCTCCTGATCCAGCCCCCCGGCCGACTCGTCGCGATCGGCACGTGGATGGTGCACGTCCACCTGGCCCTGTCGCTGATGTTCGAGGCCGTCGTCGCCCTGTTCGTGCCGGGCCACCAGCTGCTGCCGTTCTGGACCGACTACGGGTCGAACGCTCCCGGCGCGTACTACTGGAGCGAGGGGCTGCTGTTCAAGGGCGGCCGGATCCAGGGGATCGTCGCGAACGCGAACCTCACCTGCTTCCTCGCCCTGCTCGGGCTGGTGCTGATCGGCTGCCTTCTCGCCGCCCGGCGGGTGCCGATGGTCCTCGCCGTCCCCGCCGTGCTGCTCGATCTGCTCATGCTCGCCCTGACCCGCTCCGCGACGGTGCTCATCGCGGGCTTCCTCGTCGTCGCGGCCGCACTCGTCGTGATCGGCTTCCGGCGATTCCGGGGCCGGGGAAGGATCGTGCTCGCCGCGGCCGCAGCGGTCATGATCGGGATCATCGGCTTCGGCTCGTCCCGCGCCTCCGCGCCGCTGCTCGGCGCGCTCGGCAAGGGCGACGACCTCACGGGCCGGCTCGAGATCTGGCGGGTCGTCGGGGACCACGTCGCCGAGCGGCCGGTGCTCGGCTGGGGCTGGGTCGGCTACTGGCCGCCCTGGGTCGCCCCCTTCAACCGCCTCATCGTGCGCGGCGGCGTGCAGTACCTGCAGGCGCACAACGCCTACCTCGACATCGCCCTCCAACTCGGGATCCCCGGGCTGCTCGCCTTCGTCGTGGTCGTCGGCTCGCTCGTCTACCGGTCGCTGCGACTCGCGATCGCCCCGCGCCCGCTCGCGCTGCTGCCCCTGCTGCTCACGGTCGCGCTGCTCACGCAGGCGCTCGCGGAGAGCCGTCTGCTGATCGAGGGCAACTGGGCCCTGCTGGTCATGCTGTCCGTCGCGGTGCCCTGGGTGGGTGCGCCGCTGCGCCCACCGGTCGCGGTCGTGTCCCCCCAACGCGGGGATCCGGTGCCGGCGCCCCGTCGATAGAGTCGGGACACCCCTCTCCCACGATCCGGTTCCCCGCCGGGTTCGAGGGCTACCCCACCCCAACCGACGGCCCGTCCGCCGATCGCCCGCCTCCCCGCGACGATCCGGTACCCGTTCCGCCGGTCCGGCCGGCGTACCCGCGCCTCGGCCGCAGCACCCCCGCTACCCACCCGAGGACCCGTGACCTCACCCACCCGCAGCGCTCCGCGGCACGCGGAGCCCCCCAGGCCGCTGCGCATCGCCGTGCTCGGCGCGCCCGTCGTGGCCGCAGGCTCCGTCGTGGAGGAGATCGGCCGCCGGCTCGTCGAGCAGGGGCACGGTGTCACCGTGTACAGCCCCGCCGGTGCCCGGAAGGCACCGACCCAGCACCTCGGCATGCGGCTCGTGCCCGTTCCTGCCCTTCACGTCGGCCCGTTCGAGCCGCTCAGCCGCACCGCGCTCTCGACCGCCTACGCATCGTTCGCACCGAAGCCGGACGTCGCGTTCGTGTTCGACGTCGCCAACGCCGGGGTCGTGACAGCCCTCCGGGCGCGTGGCACCGCCGTGGCCGTGCACGTCGTGGGTCTCGAGCCGAAGCGCGGACGCGGCGGCCCGCTGGAGCTCCGGTACCGGCGCAGGGCCGAAGCGCTCGCGGTGCGGTCGGCGGACGCCCTCATCGCCGACGCCCGGAGCGTGGCGCGGTACTACGACGACGAGTTCGGCGTCCCGACCGAGCCGATCGGCTACGGCGCCCGGATCCTGCACAACACCCCCTCGGACGTGATCGAGACCCTCGGCCTCGTGCCCGGGTGGTTCCACCTCGCCGTCGCCGCCGGCGACCGTGACGACCACCTCGAGGTCGTCGTCGAGGGCTACACCCGCTCCGCCGCCCGATCCCCGCTCGTCGTGGTCGGGCCCGGCCCGGGCGCCGTCCTCCCCCGCCGGGTCACGATGGCCGCGGCCCGTGACTCACGGATCCGGTTGCTCGGCGGCGTCCGGGACGAACGGCTGCTCGACCAGCTGCACGCCCACGCGATCGGCTTCCTCCACGGGCGCGCCCCGCTCGGCACGGACCGCTCCCTGCTCCGCGCCATGGGCGCCGGAACGGCACCGGTGGCCTGGGACGTGCCGTCCAACCGGGAGGTCGCCGGCACCGCGGGCCTCTACTTCCGTTCCTCCGCGCAGCTGGCCGGGCTCATCGAGGAGGTCGAGCGGTACCCATTCCGCTTCACGGAGATCGGCGAGCTGATGCGGGAGCGTGCCCACACCCGCTACAGCTGGAACGAGGTCGGTGAGGCGTACGAGCTGCTCGCGAAGCGGCTCGCCCGCGGCTACAGCACGCGGGGCCTCAGCGCCGGGCGGCGGCGGCCCGCCCTGCCGGTGCCCGTGACCGCGCGGGAGATGCTCCGTGCCTGACGCCCTCCTCCCCGGATCCGGTGCCGCCCGCCGGGACTCCCGCCCCACGGGCGGGCCCAGAACCACGGCGTGCACGGTGTGGTGGCCGTGACCGTCGTTCCACGGCCGCTCCCCGCGCGGCCGTGACCGCGGGTGGAGGCGATCGACGGGATCGCCTCCACCCGTACCTCCCCACCAGCGGCGCCCGAAACGCCGCGCCTCCCCTCCCCAGCAACCGGAAGTTCACCCATGACCTCCTCGATCCGTATCGGCTATGCCGCAGGCGCCTTCGACCTGTTCCACATCGGCCACCTGAACCTGCTCCGGCACGCCAAGAGCGAATGCGACCACCTCATCGCCGGCGTCGTCTCCGACGAGATGCTCGAGCGCACGAAGGGCATCACGCCCGTCATCCCGCTCGGCGAGCGCCTGGAGATCGTGCGGCACATCGCGTTCGTCGACGAGGCGCGGCCGGAGACGCTGGCCGACAAGCTCGACACCTGGCGCGAGGTGCGGTTCACGCACTTCTTCAAGGGCGACGACTGGCGCGGCACCGAGAAGGGGCTCCGCCTCGAAGCGGAGTTCGCGAAGGTCGGCGTCGAGGTCGTCTACTTCCCGTACACGATGTCGACGTCCTCGACGAAGCTGCGGCGCGCGCTCGCCGCGCTGTCCGGAGACGCCGTCGAGACCGTCAACGCCTGAGTCCGATCAGGCGCACGGGGCCTTCGTGATCGTGACGGGCACCGGCCAGACGCGCGGCGTGTGGCTGACCGCCACGGTGCCGCTCGGAGCCGTGCCGCCGGTGAAGACCGCGGTGACCCGCACCGTCTGCTGCGGCGCGAAGGTCACGCTTACCGTGCCGACAGGGCGCCCGAAGAGGACGCCCTTCACAGCGGGCCGGAGCACGTCCATCCCGGTCGCATCCGGGACCGTGTTGAGCGGCCAGTTCTGGTCGGTGCCCCACACGACCTTCTTGCCGTCGATCGTCGCGGACACCAGCTTCGCGCCGACCGGCCCGTAGAGCTGCACCCACTGGCGGTCACCGCCCGGCGGGATGCGCTTCTGGTTCGGGCTCACGTAGGCGGGCAGTCCCGCGACCTGCGACGGCTTCAGGGTGTCGGTGATCGAGGTCGTGACCGTCCACCTCGGCGTCGCGGCGCACACGTGCGCGGTCACGGCGATCCTGTCCTGCATGTAGTAGCTCATCTTCGACGTGGAGTCGTCGTTGTTGTAGACCCCGACCGTCGTGGCCTTCGCGTTGTCGGCCGGGAGCATGTTCCCCATCTGGGACGTGAGCAGCAGGTCCTCCTCGACGGACCGCGAGCTCCACGCCTTGAGCCGCTGCTGGTCGAGCATCGGCTTCAGCTGCTTCACGTACGCCTTCGGGTCGCCCTGCCCGTGCGTGACCGCCGCGAAGATCGCCTTCGCCGCGGACGCGAACACCGCGTCCTGCTCGCTCGGCACCGGATAGCGCGCATAGACCTCGGACAGCAGGTACCGCACGGCGTTGCCGGAGGTGAGGGTCTCCCCCGTCGGCAGCTTGATGGGCCCGGTGGCCTTCAGCAGGTAGGACAGCGCGACCGGGTCGAGCGACACGACGCCGTCGACGGTTCCACCGAACTGCTTGCGCCACATCGCCCGGGTGATCGTCGCGACCTGGGGGAAGTCGGGGGTGAACGTGGTGTTCGTCTCGTACGTCGTGACGTGGGCGCCGTAGATGTGCTCCCAGTCGCCGCCGAAGGTGACGACTGGCTCCGGATACGGATGCGGGAAGTCGCCGGAGTTCGGCTGCGTGCCGAGCGTGACCTTGCCGTCGTCCACGACGAGCATGGAGAGCGCGGCGGGGTTGCCGCCGCTCGCCCGCTCCTCCGCGTTGTTCTGGAACATGAGGAGGTAGTGGCGGGGCCCGTCGCCGCCGAGGGCCGGGTAGAGCACCGGCAGCACCTTCCGGAGCTCGCCGGTCAGGGGCTCCACCTGGCGCAGGGTCGAGCGCAGGGAGCCGAGCGGCTTCGCGAGCTGGGGGGCGAGAGGCTTCGTGTCGACGGCCGACACGGACCGGTCGGCCGCCCGGACGGCGTCGTCGAGGCGAGCGACCGCCGGGGTGAGCTGCTTCAGCGGCCCGATGTCGATCCGCCCGTTCTTCGGCTTCAGGCTCTCGACGCTCAAGCCGTCCGCGGCGACCGCGATCGGCCCGACCCCGTCGACCACGAGGGTGTGGGTGATCGTGGACACGCGCCGCACGGCGGCGAGGTTCGGCCCGAGCACCGGGAGACCCTCGTAGGCGGACCACACCGGGTCGTCCGAGGCGTGGACGGCCCGGCGAGTGTCCGCGTCGAGCCTCCGGTACAGCGCCGCAGTGCTCGGCCCGCCGGATCGGCCGAGCGACGACTTGAACGTCGCGATGTCCGACTGCGCGGCCTCCAGCGCGGACTTCGCGGTGAGCACGCGCGACGTGAGCCACGCGCCCGTCGCGATGAGGACGACGACGCCGACCGCGAGCGCGATCCAGCCGCCGATCCACAGCCGGCGGCGGGCGGGGCTGCGGAGGCGGCGCGGACGGCGGAGCCCCTCGGCCACGGTCCCCCCTCCCCGCCCACCCCCCATGGATGCGCGGGTGCAGCGTACCGACGCGGGCGCTGAGCCGACGCTCAGCCGCGCGGGGTGATGGCTCCGCTCATCAGGTCTTCCATCAACCGCATGCGGCGCGCGTGATCGTCACCGGCACGGGCCGCACCTTCGGGGTGTGGCTGACGGCGAGCGACGGGCTCGGCGTCGTCCCCCCGGTGAAGACCGCCTTCACCGTGACCGACTGGCCCGGGGCCGTGGTGACGCTCACGCTGCCGACCGGGCGCCCGAAGAGCTCCCCCTTCACAGCGGGCCGCCGGACGTCGAGTCCGGTGGCGTTCCAGACCGTGTTGAGCGGCCAGTCCTGGTCGTTCCCGAAGACGACCTTCTTGCCGTCGATCGTGGCCGAGACGAGCTTCGAGCCGACCGGGCCGTAGAGCTGTACCCACTGCCGGTCCCCGCCGAACGGGATGTGGGTCTGCGCGGCGAGGATGTAGGAGGTGAGCCCGCTCGCCTTCGCGGCCGTCAACGTGTCGGTCACCGTCGCCGCGACGGTGTAGCTCGGCGCCTTCGCCGGGCAGGACTTCGCCACGACGGCGACCTTCTCGTCCATGTAGTAGCTCATCTTCGAAGTCGCGTCGTCGTTGTTGTAGACGCCGAAGGTCGTGGCCTTCGCGTTGTCGGCCGGGAGCATGTTGCCGGCCTGCGAGGTGAGGAGCAGGTCCTCCTCACCCTTGCGGATGCTCCACGCCTTCAGCCGCTGCTCGTTCAGCATCGGGGCGAGCTGGGCGACGTAGTCCTTCGGGCTGCCCTGGCCGGAGGTGACCGCCTTGAAGATCGCCTGGGCCGCCGACGCGAACACCGCGTTCTGGACCGTCGGATCCGTGTACTTGGCGTAGACGCCGGACAGCAGGTACTGCACCGCGTTGTCGGAGGTCAGCACCTCCCCCGTGGGCAGCGTGATCGGTCCCGTCGCGCGCATGAGGTAGGACAGCGCGACGGGGTCGAACGAGACGACGCCGTCGACCGTCCCGCCGAACTCGGACCGCCACATCGCCCTGGCCATCCGCGCCGTCTGCGGGAAGTCGGGCGTGAACGTGATGTTCGTGACGTACGCCGATGTGTGCGGCCCGTAGACGTGCGCCCAGTCGCCGGAGAAGGTCAGCGGCGGGGTCGTGTACGGGTGGGGGAAGTCACCCGAGTTCGGCTGCTTGCCGAGCTTGATCTTCCCCTGATCGACGTCGAGCATCGCCATCGCCGCAGGATTGCCACCGCTGGCCCGCTCCTCGGCGTTGTTCTGGAAGATCAGCAGGTAGTGCCTCGTGCCGGTGCCGCCGAGCGCGGGGTAGAGCACGGGCATCACCGTGCGCAGCTCCGCCGTCAGCGGCATCGCCTTCTGCAGGGTGGCGCGGAGCGACGAGATCGGCGCCTTCAGCTGCGGCACGACGTCCGTCGTGTCGATCCGCGCCGCGGACGCGTCCGCCTCGTGCATCGCGCGGTCGAGCGACGCGACCGCGGGCGTGAGCTTCTTGAGCGGGGCGATGTCGAGTCCGCCGTTCGTCGGCTTCAGGCTGTCGACGCTGATGCCGTCCGCCGCGACCGCCATCGGCTGCACCCCGTGGCGCACCAGGGCGTCGGTGAGCTCCGCCACCTGCCGGAACGCCTTGAGGTTGGGCCCGAGCCAGGGCAGCTGCTCGAACGCGGCCCACACCGGGTCGTCGGTCTGCTTCGCCGCCGTGGCGGTGCTCGTCCCGAGCCGCCGGTAGAGGGCGACGGTGCTCGGCGCGCCGGGCTGCCCGAGCTCGGACTTGAAGGTCGTCAGGTCGCCCTGGGCCTGCTGGAGGGCGTTCTTCGCGACGAGCGCGCGGTCGCCGACCCAGAGCACGCACACGATGAGCGCCAGCAGACCGAGGCCGAGCACGAGGGAGGTGACGACGAGCCACCCGCGACGCGCAGGGGTCCCGTGGCGGGGAACGGAGGCGCCGAAGCGGGCGCGTGCCCGTCCTGCGCGTCGTGCTGCGTTCAGCGCCGCCCCCGAAGATGTGTCAAGTCGCGCCAGCCGCCGACCAGTCGGGGATGCTACGGGACCGGGTCCCGGCCACGGCGGAAGCCGTGGGCGTTGCGCGGATCGGGTGTCGCCGGACGGCGGTGGACGGGGCCGCTGCGCCTCAGCGGAACGAGAGGTCGGGCTCGGTCGCCTCGGCCGCCGTACCCGGCCAGAACCGCCTTCCGCGCTCCGGACGATGCTCCACGACGGGTTTCTCGAAGCCCACCACGACGCGACGCAGCGCGAGCACGAACAGCAGGTTGAGCACCGCGCCCGCCGCGCCGATCACCAGCAGCAGCGCCGGGTCCCGCACCACGGCGATCGGTGCGAGGAAGACGATCACGCGGGTCACGTCGTAGGCGATCCGGTACCGCGCGCCACCCGGGACCATCGGCAGGAGGTTGCCGATCGGCGCGAGCGCGACCTGGGTACCCCAGAACCCGACCACACCGACGGCGAGGGCCCACGGCCCGATCGGCTCGGCGACCACGGCACGCCACTCCACCGTCGCCGCCCCCGCGAGCACGACCACCGCTGCCGCGCCGAGCGCGAGGCTGAGCCGGACCGCGAGTCCGAAGGCGCTCCGCAGGTCCGCCGCATCGGTGCGCTGGAGCGCGCGGGAGAAGCGGATGGCGACCGCGGGGCCGACGATGTTGCCCCCGACGGTCAGGAACCCGTTTCCGAGCCGCGTGATGAGCGACCAGGCCGGGGCGAGCGGCCCGAGCATCGGCAGGACGAGGGCCGGCGCCTGCGTCGCGACGTTGCCGAAGCCGAGGGAGCACCCGACCGCGAGTCCGTCGCGCAGCGTCCGGCCGAGGCGTTCCGGCACGGCCGTCGCCACCTCGGTGCTCGCCGGCAGCCTCGCGGCGAGCCCGCACAGGGCCGCGACCGTCATGGCGAGCGCGGCCGCGGCCGACAGGGCGATCGGGGACCGGAGGACGACGCAGGCGACGACGGTCAGGACGACGGATCCGACCCCGTAGAGCAGCCGGACCCTCGCCACGGAGGCGAAGTCGAGGGCCGCGATCGAACGCGCCTGGGCGAGGAAGAACAGGCCCTGCCCGAGCAGCACCATCGCGACCTGGAGCAGCAGGTCCGCGAGCGCCGCGGTCCGGGAGAAGGCGAGCAGGCCCCCGGCCGTCACCGCCCCCGTGGTGACCAGCAGCGCGGCGACGGACCGCCGGAGCACCACACGCCCGGCCGCGCCGCTGCCCATCGGGGGCACGCGGACGACGGCGCCGAGCGTCGCCGGGTAGCCGAGGATCGACGCGATCGCCGCGGCGAGCACCACGGTCGGCAGAGCCGAGGTCAGGCCGAACCCGACCGGGACGATCAGTGCCGCGAGCGTGAGCAGCTGGGCGACCAGCGCGTTCGCCCCCGAGCGGGAGAACAGTCCGGTGGATCTCAGCACACCGAGCACCTGCCGCATGTCAGAGCCAGCTCTCGGCGAACCAGTCGGACGGGACCGTCCACCGTTCACGGTCGTGCTGGAGCACCTCCGACACGGCCTGGCCGATCTCGTCGGGGTCGCACACCGCGCGCTCCGGCACGGTCCGGCCGAGTTCGCCGTACCAGGCGAACTGACCTCGGAACTTCTCGAGGTACTCGAGCCCCACCGTAGGCGTCCCGCTCGAGAGGGCACCGACGCACGCGTGCATCCTCGCCGAGACGACGAGTGAGGCCCGCGCGAGCACGTCCTTCGCGTCATGGACGTCCGTCGGCACGTGGAGCGCGGCCCCGGACACGGCGGTGAGACGGCGCGCGAGGTCGACGTCGCCGGGGAACCCCCGCACGTCGTGCGGCAGCACGACCACCGGCATCGGGAGCGCGCGGATCACGTCGCGCCACGCCCCGATCAGCTCCCCCTCGTCGAGCCCGAGGTGGGCCGAGAAGTGCGCGTTCGGGACGAAGACCGCGAAGGGTCCGTCGCTCGGCGGACGGAACCGACCCGACCCGCGCGGCGTGACGAGGCAGCCGACGTCCGGCGCGAGCGCCACCGGGCGGTCGAGGAGCGCGAGCAGCCGTTCCTGCGAGTCCCGGTCCCGCGCCCACACCTCGACGTCGTCCCGCAACCCGCCGAGCAGTCGCACCGACAGGGTCGACGGCGCCCTGGTCTCGCTGCAGTTCACGAGCTTGGCGGACCGTCCCGCCGCGGACGCGTGGTTGAGTGCCTCGACCCTGGCCGCGAGGAACCGGTGCTCGTAGTCGCCGCTGATGGTGTCGGCGCCGACGACGATGAGGTCGGCCCCCTGCGCCCTGCTGCGGCCGTGGGCGTTGAGCCGCGACAGGGCCATCCGCACGATCGTGTGCGAGTCGCGCACCTCGTCGAGCCCCCGGTCCAGGAGCGAGGGCGCGGCACCGAGCAGCCAGAAGGACGCCGTGCGGCGGGCGCGCGCCGCGAGCTCGCTGGTGCCGAAGATGAGGGCCTCGTCGCCGAGCGACCCCTCACCGGCCGGCATGAGCACGTTCACCCGGCCTTCGGCGGGCGCCGCGGAGCGAGCGGGCCCACGCCGGCGTCCGCGGCCGGGACGCCCGGCCGGGCTGACCAGCGCCAGCGCCCGGTCGATGACCTCTCCGCTCCTCGTCCGCATCCGGCGTCCTCCCCGATCCACGCGCCGGGCAGATCCGGATCGCACGCCCGCGAGATCCTGTCACCCGAACGGGTGCCGACGACGGTGACAGGCGGTCGGTCCCGGAATCCCCCGGGTACCGGCGGCGGCGCATCGCGGAACGGGCGTGTCGCGCCCCCGTCGTCCGGAACCTCGATCTATACAGAACCGGCCGGCCCGACCGGCGGTGAAGGGATCAGTACCCGTGATCGAACTCCCGGCTGCGGCCGAGCGCGCCCTCGAGCGGACGACGGCGGCCGACGGTGCGGCGTCTCCGGTCGCGGTCCTCCACCTGGGCCGGAACGGCGGCGGACCGAAGTTCACCCATGCCCTGGCGGAGGCGCTGCAGGCCGCTGGGCGGCCGGTGGTCTCGGTGATGTCGAGCGGCGCGGACAACCGCGGCGCCTACGACGCCCTCGGCCCGGTCCTCGAGCTCCCGACGTTCCGTTCGACGATCGGGGCCGCCCTCCGCGCTCCCGTCCTGCTCCTGCACGCGCTGCGGCTCAGGCGGTTCCTGACCCGCCACGACGTGCGGGTCGTCGTGGTCGCGATGGAGCAGATCTGGCAGGGGCCGCTGCTCGGGCTCCTGGGGCGACGGCGACGCATCCTCCTCTGCGTGCACGACGCGACGATGCATCCCGGCCGCTTCAACGCGGTCGAGCAGCTGAGCCTGCAGGTCCACCGAGCGCTCGCGGACGGCGCCGTGACGTTCTCGGACCACGTCGCCTCCGTGCTGGAGGCCCAGGGCGCCTTCCCTCCGTCACGGATCCAGCGCTCGGTCCACGGCTCGTACGCCGCGAGCGGCGCAGCGCCTCGATCCCTCAGCCGCCCGGTGCCGGTGATCGGGTTCTTCGGCCGGCTCTCCGAGTACAAGGGGCTGCGGCTGGCGCACGAGGCGGTCGAGATCCTGCGCGCGGCCGGGCGACGGGTCCGGTTCGAGGTGGTCGGCGACGGCGCCGACCCCACGCTCTCCCGGATGACCCATCCGGACGACCACGTCGAGGTCGGCTGGGTCGACGACCGGTCCATCCCCGCGATCCTCGACCGCTTCGACGTGCTCGCCCTGCCGTACATCGAAGCGAGCCAGTCCGGAGTCTTCGCCTACGCGGCCGGCCACGGGCTCCCCATGGTCGTGACGCCCGTCGGCGGCCTGCGCGAGCAGGCGGAGTCGAGCGGCGCGGCCCTGGTCGCGGGTGCGGTCACCGCGGAGGCGGTCGCCGATCGCCTCGCCGAGCTGCTCGACGATGCGGACCGCTACCTCGCGGTCTCCACCGCGGGTGTCACCGCCGCGGCGGGGAGCCACTCGTGGGATCGGACCGCCCGGGACGTCCTGACGGGCGTAGCCGTACTGGAGTCCGCACCGCGTCGCCGTCTCCCGTGGGGCGGCGCGTGAGCGGGGACGGGGGCGCCTCGCCCTCTCCCGGGAGCACCCAGCCCCTCGGACGGGAGCCGCGACCGACGGGACCGGGGACGGCAGGAGGCCGGCGCGCCGCTGTGCGGGGGATCGACGAGGGCCCGCGTCGCCGGAGGCGCCCGGCGGTGCTCGGCGACGGCCGCAACACGGCGCTGCTGGCGGTCCCCGCGGCCGCGACCCTGCTCGGCCTGCTCGTCGTCGTCGCCCGGCACCGGCTGCTGCCCGCCAAGTTCTTCTACGACAGCATCCACATCCAGCAGATCGCGGTGACGGGCCGCGACCCGTTCCAGGACACCTCCTTCGAGAACGCGGCGTACCTGTTCCGCATCCTCGGGCTGCAGCAGAACGAGCTGCTGGCCGGTCTGCTGTCGTTCGCCCTCGGCGCCTGGGCGGTGTGGCTGGCGATCCACCGCGCCCGGTACCGGATGACGCTGCCCGCCGCCCTCGCGTCGGCCGTGGCTCTCGGGCTCGCTGCCGTGTACCTCGGCACGTACTCGAAGGACGTCTTCGTCGTCCCCGTCGTGTTCGTCGTGCTGCTGGCGGGACCCACGCTGCGCGGATGGCTCTGGGTGGCGCTCGGGCTCCTCGCCTACGCCCACCTGTTCCGCAGCTACTGGTACATCGTGCTCGCGCTCGTGCTCGTCTTCGCGCTCGCCGCACGGTTCCTCGGGCGACGCCGGACCGTGCTCGTGGGACCGGTCGTGGCGCTCGTCCTCATCGGCATCGGTACCTGGCTCGTGCTGCACGCGGGGGCCGATTTCGCCCGGGCCCAGGTCAACGCCGGCCGGCAGGGGTCCGTGGACGCCGCGACGCTGATCCCCCAGTACCTCGCCATCGCGCAGCCCTTCTCCGGCATCCTCGACGCGCTCCTCGTGCTCGTGACGATCATCGTCCCGGTCCCTCTGCTGCTGAAGGCGACCCCGTACTACGTCGGAGCGGGCGTGGTCGTCGCGCTCGTGTGGGGCGTGTTCTTCAGCGCGCTGCTGCGGCGCCGGAACCTGGCGGTGTCGACCATCCGCGCCGGATGGGTCGTCCTCGCCCTCCTGACGACCCAGGCGCTCTTCGAGCCCGACTACGGGTCCGTCGTCCGTCACCTCACGCCCGTCCTCGCCCTCGTGGTCGCCGTGGCGCTCGACCGCGGACGGCCGGTGGACCTGCCGGCGGGCGACGTCAGCGCCGAGGGCGCGCCACGGCGGGGACGCCCGTCGCGACGGAGTCGGCGGGCACCGATCGGGTGACGACGGCGTTCGCGCCGACCGTCGACCGATCACCGACCTCCACCGCGCCGATCACCCGCGCCCCGGCGCCGAGCGTGACGTCGTCGCCGAGGACGGTCCGGATCGTCCCGGCGCTGCGGGGGCCGCCGAGCCCGCCGATGGTGACGCCCTGCTGCAGCACGCACCGCCGCCCGAGCACCGCACCGGCACCGATGACCACGCCGTTGGGGTGGTAGAGGATCAGCCCCGGCCCGATCCGCGCCTCCGGGGCGATGTCCGCTCCGGTGAGGAACTGGTTCAGCTGCTTCACCGCCGCCGCGAGCGGCCAGACGGCACGCACCTCGTGCGCGCAGCGGTGGAGGAACACCGCCGCGTACCGTGCGGTCGCCATCGTCGCGAGGATGCGGGGCACCGTCGGCCGCGCCCCGGCGGCCGGGAGACCGGCCCGCACGTTGGCCGGGAGGTCGATCAGCAACGTCACCCCGACAGTCTCTCAACCGCCGCGCGGCAGCCCCTGGACGGCGCTCGGCCTGCTTACTGTCATCGGCATGGAGCCGGGGCCGACGACCGCAGCGACCGGACGCCGGCGCGTGCTGCACGTCATCGAATCCTTCGGAGGAGGATCCGCGAACGCCATGCAGGAGTTCGTCGACGCCGTGCCGGAGTGCTCGCACCACCTCCTCCGCGCCCATCGCGAGGGCGAGTTCCACGACGAGGAGCTGAGCGACCGCTTCGCGTCCGTCGCCTCGCTCCCGGACGGGACGGCCGCACGCATCCGAGCGGTCCGGCGGCGCATCGCGGACCTCCGGCCGGACGTCGTCCATGCGCATTCGAGCCTCGCCGGCCTCTACGTGCGCCTCGCGATCCGAGCGACGGCGCGGACCAGGATCGTCTACTCGCCCCACTGCTTCGCGTTCGTGCGCCGCGACCTGCCTCCGCTCACCCGGATCGCGATCGCGGCCACCGAGTACGCCCTCGCGGCCAACACGACCGCGATCGCCGCGTGCTCACGGTCCGAGCGGACTCTGGCGAGCCGGATGCCCGGCGGCCGGCGGGCCCGGTTCGTCCCGAACACCCCGCGGGCCGTCGCGCCCGCCGGCGCGCCGGCGCACGCCGCGGCGGTCGTGAGCACCGGTCGTCTGGGCCCCCAGAAGGACCCGGCGGCCTTCGCCGACGTCGTGACCGCCGTCCGGGCGGCCGGACCGGACGTCACGGCCGAGTGGATCGGGGACGGCGACCCGGCGCTGAGGGGCCTGCTCGAGCGTCGCGGTGTCTCGGTGTCCGGGTGGATCCCCACCACCGACGTCGCGGAGCGGCTCGCCGCCGCCTCCGTGTACGTGCACACGGCGGCCTGGGAGGGCTTCCCGCTCGCCGTGCTCGAGGCGGTCGCCGCGGGCGTGCCGGTGGTGGCGCGGGGCATCCCCGCCTTCCAGGGCATGCCTGGCGAGTGGCTCTTCGACGAGCCGGGCGCGGCCGCCGACCTGATCCGAGCGGCGCTGCAGCGACCGGCCGAGAACGTCGGCGCGTGGCGGAAGGCGCTCGCAGGCGACACCGCGGAGGCGCAGCGGGCGGCGCTGCTCCGCCTCTACCGGGTGCGGCCGGCGGCCTGACCGCCGGGGCCGGAGCCGCCACGGCGGGGCACCCGCGTCAGCGGGCACCCTTCGACTGCAGCACCGTCCGGATCGTCCACAGCAGGATGACGAAGTCGTCGAGGAACGACCAGTTCTCCGCGTAGTAGAGGTCCATCCGGATCGTGTCCTCCCACGACAGGTTGCTGCGGCCGCTCACCTGCCAGAGGCCCGTGATACCCGGCTTCACGAGCAGGCGACGGCCGGCGGCGTGGTCGTAGAGGGCCACCTCCTCGGCGCGCTGCGGGCGCGGGCCGACCAGGCTCATCTCGCCCCGGATCACGTTGATCAGCTGCGGCAGCTCGTCGAGCGAGTACTTGCGGATGAACCGGCCGGCCGGGGTGATGCGCGGGTCGTTGTCCACCTTGAACAGCGGGGTGTCCTCGGTGCCCTGGGCGCGGAGCAGCTCGGGCAGCTCGGCGTCGGCGCCGACGCGCATCGAGCGGAACTTGAACACGCCGAACGCCTTGCCGTTCAGCCCGATGCGCTGCTGCCGGAAGAAGACGGGTCCCGGCGAGGACAGCTTGACGGCGATCGCCGTGCCCAGCATCAGCGGCGACGCGAGCAGCAGCGCCAGCCACGCGATCCCGAAGTCGAGGAGGCTCTTCGCGAACTTCTTCCCGCCCTCGTACGAGGGCGACTCGACGTACATCAGCGGGATTCCGGGGACCGGCCGCGTGTGGATGCGGGTGCCCGCCACCTCGGTGATCGCGGGAGCGACCATCAGGTCGACGCCGGTCGACTCCAGCTTCCAGCCGATCCGCCGCACCTCCCCCGGCGGCAGGTCCTCGGAGCCGGCGAGGCTCACCGCGTGGACCCGCTCGCGGCGGGCGACCTCCGCGACCGTCGCGAAGCTCCCGAGGCGGCGGACCGGCAGCGGCGCGTCCACGCCCTGCGGCAGGCAGGCGCCGACCATCTGGAAGCCGAGGTACTTGCGTCGCGAGAACTCCTCATGGAGGTGCGCCACCGACGACGGCGACCCGACGAGCAGGATCCGGATGAGGTAGCGCCCCTTGCGCCGCTGCGCCCGCAGCCATTGGCGCCAGGCCCAGCGTGACGCGACGAGCAGCAGCACCCCGACCGGGAACGCCGTGATGATGTAGCCGCGCGCCGGCAGGAACTGCAGCAGCAGCGACGTGATCCCGACGAGGCCGAAGAGCCGGAAGCTGCCGTCCGCGACCCGCGCGTACTCGGCGAAGCCGGACCCGATCACCCGAGGGCTGCGGGTGCCGATCGCCTTGAGGACGATCAGCCACCCGATCAGCAGCACGAGCGACGCGGCCCAGTAGGGCACCTGGTTGAAGCCGTGCTGCGGGGCGGAGATGAGGGTGTGGGAATCGATCCCGATCCACACGGCCTGCGTGCCGACCAGCGTTCCCGCGAGGATCAGGGTGTCCGTCACGACGATCCGCCGCTGGTAGGGCTTCTCCCACGTGGGCTTCGCCCGCTTGATGGCGGTGCCGACCGGCGGCTGCGCGAGCCGCCGCAGCGGGCGCGGAGCGGCCCCACGATCGTCCCTGGTCGCACCCCTGATCGCCGACATCCCGCCCCCATCTCCCGACGTGCTGGAAACACCCCTCGAACAGGGGTACCAAGCCGTCGGCGTCCTGGGGGCCGCGGCGCGCCGGTTTGACCGTTACAACCGCTGAAGGTCTCCGAAGTTCAGGGGCGAACGGCCGCGCGCTCCCGAATCGGCAGCCCGTCCTCGGCGATCCGCCCGGCGAGCACGTCCTGGATGACGAGCTGGTCGCGGTGCTTGATCGCCGCCCGCACGAGCGCGGCGACGATGCAGCCGGCGAGCGCACCCGACGTGTTCGCGAGCACGTCCCCGAGGCTCGCGACCCGACCGGGCAGGAACAGCTTCTGCGACAGCTCGATGGCGCAGGACAGGAGCCCGCCGAGCAGCACCGCGATCCACTGCAGCCGGTACGGCATCAGCAGCCCGCCGAGGAACCCGATCGGCACGAAGAAGAGCACGTTCGCGCTGAACTCCACGAAGTTGTAGTCCACGTACCCGGGCACCCCGTGCTGGTGGAGCGCGTCGAGGAACCGGATGAGGTACGGGTCGATCGGCTTGTCCACGGTCGTGGGCCACAGGGTCACCAGCAGAACGAAGAGGATGTACAGGACGATCAGCACGGCGACGACCCGAACCCGGAACGCCCCGGCGAGCGTTGCTCGGGTCATGGCCGACGATGGTACGGGCTCGCACCATGCCTCCGTCAGGCGGATTCCGGCATAGTCATGTGAATGCGAGGAATCATCCTGGCCGGCGGATCCGGCACCCGGCTGCATCCGATCACGATGGCGATCTCGAAGCAGCTCGTACCGGTCTACGACAAGCCGATGATCTACTACCCGCTCACCACGCTCATGCTGGCGGGCATCCAGGACGTGCTCGTCATCACGACGCCGCACGACGCGGAGCAGTTCCGTCGCCTGCTCGGGGACGGCAGCCAGTTCGGTATCTCGATCACCTTCGCCGTGCAGCAGGAGCCCAACGGCCTCGCCCAGGCCTTCGTGATCGGCGCCGACTTCCTCGGCGGCGACAAGGCCGCCCTCGTGCTCGGCGACAACATCTTCTACGGCGACGGGTTCGGCACCCAGCTGCGCCGGTACACCGACGTCGACGGCGGCGCGATCTTCGCCTACTGGGTCGCCGAGCCGCAGGCGTACGGCGTCGTGGAGTTCGACGAGGCCGGCAGGGCCGTCTCCCTGGAGGAGAAGCCCGCGCATCCGAAGTCGAACTACGCCGTGCCCGGCCTCTACTTCTACGACCAGGACGTCGTGCAGATCGCGAAGGACCTGAAGCCGTCCGCCCGCGGCGAGTACGAGATCACCGACGTGAACCGCGCCTACCTCGAGGCCGGCCGGCTCCAGGTCGAGGTCATGCGCCGGGGCACCGCCTGGCTCGACACCGGCACCCACGACTCCCTGCACGACGCCGGCGAGTACGTGCGCACGATCGAGCACCGGCAGGGGCTCAAGATCGGCGCCCCGGAGGAGGTGGCGTGGCGGCTCGGCTTCCTCGACGACGAGGGCCTCCGCGAGCGCGCCGAGCGGCTCACCAAGTCCGGGTACGGCCAGTACCTGCTCGCACTGCTCGAACGGGGGAGGATCTGATGCGGCTGCTCGTCACCGGCGGAGCCGGGTTCATCGGCTCGAACTTCGTCCGCCACGTGCTCGACGCCTCCGAGCACACGGTCACGGTGCTCGACGCGCTCACGTACGCGGGCAACCGGGCGTCGCTCGACGGGCTGCCCGCGGAGCGCTGCTCCCTCGTGGTGGGGAACATCGCCGATGCGCCCCTCGTCGATCGCCTGACCGGCGACCACGACGCGGTCGTGCACTTCGCCGCCGAGTCCCACAACGACAACTCGCTGCACGATCCCCGGCCGTTCCTCGACACCAACATCATCGGCACGTACACGTTGATCGAGGCGGCCCGCCGGCACGGCACCCGCTTCCACCACATCTCCACCGACGAGGTCTACGGCGACCTCGAGCTCGACGACCCGCACCGCTTCACGGAGCAGACGCCCTACAACCCGTCCTCCCCGTACTCGTCGACCAAGGCCGGCTCCGACCTGCTGGTGCGCGCCTGGGTGCGGTCCTTCGGGCTGAAGGCGACGATCTCGAACTGCTCCAACAACTACGGGCCGTACCAGCACGTCGAGAAGTTCATCCCCCGGCAGATCACGAACGTGCTCGACGGCGTCCGCCCGAAGCTCTACGGCGCGGGCCGGAACGTGCGCGACTGGATCCACGCGAACGACCACTCGAGGGCGGTGCTGACGATCCTCGAGCAGGGCGTGATCGGCGAGACCTATCTCATCGGCGCGGACGGCGAGGAGGACAACCGGACCGTCGTGGAGACGATCCTCACCCTCATGGGGCGGCCGGCGGACGCGTACGACCACGTGCAGGACCGCGCGGGGCACGACCTGCGCTACGCCATCGACTCGACCAAGCTGCGCACCGAGCTGGGGTGGCGCCCGCGGTACGCCGACTTCCGGTCCGGCCTCGCCGCGACGATCGACTGGTACCGCGAGCACGAGGACTGGTGGCGGCCGCAGAAGGCGGCGGCGGAGGCGCGCTACCGGGAGCAGGGGCAGGCCTGATGGCGCTGGACCACACCAGGACCCTCGCCGCGACCGCGACGCCGATCCCCGGGCTCACGCTGTTCGACCTGCCGGTGCCCGGCGACAACCGCGGGTGGTTCAAGGAGAACTGGCAGCGGGCGAAGCAGCTGCCGCTCGGCCTGCCCGACTTCGGGCCGGTGCAGAACAACATCTCGTTCAACGACGCCGTCGGCACGACCCGCGGCATCCACGCGGAGCCGTGGGACAAGTACGTCTCGGTCGCCACCGGACGGATCTTCGGCGCCTGGGTGGATCTGCGGGACGGCCCGACCTTCGGCGCCGTCTTCACCGCCGAGATCGATCCGTCCCGCGCGATCTTCGTGCCGCGCGGGGTCGGCAACGCGTACCAGACCCTCGAACCCGACACCGCGTACACGTATCTCGTGAACGACCACTGGTCACCGGACGCGCGGTACACGTTCCTCAACCTGGCGGACGAGACCGTAGCGATCCCGTGGCCGATCCCCCTCGACTCCGTCGAGATCTCCGCGAAGGACGAGGCGCACCCGCGCCTCGCCGACGTCACGCCGATGGCACCGCGGCGCACGCTCGTGCTCGGCGCGAACGGGCAGCTCGGGCGCGCCCTGCGGGAGGCGCTCCCGGACGCGGAGTTCGCGGACCGGGCCTCGTTCGACCTCACGGATCCGGACGCGTTCCACTCGCGGCACTGGCGCGACTACGGCGCCGTCGTGAACGCCGCCGCCTACACGGCCGTCGACGCGGCGGAGACGGAGGAGGGCCGCCGGGCGGCGTGGGCCGTGAACGTCACCGCGGTCGCCGAGCTCGCGAAGGTCGCGACGGCGAACGGCATCACCCTCGTGCACGTCTCGAGCGACTACGTCTTCGACGGCACCCGGGAGGCGCATCCGGAGGACGAGCCGTTCGCCCCCCTCGGCGTCTACGGGCAGACGAAGGCGGCCGGCGACGCGATCGTCGCCGGCGTCCCCCGGCATCACATCGTCCGCACCAGCTGGGTGATCGGCGACGGCGCGAACTTCGTCCGCACGATGGCATCGCTCGCCGAGCGTGGGGTCGACCCGACCGTCGTGGACGACCAGGTCGGGCGGCTGTCGTTCGCGGAGGACATCGCGGCCGGCATCGCCCACCTGCTGGCGACCGAGGCCCCGTCCGGGGTCTGGAACCTCACCAACACGGGGACGCCGATGAGCTGGGCGGAGATCGCCCGGGCGGTGTTCCGGCTCACGGGGCACGACGAGGCCCGGGTCACCGGTGTCTCGACCGCCGCGTACTTCGCCGGCAAGCAGGCCGCCCCGCGGCCGCTGCGCTCCGTGCTGGAGCTCGGCAGGCTCACCGCGGCGGGCTTCACCGCCCGGGACCAGCTCGAGGCGCTGGAGGCCTACCTGGCCTCCTGATCGCCGGGTGCCAGCGGGCGCCCACCCGGCGCTGGTCCCCCGCCAAGACGACCGACCCAGCGTGGCGGGACGCGCGGCGCATCCTGCCGTGCAGGAACGGGAAGGAGCACCCATGGCGGACACCGACCTCACCGGACACGCGGTCCTGGCGACCGTCTCCCACCACGGCGTCGAGCAGGACGACCTAAAGGTGCCGATGCAGCACCTCAGGGATGCGGGCGCGCGCCTCGACGTCGCGGCGGCCGAGCGGAGCACGATCCAGACCCTGGTCGGCGACAAGGGCCCGGGCGAGCCGTTCGAACCCACGACCACGCTCGCCGACGCCGATCCGTCGGCGTACGACCTGCTGCTGATCCCCGGCGGCACGATCAACGCGGACACCCTCCGCCGGCAGGAGCGGGCCGTCGCGATCGCCCGGTCGTTCATCGAGGCCGGCAAACCGATCGCCGCGATCTGCCACGGCCCGTGGACGCTCGTGGAGACGGGCGCGCTCACCGGCAAGCACCTCACCTCCTACCCGTCGCTGCAGACCGACGTGCGGAACGCGGGCGGCGAATGGAGCGACGAGTCCGTCGTGGTCGACGAGAGCGGCTGGACGCTCGTCACCTCGCGGAACCCGAAGGACCTGCCGGACTTCACCGGTGCGATCGACCGGGTCCTCACCTCGGTCCCGGCCTGACCAGAACCAGCACAGCCCCGATCGAGCTCGGCCCGGCCCCGCCCGGCGCGTCGCGCCTCACGCGCGGCGATCTCCGGCAGCATGACCGGACCCGTCGGCGACCGCCCCCACCGCCCCGACACGGCGGACCCGCCTCCGCCGAAAGTCTCACCTTCTACTGTAACTTGAGGGCCATGGCGATGACCCTCAGACTCTCGACGGACGAGGACGCGATGCTCACGCGCCTCGCGCAGCAGTTCCGGACGTCGAAGAACTCGGCGGCCGCCGCGGCGATCGAGATCGCCGTGCCCAAGCCCGACCACCCGGAGTTCGTCGCCGCGGCGACCCGCCGCCTCCTCGACCGCTACGACGGCCTGATGGGGCGCCTCGCCGAGGCCTGATCCGCCCGGGCCCGAACTGGGGCTGCTCCGCCGACCGCTGGGCCCCCGAGACTCGACAGCAGCCCGGCGCTCGCGAGGCGCTGCCGTCCTGACCCGTGTCTCCGGAGCACCGTGCCGCGCCTTCCCTCCCTCCCGGTCCTCCTCGGCGCCCTCGTGACGGTCGTCGCGATCGCGGTGGCGCCCGTCGCCGCGGCCACCGCCGACGAGCAGCTCCCGCAATCGGTCGACTCGTCGAGCCCGGCCTCGACGCCCGATCCGACGGTCACGGCGACGCCCGACCCCACCCCGACGGCGACGCCCGATCCGACGCCGACGCCGACGCCGACGCCCGACCCGACGGCGCTCCCGACCCCGACGCCGACCCTGACGACCGCGCCGATCCCGCCGCGCACGTTCCACCTCGACTGCTCGGCGCCGATCGCCGGAGACGGGGTCACCACGCCCTGGAACCGTCCGGCCGACGTGTCCGGCCACGGCCCGTTCCGGGCGGGTGACCGCATCCTCGTGCGCCGTGGGACGACCTGCCGCGGCGGGGTCCGTCCCACCGGATCGGGCACCGCCGCCGCTCCCATCGTGCTCGGCGCCTACGGCACCGGCGCCGCACCGACGATCGCGCCCGCCGGCACGGCAGGCGGCACCGGCGCCGTGCAGCTCGTCAACGTGCACGACTGGACGGTGCAGGACCTCCATGTCACCAACCACGGGACCGGGCCGGTCACGCGCTTCTACCGGTCCGGTGTCCTGGTGCTCGACCGGGCGGGCGGACGACTGCCGGGCATCACGCTGCAGCGCCTGCGCATCGACCAGGTGACGAGCGACCTCGGCTACTCGGGCGGGGACCCGCGCGAGTACGGCGGCATCCAGGTGACGACCATGGGTGGCCTCCACGACGGGTTCACCGGCCTCCGCGTCCTGAACAGCACCGTGTCCCACGTGGGGCGCACCGGGATCGTCGTCTCCAACCACGAGTACCCGACGAGCGGGGACACCGGGGTGCGGATCTCGGGGAACACCGTGTCGTGGGCGCGCGGGGACAGCATCATCCTCCGGGGCGCACGCGACAGCCGGATCGACCACAACGTCAGCGCGCACGGCGCGGCGCTCTTCCCCTGCCCGCAGTGCGAGAAGGTCCGTGCGATGACGGCCGACGCCGGGATCTGGCCCGCGGCCTCGAAGCGCATCCGCATCGACCACAACGAGGTCTACGGCGAGCACGTGAAGGGCGGCGACGGCGAGGGCTTCGACATCGACTCGTCCGCCGTCGACGTGGTGCTCGAGGACAACTACGCCCACGACAACGGCGGCGGTGCCGTGCTTCTGTGCGGCTCCACGAACGCGGTCGTCCGGTTCAACATCTTCCAGAACAACCTCGCGTCGGCGATCGCCTTCATCGGGCGGTACCCGGCGAGGAACACGTCGATCTACAACAACACGATCTACCAGTCACGCAGCACCGCGGCCAACGTCGTGCGCACCTTCGACGGCAAGCGGGGCTCGGGCGTCGCCTTCTTCAACAACGTCGTGCTCAGCTACGACACCAGCCGGTACGTCTGGCCGACGCACGTCTCGAGCGCCGCGAACACGTACGTCGGCGTGCACAGGGCCGGGGAACCGCACGGTCCGGGCACGAGCACCAGGAGCCCCGGCCTCGTGCGCCCCGGCAGCGGCAAGGTCGGCATGACGACGCTCGGCGGCTACAGGAAGCGGACCTCGGCGCAGCCGCCCCACGGCAAGGGCATCCCGAGGTCGGTCGTCACCGACTTCTTCGGGCGACGCATCGATCCGAAGCACCCACCGCGGGGCGCCTCCGCCTGACCCGGCGCTCCGGCGCGGCCGACCCATGCCCCGCTCGGCGATGGTCGATACGCTGGGCCCGGCGCGCTTCATGCGCGTGCATCCCGTCCATGCCGCACCGGCGGCGCACCGAGATCGCTTGGGGTGAGGTGTCCACGGAGCTCCCACCGTCGCAGGTCCAGCAGACGGAGTACCTGAGCATCGACGACGTGGTCCAGATCGTCGAGATGTTCAGCGAGGCCCCGCTCCGCGAGGCCGTGCGGGACCTCGGACTGCTCATCGGAGCCGTCGAGCGGCCCGCGCTGAAGTACCGCGGGATGGACGTCTACACGCCCCTCGCCATGAAGGCCGCCGCGTTCATGGAGAGCCTCGCCCGCAACAACTCGCTCTTCGACGGGAACAAGCGGCTCGCCTGGCTCGCGACGAACGTCTTCCTCGAGCTGAACGGCGCGACCGTGCACTTCAGCGACAACGAGATCTTCAGCCTGCTGCGCGAGGTGCAGCAGGGCTACCTGGCGACGAACGAGCTCGCCCACCGGCTGCACACCCGGATCGGACCCGCCCAGCCCCGCTGAACCGTCAGCGACGCGAGCGGACCTGGCGGGCGGCCGCGCGCGCGGTGGCGGCGCCCCTGCGCCAGGTCCGGCGCACCCAGACGCGGACCTGATCGATCCGCCGCTCGCGGGGCGGATCAAACGGCCGGCGGACGACCTCGAACGCGCCCTCCTCGTCCACGTGCGCGACGAAGACGCTCGGCAGCGGACCGCCGGCGTCGACCGCGAAGGCGAGCCGGTAGCCACCCGGGGGCACCTCCCCCGTCGCCTCCAAGCGCCCCCCGTCCGGTCCGCCGACCACGGAGCCGTGCAGCTCGACGGCGTCCGTTCCGTCGAGCGGCGCGAGGACGACGGTGGCCGGGAGCCGGGTGGTGCCGGTGACGGCGACGTGCGGCAGCGTGACCACGAGCCCCTGCGGGGTGCCGGCCACGTCGCCCACCTGGGGCCGGGAGTCCTTCACCACGTTGCGCAGCCGCCCGGCGGTGTCGAGCGTGAGGTTGCCGCTCGTGCCGCGGTAGGCGACGGCGGCCCGCCCGGCGGCCAGCGCCGCCCGGGCGGGGCCGTGGTACCGCACCCTCGTGCCGCGCGACAGGCCCTCCCATCGGATCGCCCCGTACGTGTCCCACACCCAGTCCGACAGCGGCGCTCCGAGCGCCGCGTGCTCGAGGTCGACCTCGACGACCGAGCGTGCGACGGCCGTGACGAGGCCCTCCTCGTCCAGCGGCTCGAACGCGACCGTCGGCTCGTGCGGCAGCTCCCACGTCACGCGGTCGCGGCGGTGCCGCACGCCGACGGACAGCCGGAACCCGTCGAGCCGGTCGGTGACGTCGAGCAGGTCGGGCGGAAGCGCGGCCGCTATCTCCGCGGGCAGGATCCGGACGACCCGGTCGCCCTCGCGCCGGAACGCGAGCGGGCGGCCGTCCCGGGTGGCGAAGGTGCCACGGACCGTCATCCGGAGCCGGCCGTCGACCCACGCGAGCCGCTCGACCTCGACGGACGACGTGACGGCGGCGTCGATGGCGGCGAGGCGCTCGAGCAGATCGCTGCGCGCGTCCTCGACCAGCGCCGCGCGGGCCTGCTCCCAGAGGCCGAGCCCGTCCTCCCAGTCGCGCGGCACGTAGCGCTCCCGGATCCGCTGGGCGCGGGCGAGCGCCCTCGACCGCTCCTCCGAGGTCGAGCCGGCGAGCATCCGGCTGAGGCGCCCGAGCACCCGTCCCCGATACAGGTGCAGCAGCAGCCACCGGCGCGCGTCCTCGTACCCGGGCGCGTCGAGGGTGCGGTCGACGAACGCGACCAGGTCGTCGAGGCGGTCCCAGTACTCCACGCTCCGCGGGCCGTAGGTCTTCGAGTTGTTCGTCGCGCTGGAGTGCCACAGGTAGCCGGGGGTGTCCGCGAGGACGGCGACGTGCCGGGCGTGCCGCCAGACCTCGACGTTGACGTAGATGTCCTCCCAGAGCATCCGGCGCCCCTCCGGGAACCGGATGCCGTGCTCGAGCAGGAACTCCCGTCGGTAGAACTTGTGGGGCACCATCGGCAGCAGCGCCTCGATGCCGCCGGACTCGAGCGCGTTCGGCAGGTTCCCGTGCTGCAGGGCGGGCATCCCCCACCAGACGTCGGAGGTCTTCGACTCCTTCGGCGACAGCAGGTCCGCTGTCGTCTCGGCTGCGTACGCCGCGGCCCGCTCGAGCGCTTCGGGATAGAGCGAGTCGTCGTGGTCCATGAACAGCACGTACTCGCCGCGCGCCATCTCGATCGCCAGGTTGCGCGGCCGGCTCGGCCAGCCGGAGTTCTCGATGCGCCGCACCCGCATGTTCGGCCGCGTGGCCGCGTGCCGCTGCAGCCGCTCGAACGTGTCGTCGGGCGAGCCGTCGTCGATGACGATCGTCTCGAACTCGTCCTGCGGCAGGGTCTGGGCGTCGAGCGACCGGATCACCCGGAGGAACCCGTCGCCCGGGCGGTAGGCCGCGATGATCACGCTGATCCTCGGGCGATCCTGCACGGTCGTCCTCCCCCCGGTCCGATCCGCAGCGAGGATAGCGAGCCCCGCTCAGCCGCCGCTGCGCCGCACCCGTGGCCCGGGAGCGGCCAGGTGGCCGTCGCTAGGATCGCGGGCATGGCTACGACGGGGCAGCGGATGCGAACGGTGGCGGTGATCCTGGCGGGCGGGGTGGGGGTCCGTGCCGGGCTCGGGATGCCGAAGCAGCTCGCCCGGATCGCCGGCAAGCCGATCATCGAGCACACGATCGCCGCCGTGAACGCAGCCGACTGCATCGACGAGATCCTCGTGATGATGGAACCGAACCACATGTCGGCGGTCGAGGACCTCATCGAGCGGGGCAGCTATCCCAAGCTGACGCGGGTGTTCGCCGGCGGCGCGAGCCGCAACGACACGACGCGGCTCGCCCTCGAGCAGCTCGGCGACGACGAGTGCAAGGTGCTGTTCCACGACGCCGTCCGCCCCTTCGTGGACGAGCGGATCCTGCAGGACTGCGTCGAAGCCCTCGACCATTACGGCGCCGTCGACACGGCGATCCCGTCCGCGGACACGATCATCCAGATCAACACCGAGACGAACGTGCTGGTCGACGTGCCGCCGCGCTCGCTGCTGCGACGCGGCCAGACGCCGCAGGCGTTCCTGCTCTCCGCAATCCGCCGCGCCTACGAGCGGGCGGCCCGCGACCGCAACTTCGTCGCCACCGACGACTGCACGGTCGTGCTCAAGTACACGCCGGACGTGCCGATCGCGGTGATCGCCGGATCCGACGAGAACATGAAGATCACCGAGTCGATCGACGTGTTCATCGCCGACAAGCTGTTCCAGCTGAAGTCGGCCGAGCCGGGCGGCCTCAGCAACGAGGAGCGCGAGCGGGGGCTCGACGGCAAGACCGTGGTCGTCTTCGGCGGCAGCGAGGGCATCGGCAGGGCGATCGCCGATGCGGCGGAGCGCTTCGGCGCGACCGTCTTCCCGTTCTCGCGCACGGCGACCGGCACCGACATCCGCAAGCGGAAGAGCGTCAAGGCGGCGCTCGAGCTCGCCGCGGAGCAGTCGGGCCGCATCGACTTCGTCGTGAACTCCGCGGGCATCCTCGAGATGGGCGGGCTGGAGACGTTCAGCCACGAGCGCGTGAAGAACTCGATCAAGGTCAACCTGCTCGGGCCGATCATGATCGCGCAGGAGGCGCTCCCCTACCTCAAGAAGTCGAAGGGCCAGCTGCTCTTCTTCACCTCGAGCTCCTACACGCGGGGCAGGGCGAACTACGGCATGTACTCCGCGACGAAGGCGGCGACCGTGAACCTCACCCAGTCGCTGTCCGAGGAGTGGGCCGAGCTCGCGGTGCGGGTCAACTGCATAAACCCGGAGCGCACGAAGACGGGGATGCGCACGAAGGCGTTCGGCGAGGAGCCGGAGGGCACCCTGCTCGCCGCCGAGACCGTCGCGATGGCGTCGATCGACACCCTGCTGTCGGAGGTCACCGGGCAGATCGTCGACGTCCGCCGCCGGTCAGGGGCACAGCAGGCCCGAGTGGACGCGTAGCCCGGGCGACTTCGGACCTCGCGGGGCGTCATCGGCGGCCCGTCGTGCCCGATGCAACCCGTCGACCTCGCGTCAGCCGGTCGCTGGCCGGGCGAAGGCCCGGCGGCCGTGCTGCGCGGCGATCGCGTCGGTGACGGCGTCGCCGAAGCGCTGCGCGACGTCGCCGGTCTCGTCCCCGTCGAGGCGACGGCGGAGCGCCGCCCGCTGCGGGGCCCGGACGTCCGGACCGAGGGCGTCGTCGAGGGCACGGAAGACGTCCTCGGGCAGGTGCTCGAGCACGGCGCCGGCGCCGAGCGTCGGGAACATCGTCCGCATCGCCTCCGGCGTGCGGCCGCGGATGGTGCAGGCGGCGAACGGCAGGTCGAGACGGATCGCCTCGCTCACCAGCGGCGAGACGTCGAGCACCGCGAACGCGGCCTGGGCGAGCGCGGCGGGGACCTGCCCCGGGGTCAGCACGGCGTGCTCGAGTCCCCCCGCGGCGACACGCCGCCCGAGCGTCTCGACCGCGTCCGCGTAGTCCTGCAGCCTCGCGCCGGTCGGGGCCGCCGGCGCGAACAGGACCCGCACGTCCTGCCGGGCGAGCAGCGCGTCGAGCACGTCCGCCCCGCGCTCGACGAGGGACGACAGGTCCGTGCTGTCGAGCACGTTCTCCCACGTGGGCGCGTAGAGGACGATCGGCCGGTCGCCGAGCGCCGACGGCACGGGCTCCGACGGCTGCGGGCGGATCGGCCCGATCTCGCGGATGCGGTCCTTCCGGACGCCGGACGCGGGCCACGCGTACCGGTCCCGCCCCTCCGGGCCCGCCACCCAGATCTCGTCGTACATCCGCGCGATCGGGCTGCGGTTCTCCGGCTCGTCGGAGTCGCCGTGCCCGATGAGCACGTCGAAGATGCCGGGCACGCGGATCAGGTGGTTGTTGATGTTCGTGACGTCGCTCGGGTAGAGCGCGAGACGCACGGACGGCACCATGAACAGCTCGACGTCCTGGCTGCGCGGCGCGAAGACGACGGGCACGCCGCACCCGTCGAGGGCCGCGATGTGGGTGGGCTCCCGCACGAGCACGAGGCACGGCCGCCCGAGCCCGCGCAGCACCGGGGTCCAGAGGAGCACCTGCTCGACGGTGCCCCGCCGTCCGCTGAAGTGCACGACGACCTGGGGCGCCAGCTGCTCGATCGCCCCCTGCACCTTCGCCCGCACGGCGTCGTGGCTCAGCCGGTTGAGGAGCAGGTACTGCACGATGCGGCCGGCGATGTACAGCGCGACGACCGCGATCACGGCCAGCTCCGCGACCAGCGCGGCGGACGGCCGATCGGTCGCCTCCCCGACGGCGAACCCGAGCGGGAGCAGCAGGGTGAGGAGCGCGAGCGGGACGCTCAGCGCTGCGACCTCCCGGGGGACCACCGGATGGGGCAGTCCGGGGACGGCGAGGTTGCGCCAGCTCACCGGACCGCCGCCGCGACGCCACTCGCGCCGTCGCGCGAAGATGCCCGCCGCGTCCCGCCCGCCGTGCAGCAGGGCGACCGCGACGACGGCGAGGGCGACGATGACCGACCGCTCCGGCACGAACCGGGCGGCGAGCACCGCGGTGAGCACGTCGAGCGACAGGAGCCGGAACCGCACCCCGAGCTGCGTGCGCAGCAGCCGGGGCAGCAGGTCGGGCATCTGCCGGGACAGCCACAGCTCCGCGAGCACGAGGAGGACGGCGAAGACGAGGAACAGCAGCGGCGCGGGCAGCAGCGCCGCGATCACCAGCACGACGTACGCGAGCGCGACGCCGGCAGCCGCGGCGTCGCGGAGCAGCGAGCCGGTCACAGCTGCACCCCCTGCGGCACGTCGGAGGTGCGGATGCGCCGGTCGGCCCGCTCCACGAACCGGTCCACCTCGTCGAGGAACCCGTCGAGCGGATCCCGCTCCGCGCCGAGCAGGTACTCGGCGAGGGCCTCCCGGGCCGCACGCCGCGGGTCGACGCCTGCGGCGTCGGCGAGTGCGGCCCGCAGCCCGGCGACGTCGCTGCCGAGCAGCTCGGCGGCGTTCGCCGACGGGAAGAGGGCGCGGAACTCGGCATCGGGCACGTCCCGCGGGTTCGTCACCAGGTACGGCTTGCGGGACGCGAGGAAGTCGGTGATGACGCTCGAGATGTCGCTGATCAGCACGTCGGCCTCGTTGAACGCGGCGTAGAGCGCGTCCGGGGTGTTCGGCACGAGCCCGCTGCCCTCCCCGGCGCGGCGGAGCAGGTCCTCGATCGCCTCCCGCGCCTTCGCGGCCGCGCCCAGCCGATGCCCGGTGAGGGGGTGCGGCTTGAAGCGCAGCACGGCGCCGGAGTCGAGCACCTCGCGGACGATCCGCTCCCCCATCCGCGCCACCGACGAGTAGTCGGCCTCGTCGAAGAACCCCTCCCAGGTGGGCGCGTAGAGCACGACGAGCCGCTGACCCTCCTCGGTGGGCGGCACCGCCCGACGGATCTCGGCGAGCTGGGGGCGGCCGACGGCCCGCAGCACCGACAGGTCGATGCCCTCGTCGACGGCGGCGTACCGGTCGATCGCGGCGCGGCCCGCGACCCAGATCTCGTCGTACATGCGATTCAGGGGGCTGAAGCTGCCCACCTTGTCGCTGTCGCCGTGCCCGATGAACGAGTGCATCGGGCCGGGGATCCGCACCATCTCGTTGTTGCGCACCACGTTCGTCGGGTACAGCGCGACCCGGACCGACGCCGGCGTGACGGCCTCGAGCGTCGCCACGGTCGGTGCGACGACGATCGGGGTCGTCATCGCGGCGAGGGCGTCGAGGTGCACGGCCTCCCGCAGCACCACGAGCGTCGGGCGCCGCATCGCGTCGATCACGTTCGCCCACACCGTGAGGGCGTAGGTCCCCGAGGCGGGCGACGAGAAGTAGAAGACGACCTCGGGCGCGAGGGCGGCGACCGCGTCGGCGACGGCCGCGTACCGGTCGATGGCGGCACGGCCGGCGACCCAGATCTCGTCGTACATGCGGTTCAGGGGGCTGAAGCTGCCCACCTTGTCGCTGTCGCCGTGTCCGATGAACGAGTGCATCGGGCCGGGGATGCGCACCATCTCGTTGTTGCGCACGACGTTCGTCGGGTAGAGCACGACCCGCACCGACGGCGGCGTGACGGCCTCGAGGGTCGTGACGGTCGGGGCCACCACGATCGGCGCCCGCATCCTGGCGAGGGCGTCCAGATGGACGCCCTCGCGCAGCACG
>NZ_JAODBE010000068.1 GCF_025463795.1 Amnibacterium sp.
GGCGGGCGACCGCTCGGCGCAGCCCGCGAGCAGCAGCACGGCGACCGCGGCGAGCGCGGCGATGGATCGCGGCACGGCGGGCCCCTTCCGTCGGGACCCGGGTCGGTCCCGACGGATCCGCTCTACCGCACGGACCTCCGGGTCCGCTGCGACCGCAGCAGGACCGCGCAGACGATCGCCGTGAGCGCGGCGAGGACGAGCCACAGCAGGCCGAGCCGGAGCCCGTAGTCGAACGGCAGCACGGTCGGGTTGCGGGGGCCGAGCTGCTTCGCCCGGATCTCGGGCAGCACCGTCAGCGTGAGCACGACCCCGACGACGACGGCGCCCTGCAGCACGGCGAGCACGACGGGCGGGATCCGGGCGCCCGCGCCGCGCAGCAGGCGGTTGGCGGCGAACGTGGCCGGCGCCAGGATCCCGTCGTGCAGCACGAGCGCGCCGACGAGCCAGATCCCGAGGCCGGCGACGCCGGCCGGCCGCACCGTCGTCACGAGCAGCGCCGCTCCGACGACGAGACCCGCGACGCCGACCCCGACGAGCGCCGCCCTCGCTCGACGGACCCCCGCCCCGACCGGGGGCGCCGCGTGCGCCTCGGGCAGCGCCTCGGCGGGGACGCGCGGGACCCGCGACGGCAGGAGCACGGACGCCGTGAGCGCGCCGAGTCCGACGAGCACTCTGAGGGCGACGGCGGACCGGCTGCTCATCGCGCCTCGAGGGACGAGAGCCATTTCGTCTGCAGCACGCCCGGACGGGCGGGCGCGATGATCCGCGCCGGGTAGCCGTGGTCGAGGTCCAGGGGCGCGCCGTTCAGCTCGAGCGCGACGAGGGTGAGCGGATCCGCGGCGAACTCCGGCTCGAGGATCGTCGTCGCGTAGGCGCCGCGCTGCAGGCTGCGGACCGTGATGCCGCGCCCGGTCGCGCCGACGAGCGCGGCCAGGTCGGCGACGCGCACCCCCCGCCAGTCGGCCGAGACGCTCCACCCCTCGACACAGGCGATCGGCAGCGTGACGCGGGTCTGCGGGAGCGTGAGCAGGTCGGTCCGCGTCAGCACCCGGCTCCGTCTCCCGGATCGGACCGTGAGCACCCAGCCCGGATCGGTGGCGGCGCCGACGACGCCCGCGGCACGCGCCGTCTTGTTGACGGGCAGCGCCTGCGGTCCGAGGCGCTGCTGGCGGGGGCCGAACACGTTCACCGCCGCGAGCGCCGGCAGGCTCTGACCGACGCTGAGCACGACCGCGGCGCCCGTCGCGACGCCCACCGCGCCGAGCACCGTCCGCCTGCTGACCGCGTCGGGCGCGGCCGGCGCGCGCTCGATCCACCGCTGCAGGACGCCCGTCACGCCGCTCGCCCGCGGCTCGCGGGAACCGAGCCGGCCTTCGCCGGTCCCGACCGGCCGCAGCCGGCCGTCGGGACCGATGCTGTCGCGCCGCCGCCACCAGCGCGTGATGATCGGCAGCTTTACGCCGATGTGGATGGCGAGGGAGGCGACGATCACCCAGGCGAGCGCGTAGTGCACCTGCCGGAACGGGAACGGCCACGGGTACCACTGGTAGGTGTTCACGAGCCCGGTCGCCAGCTGCACGAGTGACGACGCGACGAACAGGGCGATCGACGCGCGCTCGAGCAGGCCGGCGACGGTGCGGGCGGGCGGCCAGGCGAAGAGCAGCGGGAAGACGGTGTAGAGCTTGCCGAGCAGCAGCGGGATGCACGCGATGCCCGTCGCGACGTGGAGCCCCTGCGTGATCCGGTAGAGGGACGCCGGCCGGGTCAGGAACGCCATGCCGGGCAGCGGATCCTGCAGGAAGTGGCTGTACAGGCCGGTCGCGAAGCAGACCAGGAATCCGGTGCCGAGGAGCCGGCCGAGCACCACGGCGGTGCGCGGGTGCCGGGCGGCACTCGCGAGCGATCCCCTGGCGAGGGCGAAGAGCGCCCTCACCCCGTCGTCCCGTCTCGCGCGCCCATGCCGGGTATTCGGAGCGACCGGCCAGGATGACGGGGTGAGGGACGCCGCCGCACGCACCGTCCCGGTCGCCGTCGTGGTCGCGGCGCTCGCCGCCCTGACGTGGTGGATCGTCGTGCGCATCGGCGTCGTCCTGCACTCCGAGCGGCCCGCATGGTTGCTGGCGGAGGGCGCGTGCTGGCTGCTCTTCGCCGTCGCGATCGTGCTGCTGCGGATCGCGCCGGCGCGCACCGTGCCGGCGCTCGTGCTCGGCGGCGCGCTGGCGATCGGGCTCGGCGCCCTCGCCGGGCCGCCGACGACGAGCACCGACTCCGCCCGGTACGCGTGGGACGGGATCGTGCAGGACGCGGGGATCTCCCCGTACCGGTACGTGCCCGCGGATCCGGCGCTCGCTCCCCTGCGGACCGACTGGCTGTTCCCCGCCGGGCAGGTCTCCGCGACCGGGGTGCTGCACTGCCCGAGCCACGTCGCCTCCCCGAGCAGCCAGGTGCGCGTGCCGGGCCTCGTCTGCACGGCGATCAACCGGCCGCTCGTGCCGACCATCTACCCGCCGGTCGCGGAGGCCGTGTTCGCGGGCGTGCGGCTGCTCGTCCCGCCGGGCGTCGGGTACGGACCGATGCAGGTGCTCGGGCTCGCCGCCGTGCTCGCGACCTCGGCGCTGCTGCTCCTCGCCCTGCGGCTCACGGGCGGCGATCCCCGACGCGCGGCCTGGTTCGCGTGGTGCCCGCTGGTCGCGTCCGAGGCGGTCACGAACGCCCACATCGACGGCCTCGCCGCGCTCGGCGCGCTCGCCGGCACGCTGCTCGTGGTGCGCGGGAAGCCGATCCGCGGCGGGATCGTGCTCGGGCTCGCCATCGCGACGAAGGTGCTGCCGGTGCTGGTGATGCCCCCGCTGCTGAAGCGTTCGCCGGCGCGGATCCTCGGTGCGGCCGCCGCGACGGTCGTCGCCGTCTACCTGCCGCACGTCGTGCTGTCGGGCGGCCGCGTGCTCGGCTACCTCCCCGGATACCTGAACGAGGAGGGCTACGACGACGGCACCCGGTCCGCCCTCGTGTCGATCGTCGCGCCGGGAGCCGCGGCGACGCCCGTCGCCGCCCTGCTGCTGCTCGTCGTCGCGATCCTCGTGCTGCTGCGCACCGACCCGGCCGACCCGTGGGTGGGGCAGGTCGTCGTCGTCGGGGCCGCCCTGCTGCTGACGAGCCCCCGCTACTCCTGGTACGTGCTCCTGCTCATGCCGTTCGTCGCGATGAGCGGCCGATGGGAGTGGTTCGCTCTCGCGCTCGTGCTCATCGAGAAGCAGTTCGACACCCCCCTCGACATCTTCCGCGAGGAGCTCGCAGCCGTGGTCCTGCTGGTCGTCGCGGCCGCCTGGTTCCGCCGGACGCGGCGGGCACCGACCGTGCCGCGCCCGTCCCCCGTTCCCTGAGAGTCGCCTGAGGCACCCATCCCTTTCCTGAGGGCCGCCGAACCCAGTGCACCTGCTCACGCGAGCCGGGGCGACACGGAAGCAGCGGAACTCCCGCCGCTCCACCCGGCCGGATACGGAAAGAAGTCCCATGCGAATCAGCACCACCAGGGGCGCCATCGCGGCGCTGTCCGCCGGTCTCGTCGTCGCCGCCCTCGCGGGCTGCGCCGAGGCGAGCTCCTCGACGCCCGCCGCGTCGAAGACCGCCTCCTCCTCGAGCGCGGCCCCCGCGCCCGCCGCCACACCGACCCCGGTCGCGGAGATCCCCTCGCTGTCCGGCGTGCACACCCAGGTCACGCTCGACGCCGGCTTCCTGAAGGCCCTCACGAGCCTCAAGCTCACGCCGGGCGTCGTCGGCACCGCCACGCTGTCGAAGGCCGGTGTGCTCAGCTTCCCGATCACCGGCGGCCACGTCACGTACTACGACCCCACGAAGTCCTACCGCCCGTACGTGCAGGGTGAGGTCGACCACATGGGCTCGGGCATCTCGCTCTCGGCCGGCGGCAAGAAGGTGGAGCTGACGAACTTCGTCATCGACCCGGGCAACAACTCGCACCTCTCGGGTGACGTGTCGCTGAACGGCACGTCGGTCGCGAAGGGCGCGAACCTGTTCCGTCTCGACGGCAGCACCCTGAAGCCCCTCTTCAAGGACGCCGACGGCAACGCCGTGCTCGAGGGCACCACGGTCTACGTCTCCGACGACGCCGCCGCGCTGCTGGACAAGACCTTCGGCACCACCGCGGTCACCGGGAAGCTCGAGGTCGGCATCGCGAAGATCACCGCGAAGTAGTTCCACGGCCGGACCCGGCCACACAGCACGACGGCGCCCCGCCGTCCACTCCCCGCAGCCGGAGCGGACGGCGGGGCGTCGCCGTGCGGGGAGGTGCGAAGGACCGCCTCAGGACACGAGGCGGGCGCCGTGCGCCGGACCCGTGACCCGCAGCACCGTGAGGCGCGCGGCCGACAGCGCGATCTGCAGCGACAGCGCGGAGTCGAGGTCGGCGGTGAGGAACGCGATCGTCGGGCCGGAGCCCGACACGACCCCGGCCAGCGCCCCGTTCCGCTCCCCCAGCTCCAGCACGTCCGCCAGCTGCGGCCGCAGCCGCAGCGCGGCGACCTGCAGGTCGTTGTGCAGGGCGTCGGCGAGCATGTGCGGGTCGCCGGCCCGCAAGGCCTGGAGCACGTCCGCATCGACGGCCGGCGGACCGACCGTCGGCAGGTCCGCCGCATGCCGCAGCCGGTGCTCGTCCAGTGCGGCGTACACCTCCGGCGTGCTGAGGCCGGTGTCCGCCAGCGCGATGATCCACTGGAAGACGCCCTTCGCGAGCGCCGGGCTCAGCTTGTCGCCCCGCCCGGTGCCGATCGCGGTGCCGCCGGTGAGGGCGAACGGCACGTCGGCCCCGAGCTCGCCGCCGAGCTCGAGCAGCTCGTCACGGGCCAGCCCGAGCCCCCAGAGGGCGTCGAGCGCGACGAGCGCCGCGGCGGCGTCCGCGGATCCGCCGCCCATCCCACCGGCGACCGGCACCCGCTTCAGCACCTGGATCCGCGCTCCCCCGCGGTACCCGGTGCGGGCCTGCAGCAGGTGCGCGGCGCGGACCACGATGTTCCGCTTGTCGACGGGGAGCCCTGGGGCCGCGATCGGCCCGCTGAACGACAGCGAGAGCTCCTCGTCCCGCTCGGCACGCAGCTCCTCGTAGAGGGCCACGGCGTGGTAGGCGGTCGCGACGTCGTGGTACCCGTCGGGCATGGCCGCGCCGACCCGCATGACGAGGTTGATCTTCCCGGGGGCCTTCGCCTGCACGGCGGCCGGGGGCGTGCTCACCCCTAAAACCTAGTCCGGGCCGCCCGCCGGACTCGGAGGCCGTCACCCGGAGCGAGACCGCGGATGCCCCCCTCCCTCCCCCGAGTGCACGGGGACGGCGGGACCGGTCGACTCGGCCCCTCAGGGGAGCACGGGAGCGGCGGCCTCGGCGAGAGCGAGGAACGCCTCGATGCCGAGCCGCTCCCCCCGCTCACCCGGGTCCACGCCGGCCGCCCTGAGCAGCGCGTCGGCGGCGCCCGTGCCGCCGACGGCGGTGGCGAGCGCCTGCCGCAACGTCTTGCGGCGCTGCGCGAAGGCCGCGTCGACGAGGCGGAACACCCGGTCGCGCAGCACGGTGTCGCCGCGCGCGGGACCGCGCTCGAACCGCACGAGCACGCTGTCGACGTTGGGGACGGGCCAGAAGACGCCGCGCGGCACCGTACCGGCGATGGTGCATCGCCCGTACCAGGCGGCCTTCACGCTCGGCGAGCCGTAGATCTTCGAGCCCGGCGCCGCCGCGAGCCGCTCCCCCACCTCGGCCTGCACCATCACCACGGCGGCGGCGAGCGAGGGCACGTCGGCGAGCAGCCGGAGCAGCACCGGCACCGAGACGTTGTAGGGCAGGTTCGCGACGAGCCGCACGGGCGCGTCCGGGACGGGCACCCGCAAGGCGTCTCCGGCCACGACCGTCAGGCGGTCGGCGGCGGCGGGCGCGAGGTCGGCGACGGTCGCGGGCAACGCCTCCGCGAGCCGCCGATCGAGCTCGACCGCGATCACCACCGCACCGGCCTCGAGCAGACCGAGGGTCAGGGAGCCAAGGCCGGGGCCGATCTCGAGCACCCGCTCGCCCGCCTGCACGTCCGCGAGCCGCACGATCCGCCGCACGGTGTTCGCGTCGTGGACGAAGTTCTGGCCGAGGCGCTTGGTCGGGGCGACGTCGAGCCTCGCGGCGAGGGCACGCACGTCGGCCGCGCCGAGCAGCCGCACGTCGTCCACCGCCGTCAGCGTACTCGTCGCCGTCCGCGGCCCTCGAACGGGCCGCCGCCACGCGCCTCCGCCTCGCTATGGTTACGCCCGTGAGCGACCGTCGGGCCAACCCGGGCAACCAGGCTTCACTTCGTGAAGCCAATCGGACCCGCATCCTGGCCGCGGTCAAGCACCACGGCGGGTTGACCCAGGTCGAGCTCGCCGGTGCGACGGGGCTGTCCCCTGCGACCGTCTCGAACATCGTCAAGGAGCTCACGGCCTCGGGGGTGCTCCACACGACGCCCTCGACGCACAGCGGTCGCCGCGCCCTGCGCGTGACGCTGGCCCACGGTCTCGGTCTCGTCGTCGGGGTGCACGTCGCGCAGCGGCATATGCGCGTCGCCCTCGCGGACCTCGCAGCCACGATCGTCGCCGAGCACCACTTCCCCCTCGCCCGCGACCACCGGGCGGACAACGAGCTGGACAAGGCGGCCATGCTCGTCGTCGACATGCTCGACTCCGTCGACTCGAAGCTCGAGGAGGTGCTCGGCGTGGGGATCGGCATCTCCGCGCCGATCGACGCACGCACCGGCATGATCGCGCGCAGGGGGATCATGCGCGGCTGGGACGGGGTGCCGATCGCCGAGAGCATGCAGGGGCGGCTGCAACGGCCGGCCCACGTCGACAACGCCTCCAACCTCGCCGCGCTCGCCGAGTTCCGGTTCGGGGCCGCGAGAGGGAAGCGCGACGTGCTCGTCATCGACGTCGGCGAGGGGATCGGGGCGGGTCTCATCGTGGACGGGAGGGTCGTCCGCGGGCACCGCGGAGCCGCCGGCGAGTTCGGACATCTGATCGTCGCGGCCGACGGCCCGCTGTGCCGCTGCGGCAACCGCGGCTGCCTGGAGGCCGTCGCCTCCGCCCCGGCGGTCATCGACGGGCTCGTCGACGCTCCGGCGACGCTGAAGACGACCGATCTCATCGTGCGCGCGATGGCCGGCGAGCCGCGATACATACGGGCCATCGCCGACGCGGGACGGACCATCGGCCGCGCCGCTGCCGGCCTCTGCAACGTGCTCGACCCGGAGCGCGTGATCGTCGGTGGCGACCTGGCCCGTGCCGGCGAGCTCCTGCTCGGCCCGATGCGCCACGCGCTGGAGGCGGCGCTCCTGCTCGACCCGGACGGCACCCCCGATCTCGTCCAGGCGCAGCTCGACCAGAACGCAGCGGTGATGGGCGCGGTCGCCCTCGCCATCGACACCGCACCACTGCCCGAACAGGCCTCCGTGATGGCGATCGCATAACGATCGCGAAATAGCCCGCGCCCTCTTGCGTTCACAACTTGACGCCAAATGGGGCGGCTGGCAGAGTCCTCCGCAGCCGCCGATGTGGGCGGCTCGAACTGGAGGACTTTCAATGAGGACAGCCACCAAGAGGGCAGTCGTCTCGTCGGCGGCCCTGCTGCTCACCGCGCTCTCGCTGACCGCCTGCTCCAACGGAGCGAGCAACAGCGGAAGTGGAAGCAGCAGTAGCAGCAGCAGCGGCGGCTCGTCGCAGAGCGCGCAGAACGCGAAGATCGGCCTGCTCCTGCCGGACACGGTCACCCCGCGCTACGCGACCGCCGACAAGCCGTACTTCGAGGCCGAGGTGAAGGCCAAGTGCCCGAGCTGCACGGTGCTCTACCAGAACGCGGCAGGCAGCGCGGCGACGCAGCAGCAGCAGGCGCAGGCCATGCTGGCCCAGGGCGTCAAGGTACTCGTGCTCGACCCGTTCGACGGTGAGGCCGCCGCTTCCATCGTCACGCAGGCGAAGGCGAAGAACGTGCCCGTCGTCTCCTACGACCGCCTCATCGACTCCGGGGACCTCGCGGCGTACATCTCGTTCGACAACGAGAAGGTGGGCCAGCTCCAGGCGCAGGCCCTGGTCGATCACCTGAAGGCGCTGAAGGTCGCGTCGAACGCCGGCATCCTCGAGGTGAACGGGTCCCCGACGGACAACAACGCGAGCCAGTTCAAGAAGGGCGCCCTGTCGGTGCTCTCCAAGACCTCGTACAAGGTCCTGGGCGAGTACGACACGCCCGGTTGGGACCCCGCGAAGGCGCAGACCTGGGCCCAGGGCCAGATCTCCAAGGTCGGGGCGAGCAACGTCAAGGGTGTCTACGCGGCGAACGATGACACGGGCGGCGCCGTCATCGCGGCGCTGAAGTCCGCGGGCGTCAAGACCCTTCCGCCGGTCACCGGTCAGGACGCGTCGCTCGCGGGCGTCCAGCGCATCCTCGCCGGCCAGCAGTACATGACCGTCTACAAGGCGTTCAAGCCGGAGGCCTCCGATGCGGCCGATATCGCCGTGGCGCTCGCCGAGGGTCAGACCGCCAACCTGACCTCCACCGCCACGACCGCGAAGGGCGCGACGGTGAAGGCCGAGCTGCTCAACCCGGTCGCCGTGACGGCCTCGAACATCGAGTCGACGGTCGTGAAGGACGCACTGTACAAGGTGTCCGACATCTGCACGAGCACCTACCAGGCCGCCTGCACCAAGTACGGCATCAAGTAGGACGTGTGAGCACGGCCACCGTGCGGTCGGGGGAACCCGGCCGTACGGTGGCCGTGCTCGACGCATGTGGCCCGCACTCGGGTCGGCGAGTGACGAACGATTCGAGGAGGCATCGTGACATTGATCAGTGAGGCGCCGGAGCGGCCGCCGGCCGCGCCGGGCCCGGTGATGAGCCTCAAGGGCATCACCAAGCGGTTCGGCGCTGTGCAGGCGCTCTCCGCGGTGGACCTCGAGGTCTACCCGGGCGAGGTGGTCGCCCTCGTGGGCGACAACGGCGCCGGCAAGTCGACCTTCGTGAAGATCCTGGCGGGCGTGTACACGCCGGACGAGGGATCGATCGTCTTCGACGGCCAGGAGGTGAGCGTGCCGAGCCCGTCCGCCGCGCGGGCGCTCGGCATATCGTCGGTGTTCCAGGATCTGGCGCTCGCCGACAACCTCGACGTCGTCGCGAACCTGTTCCTCGGGCGCGAGATCGTCCACGGCGTGCTCGACGAGGAGGAGATGGAGCGCCGCTCGTGGGAGCTGCTGCGGCAGCTCTCCGCGCGCATCCCCTCGGTGCGGATCCCGATCGCGTCGCTGTCCGGCGGCCAGCGCCAGACCGTGGCGATCGCGCGCTCGCTCATCGGCGACCCGAAGGTCGTCATCCTGGACGAGCCGACCGCGGCCCTCGGCGTCGCGCAGACCGCGGAGGTGCTGAACCTCGTCGAGCGGCTCCGCGAGCGCGGTCTCGGCGTCATCCTCATCAGCCACAACCTGGCGGACGTCCAGGCGGTCGCCGACCGCGTCGCTGTCCTGCGTCTCGGCCGCAACAACGGCACGTTCCGCATGAAGGACGTCTCCTACGAGGAGATCATCGCGGCCATCACCGGGGCGACCGACAACGCGGTCACCCGCCGCGCCGCCGCGGTGGCGGCCACCGCTTCCGAGGAGGGCGACCAGTGACCACCAATCCTCCGCAGGTCGCCCCACCGGCACCGGGGGTCCCCTCGAGCGCCGCGGATCTGCAGGACGAGCGCCTGCTGCGCGACGCCAGCCTGCGCGGCGCAGCGATCGCCTTCGGCCGCCGCGTCCGGTCCGGTGACCTCGGCTCGCTTCCGGTGGTCATCGGGCTCGTGGTGATCTGGGCCGGGTTCGAGATCCTCTCCGGGGGCATCTTCCTGCAACCCGACAACCTGGTGAACCTCGCGGTGCAGAGCGCCGGGCCCGGTCTCATCTCCGTCGGCGTCGTGCTCGTGCTGCTGCTCGGCGAGATCGACCTGTCGGTCGGGTCGGTGAGCGGACTGGCCGCCTCGATCCTGGGGGTCGGGCTCACCGTGCTGAACTGGCCCTTCTGGGCGATCGTGCTCGTCTCGCTCGGCGCGGGTGCCCTGATCGGCCTGCTCTACGGCACGCTCTTCACCAGGTTCGGGGTCCCGAGCTTCGTCGTGACCCTCGCCGGTCTGCTGGCGTTCGAGGGTGTGCAGCTGCTCATCCTCAACACGAGCGGGTCGATCAACCTGCCGTCGAACTCCTTCATCGTGGAGTTCTCCGCGTCGGCCTACCTGCTGCCCTGGCAGGCGTACCTGCTCGCCGTGCTCGCGGCCGGCGGGGTGCTGGTGACCGACCTCCGCCGGCGGCGCCGTCGGAGCAAAGCCGGGTTGTCGGTCCCTGCACCGTCCCTCACCTACATCAAGGCCGCAGTCATCCTCATCGGACTGCTCGTGGTGGCGTACTACCTGTCGCTGGACCGGGGCACCGGGGTGTCCTTCGTGTTCCTGATCCTCGCGGTGATCGTCATGAACTTCTTCGTGACACGGACCCGGTGGGGTCGCTCCATCTACGCCGTGGGCGGCAGCGTCGAAGCAGCCCGCCGCGCCGGCATCAACACCCGGCTCGTGTACATCTCGGTGTTCATCCTCACGTCGTGCTTCGCGGTGCTGGGTGGCCTCGTGTCTGCCGGCAACCTCACGGCGGTCACCCTGTCGGCCGGCAGCGGCGATGTGAACCTGAACGCGATCGCTGCAGCCGTGATCGGTGGCACGAGCCTGTTCGGTGGCCGCGGCAGCGTCTGGTCCGCCCTGCTCGGTGTGATCGTCATCACGTCGATCGCCAACGGCCTGGCGCTCGTGAACTTCGGGGGCGACGCTCCTCGGTTCATCGTCACCGGTGTGGTCCTGCTGCTCGCCGTGATCGTCGACTCCTTGTCCCGCCGGTCGCGGGCGAGTCACGGCGCGGCCTGACCCGCACCTCGAGGGGCCCGGCGGTCCGTCCGCCGGGCCCCTCGTCGGTCTCGGCCACGACCTGGGTCCGATGCGGTCCCGAACGTCCCTCGAACCGAAGATCTCGCTCCGAACCGCCGTACGGTGGTGTCCGCGACGAGGAGGTACGGATGAGTGACGACGTGGAGACGGCCCTGGACGAGTGGTGGGCGACGCTCTGCGTCGCGCTCGGGCTCGACGAGGTGCCGCCCGTGCGCGATGCGATCCTCGGGCTCGCCGGGGTCGCCGCCCACAACGTGGTCCGGCCCGCGGCACCGGTCACCACCTTCCTCGCGGGCTACGCCGCCGGCTTGAAGGGCGGATCCGCGGAGGAGGTCGGGGCGGCGATCGCGACTGCGAGGGCCGCCGTCCCCCGGTGACCGGCCGGCTCGACTGGGACGCCGCGCGCGTCGCCGCGCTCCGGACCCCGGTTCCCCTCGCCGCCCGCGAGGTGCCGCTCGCCGGCGCCCGTTCCGCGGTGACGGCTGCCGACGTGCTCGCGCCGGGACCGGTGCCGCACTACGACTCGTCCGCGATGGACGGCTGGGTCGTGCGCGGCGCCCCGCCGTGGCGGCTCGTACCCGCCGGCACACCGCTCCCCGACGGGGCCGCCGCGGTGGTCGTCACCGGCGGCGCGGTGCCGCATGAGGCGAGCGCCGTC
>NZ_JAODBE010000177.1 GCF_025463795.1 Amnibacterium sp.
TCGCCGATCATGGCGGTGTGCTCGCTGTGCGCGCCGATGCGGTTCATCGCCGACCGGAACATCATCGGGTTCGGCTTGCCGACGATGTACGGTTCACGGCCCGTCGCCCGGGTGATCAGGGCGGCGACCGCACCGGTCGCGGGCAGCGGCCCCTCGGCGCTCGGACCGGTCGCGTCCGGGTTCGTGGCGATGAACCGGGCGCCCTTGTCGATCAGGCGGATGGCCTTCGTGATCGCCTCGAACGAGTACGTGCGGGTCTCGCCGACGACCACGTAGTCCGGGTCCGTTTCGGTCATGATGAATCCGGCCTCGTGCAGCGCCGTCGTGATGCCCGCCTCGCCGATCACGAAGGCGCTGCCGCCGGGGATCTGGGACTGCAGGAAGTCCGCCGTCGCGAGCGCCGAGGTCCAGAGGGACTCCTCGGGCACCCTCAGGCCGGAGGCCCGCAGCCGCGCTGCGAGGTCGCGCGGCGTGTAGATCGAGTTGTTCGTCAGCACCAGGAAGCGGTGACCGCGGTCGGTCCACTGCTGGATGAGCTCCGCGGCCCCCGGGATCGCCTGGTTCTCGTGGACGAGCACCCCGTCCATGTCGGTGAGCCAGCAGTCGATGTCGTCGCGCTCGTGCGCCATCCGGCCTCCCAGGTCGATCGATCCTCAGGCTAGGGGAGCCGGATGCGCTAGGGATGACCCGTGATCCTGCTCCAGCTGCTGGCGCAGCACCTGTCCGCGATCGTGCTGGTGCTGCTCGAGGCCGTGCTGCTCGTGACGGCGCTGCTGCTCGCACCGCGCAACCGGCAGCCGACCGCGGCGCTCGCGTGGATCCTCGTGACCGTCGCCCTGCCGATCCTCGGCCTCGGGCTGTTCCTGCTGATCGGGAACCCCAAGCTGCCCAGGGCGCGGCGGGAGCGTCAGCGGACGATGAACGACCGGATCGAGCAGGACTCCGGTGTCGTCGAGCACCTCACCGCGGGCGACGACGTTCCCGACTGGCTGCCGGCGATCGTGCGGCTCAACCGCACAGTCGGTGCATTTCCGCTCGTCGACGGCAACCGCGCGAGGGTGCTCGCCCACCACGACGAGCAGATCGAGGCGCTTCTCGCGGCGATCGACTCCGCCGACCGCTACGCGAACATCGAGTTCTACACGCTGGCGCTCGACGAGACGACCGCGCCGGTGTTCGACGCCATCGGCCGCGCCCACGCCCGCGGCGTCGAGGTGCGGGTGCTGCTCGACCACCTCGGCTCCCGGAAGTACCCCGGGTTCAAGCGGGCGCGGGCCGAGCTCGATCGGCTGGGGGTCTCGTCGAGGCTGATGCTGCCCGTGCAACCGCTCCGGGGGCGGTACCAGCGGCCGGATCTGCGGAACCACCGGAAGCTGGTGGTCGTGGACGAGCGCGTCGCGCTGATCGGGTCCGCGAACCTCATCGATCCCGGCTACGAGCTCCCGCACCTCGCGAAGAAGGGCCTGCGCTGGCGCGACCTGCTCGTCGCGGTGGAGGGGCCCGTGGTGCAGCAGGTCGATGCGCTCTTCGCCACCGACTGGTTCAGCGAGACCGGCGAGGTGCTCGGCACCTCGGCCGTCGGGGGCGTCGCCGACGACGACGATCCCGAGACGCTGCTCTGCCAGATCGCGCCGTCCGGGCCCGCGTTCGAGGCGGAGAACAACCTCGCGCTCTTCAACTCGCTCATCTACGCGGCCGAGCACCGGATCGGCATCACGACCCCGTACTTCGTGCCGGATCCGTCGCTGCTCGGCGCGATCCTCACGGCAGCTCGCCGCGGCGTCGAGGTCGAGCTGTTCGTCGGCGCGACCGCCGACCAGGCCCTCGTGCTGCACGCCCAGCACTCGTACTACGACGCGCTGCTCGATGCGGGCGTCGTGATCCAGCGGTACGCGGCGCCCACGGTGCTGCACGCGAAGCACATGACGGTCGACGACACCGTGACGGTCGTCGGCTCGTCGAACATGGACATCCGCTCGTTCCAGCTCGACTTCGAGCTGACGATGCTCGTCTGCAACCGGGACTTCACGAGCCGGATCCGGGCCGTCGAGGACCAGTACCGCGAGCAGTCGCGGCCGCTGACCCGCGCGGAGTGGGCCCGCCGGGCGGCCGGGCACCGACTCGGCGACGACCTGGCCCGCCTCACCTCCTCCCTGCAGTAGCCGGCCTGCCACTGCCCCTCACCGGTGGTCGAGGAGGCCGCGCAGCCTCAACCCGCAGTGGGAGGAGCGGTGGCGGAGACCAGGGCGTGGGGGAGACGGGCGCGCATCGTCGCGATCGCGTCCGGGCTCTCGTCGATCAGCAGGAAGCGGCGGTTCAGGGCGAGGGCGGCCGCCCCCGTCGTGCCGCTGCCGGCGAACGGGTCGATCACCCAGTCACCCGGCCGGCTCGACGCGGCGACGATGCGCCTCAGCACGCCGAGCGGCTTCTGGGTGGGGTATCCCGTCTTCTCCGCGCCGGTGGGGGACACGATGGTGTGCCACCACACGTCCGTCGGCAGCTTGCCCCGTGCGATCCGCTCCGCGGTCTGCAGGCCCGGCGCCATGTACGGCTCACGGTCGACCGCGGACGAGTCGAAGTGGTACCGCTCCGGGTCCTTCACGTAGACGAGCACCGTGTCGTGCTTCGCCGGCCACCGCCGGGTGGTCCGCGCACCGAAGTCGTAGGCCCAGACGATCTCGTTCAGGAAGCAGTCGCGGCCGAACAGGCCGTCGAGCAGCACCTTCGCGTAGTGCGCCTCGCGGTAGTCGAGGTGGAGGTAGAGCGTGCCCGCGGGGTCGAGGAGGCGGTGCACCTGCTCCAGCCGCGGCTCGAGGAACGCCCAGTAGTCGGTGAACCGGTCGTCGAAGGCGGCGGCGAGCCGGCGGATCCGCTCGTAGCGCGTCCCGCCGAAGCCGGCCGTGCCCGTCTCCGCGCGCGTCGAGCTGACCTCGTGCCGCTCCTGCACCCGGCCGGTGTTGAACGGTGGATCGAGGTAGGCGAGCCGGAAGGCGCCGTCCGGCAGCGCTTCGAGCACCGGCAGGTTGTCGCCGTGCACGATGCGGTCCGGTCCGCTCGGGGTCCAGAGCGCCGACACCCTCGGAAGGGTAGCGGCGGGTCAGCCGGCGAGCAGGACCTTGCCCGTCGTGCCCCGGCCCTCGAGGGCACGGTGCGCGCCGGCGGCGTCCGGGAGCGGGAACGTCGCGCCGATCCGCACGTCGAGGGTGCCGGCCGCGACGGCGTCCAGCAGGTCGCGGTACCGCCACGCGCGCTCCTCGGGAGTCTGCAGGAAGTCGCTCATCGTGGGGCGGGTCAGCACGAGCGAGCCACCGGTCATCAACCGCCGAGGGTCGATCGGCGGCACCGGACCTGCGGCGGCGCCGAAGAGGGCGAGGAGCCCTCGGGGGCGGAGCGCGGCGAGCGAGCCCTCCCAGGTCGTCGCGCCGACGCCGTCGAACACGACGTCGAGGCCGAGGCCGCCGTTCAGCCGCCGCACCCGGTCGGCGAACCCGTCGTACTCGAGCACCGCATCCGCCCCCGCGCTCTCGGCGAGCTCGCGCTTCTCCGGGCTGCCGACCGTCGTGAAGACCGTGGCGCCGCGCGCCTTCGCGAGCTGGAGCAGCAGCAGGCCCACGCCGCCGGCGCCCGCGTGGACGAGCAGGGTCGTTCCGGCCTCCACCGGGTACACCGAGGTGACGAGGTAGTGGGCGGTGAGCCCCTGGAGCGCGAGCGCCGCGGCGATCTCGTCCCGCACGCCGTCCGGCACGTGCGCCGCCGCGACCGCCGGCACGACGGCGAACCGGGCGTACGCCTCGCGGCCCTCCGCCGTGACGACCCGGTCGCCCTCCGCGAACCCGTCGACGCCGGCCCCGACCGCGGCCACGCGTCCCGCGAACTCGGTGCCGGGCACGTTCGGGAACGGCACCGAGTAGGTGCCGGTGCGGCGGTAGACGTCGACGAAGTTCACGCCGGTCGCCGCCACCTCGACGAGCAGCTCACCCTCGCCCGGCTGCGGCACGTCGAGCTCGACCGCTTCGAGCACCTCGGGGCCGCCCGCGCGCACCGCCTGCACCGCCTGCATCCGCTCCGCCATGCCCGCAGTCTGCCCCTGGCGCTTCGGGCCGCGCCGTGAGCGGGCCGAGCGCCCTACGCTGCGGCGGTGACCTCGGACGAGCAGCCGCCCGCGGAGGTGGGCGTCGGCCCGTGGCCGGGGGAGGACCGGCCGCACGACGACCGCTACGCCCCCGAGCTGCTCGAGCACGGCGACCGGCGCAACGTCGTCGACCGGTACCGCTACTGGCGGATGGAGGCGATCGTCGCCGACCTCGACGCGCGGCGGCATCCGTTCGCCGTCGCGATCGAGAACTGGCAGCACGACCTCAACATCGGGTCGATCGTGCGGACCGCGAACGCGTTCGCCGCCGACTCCGTGCACATCGTGGGCCGGAGGCGCTGGAACCGGCGCGGCGCGATGGTGACCGACCGGTACCAGCACGTGGTGCACCATCCGGATGTGCGCGCGTTCGTCGACGCGATGCGGGTGGCGGGGATGCCGATCGTGGCGGTCGACAACGTGGCGGGCGCCGTGCCGGTCGAGGCGTTCGCGATGCCCGAGCGCTGCGTGCTGCTGTTCGGGCAGGAGGGGCCGGGACTCAGCGAGGAGGCCCGGGCGGCGGCCGATGCGCTGGTGGAGATCCCGCAGTTCGGCTCGACGCGGTCGATCAACGCGAGCGCCGCAGCGGCCATCGTGATGCACGAGTGGATCCGCCGCTGGGCGCTCCCCGCCTCCTGACCCCGACTTGCCGCTTTCGCCCCCTTCACGCGCGCTGAAGGGGGCGAAAGTGGCAAGTCACGAGGGGGGAGGGGGGAGGGGGGGGGTCAGCGCATCGGCTCCCGGTTGGCGCGGAGCACCTCGAGCCGGGCGCGGTACTCCACCTCGTCGATGTCGCCGTTCGCGAAGCGTTCGGCGAGCGTGGCCTCGGCGCTCCGGCCCTGGTGCCAGCCGCCCCAGCCGCCGCCTGCGGCCATCCAGCGGCGACGGCGGCGGCCGACCACGAGGAACAGCACGACGAACAGCAGGATCCAGAACAGCGGGATGAGGAAGAAGAAGGGGAAGAAGCCGACGCCGGGCCCGTAGGCCCACGGGGCGGTGGCGGTGAGTGCGGACAGCATGGTTGCTCCTGGTTCGGTCTGGCGGCCCGGTCGGACCGTGGTCCAACAGTCCGCCTGCCGCCCGCACCGCGCGTCGGCCCGGGGGATGCACCTGCGCTGCTCCGCAGGGCGTAGCGCGTCAGCCGCCCTGCCACCCCGGTCGCACGAGCCCGGTCTCGTAGGCGAGGACCACGAGCTGCACCCGATCGCGGGCGCCGAGCTTGCCCAGCATCCGGGACACGTGGGTCTTCGCGGTGAGCGGGCTCAGCACGAGCCGCTCGGCGATCTCCTCGTTCGTGAGGCCCTCCGCGACCAGGGCGAGCACCTCGCGCTCGCGGTCGGTGAGCACGTCGAGCCGTTCCGTCGACGGCGGCTGCCGCAGGTTCGCGGCCACCCGTTCGAGGAGCCGCCTCGTCGGGCCGGGACTGAGGAGCGCGTCGCCGGCCGCCGCGACGCGGACGGCTCTGATCAGATCCGCCGGATCGGTGTCCTTCACGAGAAACCCGCTCGCGCCCGACCGCACCGCTTCGGCGACGTACTCGTCGAGCTCGAACGTCGTGACGACGACGACGCGGCACGCCTCCAGACCGGGCGTGCCGACGATCTCGCGGGTCGCCCAGAGGCCGTCGCCGTCGGGCATCCGGATGTCCATCAGAAGCACGTCCGGCCGCTCCCGGCGGGCGAGCGCGACGGCCTCCCGGCCGGTCGCCGCCTGGCCGACGACCTCGATCCCGGGCTCCGAGGCGAGCAGCGCCGAGAAGCCCGCGCGGATGAGCGCCTGGTCGTCGGCGACCACCACGCGGATCACCGGGCGCCGCCCACGGGGATCCGTGCCTCGACGACGGTGCGGCCGTCCTCCCTGCCCACCCGCAGGGTGCCGCCGAGCAGCGTCGCCCGCTCGGTCATGCCGAGGATGCCGTTGCCCGGCTCGATCGAGCGGTCGGCGGCGCCGGTGTCACCGACCCTGGCCACCGCCGACCCGCCCTCGCGCAGGAGCGCGATCTCGACGGCGGCCCCGGGGGCGTGGCGGCGTGCGTTCGTGAGCGCCTCCTGCACGATCCGGTAGAGCGCGAGCTGCACCGGCCGGTCCGGCCGCGGCTGCAGGGTGTCGTCGAGGGAGATGCGGGCACCCGACCGCCGCACGTCCGCCACCAGCGCGGCCACCTGATCGAGATCCGGCTCCGGACGCACGGGTGCCGCCTCGTCCCCGCGCAGCAGGCCGAGCACGGACCGCACCTCGTCCAACGCCTCCTTGCTCGTCCCGCGGATGGTCTCGAGGGCTTCGGTGGCCGCCTCGGGCCGGCTCGCGGCGAGATGGAGCCCGACCCCCGCCTGCACCGTGATCGAGGACAGCGAGTGGGCGAGCACGTCGTGGAGCTCCCGCGCGATCCGGAGCCGTTCCTGCTCGGCGGCGAACCGCCGGCGGTCCGATGCCGCAGCGGCGGCCTCGCGCATCCGCGTGAACCGCGCGCGCGCCCCCTCGCCGACCGCCACGGCCGCGAGCAGCAGGATCACCTCGCCGAGCGACCGCACGGCCGTGAGCGGGTCGCGGGTCAGCAGGAACTGGGCGATGGGCAGGACCAGCGCACCGGCGGCCGCCGCGACGGCCCAGGACCGCGCCCCCCGCACGGTCGCCGCGACGATGGACAGGAGGAAGGGGAGGAGCGCGACCGGCGGCAGCGGTACCAGCAGCAGCGCGAGCACCGCGCTGGCCCCGACCACGATCACCGCCGGTCCGGGGTGGCGCCGGAGCAGCACGAGAGCGGCGCCCCCGACGGCCGCGCAGCAGGCGTAGGCGGCGGCCACCAGGGGGCTCCGATGCACCGTCGCCACGGCGATCACGGCCTCGACGACGAGCACCGCGGCGACCGGCAGGGTGAGCCGCCGCCGCGCGTGCCCGCGCGACCACGGCGGGCCCCAGGGCGGCCCCGGGTCGGCGGCACGGTCGTCCACCGTCGCACCGTACTGCCGGGCGACGTGCGGCGCGTCCTCCCGGGGGAGTAGCGCGACGTGCGACCGGGGGACGCGCGTGCACCCGTGCTCCGCGTTCGGTGTCAGGCTTGCTCCCGTGACCGATGTGCGCGAGGACACCCGGGTCGAGGAGCGGCTCCGTCTCGGCAAGCCCTGGACCTTGATCGTCTGGGACGACCCCGTGAACCTCATGACCTACGTCACGTGGGTCTTCACCAGCTACTTCGGCTTCCCGAAGCCGAAGGCCGAGCGCCTCATGCTGCAGGTGCACACGGAGGGGAAGGCGGCGGTGGCCAGCGGCACGCGCGAGGAGATGGAGCGTCACGTGGAGGCGATGCACGGCTACGGGCTCCAGGCCACCGTGCAGCAGGTCGGCGCATGAAGGTCCTCGGCGAGTTCGTCCGGAAGCACGACGGCATCGAGCGGCGGTTCACCACGAGCGAGCGCCGCATGCTCACCAACCTGGCCGGCGGCGTCGTCGAGGCCATGGGATCGGCGGACGACGTCACCTCCTACGACGATCCGGTGGTGGCGCGGCTGCTCCCCGTCGCCTATCCCGACGACCCCGACGCCGCAGCGGAGTACGCGGGAGCCACCAGGAGCCGCCTCGCTCAGGCCAAGTCCGATGCCGCACGCCGCCTCGTCGCGGATCTCGAGGGAGCACCCGGCGGAGTGGTCCACCTCGACGAGGCCGCGGCGGTCCGCTGGCTGACCGCGCTCGGCGACCTGCGGCTCGCGCTCGCGGAGCGCGTCGGGATCGACGAGGTCCTGCGCAGCGTGCATACGCCGCAGGGCATGCTGTACGCGTGGCTGACCTGGCTGCAAGGCAGCCTCGTCGAAGCCGTGGATGCGCAGTGAACCATTGATCGGGCTTGACACGGGATCGCGCATCTCATCATCCGCTTCTGCGGAGGTAGGGGGGTGCTGGCGCCGCATACGCGGCGATCCGGCGATTCTTCATCCGGCGTCCAGGTGACGTTGTGGCCACGCGGAGCCGCTGCCCAGTGGTCACTGGTCTGGTGGGGGTTTCCCGAGCGAGGGGCCGGCCGATAACGGCTGCCCCGCGCCACCGCTTCCCGATGAGGAGACACGATGAGCACCTATCCGCCCGACGGGCCGCTCGATCCCGCCACACCGATCTTCGACGAGGCGGTGGCCGTCACCGGCACCACCGGCGCCGGGTTCGGGACCGCATACGAGACCGGCCCCGATTCGAAGACCGGCCAGGTCAAGGACCAGGCCAAGCAGACCGCCGGCCAGGCCAAGGAGACCGTCCAGCGCACCGCTGCGGACGCCAAGGATCAGGCCGCGGACGTGGCCGCCACCGCCAAGGACGCGGGCGCCCAGGTCGCCTCGACCACGAAGGAGCAGGCCCAGCGCGTCGTCGGTGACACCGTCGACCAGGCCCGTCAGCTCTACGGCCAGGCGACCACCGAGCTCTCGTCCCAGGCCTCGAAGCAGCAGGACCGGCTGGGCCAGGGGCTTCGCACCTTCGGTTCCGACCTCGAGAAGATGGGTTCCGGACAGCAGGTCGACTCCGGTCCCGCCTCCGAGCTCGTGCAGAACCTCGCGCAGCGCGCGCACCGGGTCGCCGAGTGGCTCGAGTCGCGCTCGCCGGAGGAGGTCCTCTACGACGTGCGCCAGTACGCGGCGCGCCGTCCCGGCGTCTTCATCGCCCTCGCCGCGGTGAGCGGCGTTGTCGCGGCACGGCTCACGAAGGCGCTCGTCGCCGACTCGAAGGCCGACAGCGGCCCCACGACCGGCTACGGCGCCGGCGGATCGTCCTACGTGGGCGGTTACGGCTCGGAGTACACGACCGGCGCGATCGTCGACGGCGGTGCGGTCGTCCCCGAGACGACCGGTGCCTACGGCACGGAGTACGTCGCCGGTGAGACGTACGTCGCGGGTGACACGGCGGTCGTGGACGAGGTCGACGTCGTCACCGAGTACGGCACCGAGGCGCGGCCCGCGAACGAGTACGGCACCGGCTCGGGGTTCGGCGGCACGCGATGAGCCTCCCCTACTCCGGTCAGGGCGCGGTCCCGGATCCCGCCGCGGAGCGGGCGCGCACCGAGGGCCTCGGCCAGCTGCTCGGCGAGGTGAGCCGAGACCTGTCCACCCTCATCCGGCAGGAGGTCGAGCTCGCGAAGGCCGAGGTGACCGACTCCGCGAAGAAGGCGGGCAAGGGCGCGGGCCTGCTCGGTGGCGCCGGCGTCGCCGGCTACTTCGCCCTGCTCTTCCTCTCCATCTGCGTCTGGTGGGCCCTCGGCCTGCTGATCGGCAACGCCTGGTCCGCGCTGATCATCGCCGTCATCTACGGCGTCGTCGCCGCGATCCTCGCCAGTCGGGGCCGCACCCAGCTCAAGCAGGTCGAAGGCATGCCGCAGACCACTGAGACCGTCAAAGAGATCCCCCCCACACTCAAGCCCGGAGGCACCCTGTGAGCGACCCCGATACCATCCGCGCCGAGATCGAAGCCACGAGGCGCAACCTCAGCACCGACGTCGACGCCCTCGCCGACAAGGTGAGCCCCAGCCAGATCGTCGACCGCCAGAAGGAGCGCGTCAAGGGACGCCTCCGCGGCGTCCAGGAGTCCGTCATGGGCACCGTCCACGACGCGCAGGACGCGGTCGGCGCCGCCAAGGACCGGGTCGCGGGTTCCGCCGGAGCGGCCGGCGACGGCGTCTCCGGGGTGGCGTCCACCGCGACGCAGACCGCCAAGCAGACCGCGACGGGCCACCCGATCGTGGTCGGTGCGATCGCTTTCGGCGTCGGCTGGCTGGTCTCCTCCCTCCTCCCGGCCAGCGAGAGCGAGCAGCGTCTCGCCGTCGCGGCCAAGGAGAAGGTCGAGCCCCTCACGGACAAGGTGAAGGAGGTCGCGAAGGACGCCGGTCAGGAGATCGCGCAGAACCTGAAGGAGCCGGCTCAGCAGGCCGCGCAGACCGTCAAGGAGTCCGCGACCGACGCGGCGCAGGCCGTCAAGGGCGAGGCGCAGTCGGCCGCCGGTGACGTGAAGGACCAGGCGCAGGAGGCGAAGCAGAACATCCAGGGCTCCGCGCAGGACGCCAGGGACGACCTGCAGGGCCAGGCGCAGGACGCCAAGCAGAACCTGCGGTCCTGAACCGCCGGGAACGGGGGTGACCATCCTTCCCACCCCCGTTCCCGGGCTCCGCCCACCGGACCCGAGGACGATGGAGCCATGAGCGACGCAGCGGAGTTCTCCTCGAAGGCCCGGATGAAGCTCTCCGGGCTCGTCAACCAGGGCACCCGCGAGGTGTCCACCCTGATCCGCCGCGAGATCGACCTCGCGAAGGCCGAGCTCACCGGTTCGGCGAAGCAGGCCGCCAAGGGCGCGGGCCTCGCGGGCGGTGCGGCCGCGGCAGGCGCCATGGGCGTCCTGTTCGGCTCGGTCGCGGTCTGGCAGGCCCTCGGCAAGCGGATGGGCGGCGGTCCCGCCGCCGCGCTCGTCGCGACCGCCTACACCGGCGCCGCCATCGCCCTCGCCTCGAGGGCCCGCACCGAGTTCGAGCGGGTGCAGGGCGCACCGCGCACGATCGCGACCCTCGAGGAGCTCACGCCCGGCGACTGACGATCAGCTGCCCAGCAGGCTCGGCTGCAGGTCGCGCAGCGTGCGGTGCCGGGTCATCCGTGCCGCCACCGCGGCCGTCAGCGCCACCGCCGCGACCAGCCAGATCGCGAGCACGCCCACGTCGCCCCAGGCGAGGCCGGCGTCGCCGCCGTACATCGCCTGCCGCAGGGCATCGACCGCGTACGACATGGGCAGCGCGCGGTGGATCGCCGCCAGGGGCGCCGGCAGGGTCTGCCACGGGAACGTGCCGCCGGCCGTCACGAGCTGCACGAGCATGAGGATCAGGCCGAGGAACTGGCCGACGCTGCCGAGGGCGGCGTTCAGCAGGAGGAGGATCGCCGCGAACGTCGCCGCCGTGAGGGCGAGCACGCCGAGCATCGCGACGGGCGAGGCCACCGAGAAGCCGAGCGGCCCGGCGACGATCAGGTAGAGGCCGAGCATCTGGGCGATGCCGAGCAGCGCGGGCGTCAGCCACCCGGCCAGCGCGATGCGCAGGGGCGCCCGGACCGCGGTGATCGCCCGGCGGGAGAGCGGCCGGAGGATCAGGAACAGGGCATAGCTGCCGATCCACGAGGACAGGCTGAGGAAGAAGGGTGCGAGTCCGGCCCCGTACATCCCGGCGCTCGTGGCCTTCGTCGTCGCGACAGCGGCGGGGTCGCCGATCGCGGTGGCCTCCGCCGAGCGGGTCGCAGCGGTCGTCGCGGGGATCCTCGTGGTTCCGGAGGCCAGTGCGTCGTGCAGCTTCTCGGCCCCGGTCGCCAGGCTGCTCGTGCCCGTGGCGAGGGTGGCGGCGCCGGATTCGGCGGATCTCGCCCCGCTCGCGAGCGTGGTGGCGCCGTGGTCGGCGCTGCTCACGCCCGAGGCCAGGGATCGAGCGCCCGCCGAGACGGACGCCGTGCCGGAGGCGACCCGCCCGGCGCCGGTGGCGAGGGTGGCGCCCCCGTCGGCGACCTCCGTCGCCCCGGACGCGGCGCTCGCGACACCACCGGCGACGGCCGGTGCTGCGGCGGCGAGACTGCGCGTCCCTGCGGCCACCCGGCTCGCGCCGGAGGCGACGCTCGAGGCCCCCGCGGCGAGGGCGGTGGCGCTCGTCGCGGCCCGGTGGACCGCGGTCGCTCCGGGCGTGAGGACGGCGAGCGCGTCCGCGATCTGCGCGGGGGAGAGCCCGTCGGCCGCGAGCCGGGCCTGGAGCGCCTCCGCGGTCGGCTGCGAGCCGGCGTCGATCCTCGCCAGGACCTCGGCGAGCGCGGCGCCGCCCCGCCGCACAGCGGCCGCGCCGCTCGCGGTGCCGC